>JBATWQ010000327.1:0-4916 GCA_049672765.1 Microthrixaceae bacterium | reverse complement strand
GTTGAATGGCTCGTCATCGACGACGGCAGCGCCGATCGGACCTCGGAGGTGGCTCGCGAACATGGCGTCGACCATGTGGTTCGCGTGCCCCAGAACCGTGGTCTTGCGAACGCCTTTCTGACCGGTCTGGATTCGGCGCTCAAAGCAGGGGCCGATGTAATCGTCAACACCGACGCGGACAACCAGTACGACGGCTCTTGCATTCCGGACCTGGTGGCTCCGATCGTCGCCGGGAGCGCCGATCTGGTCATCGGTGAGCGGCCGATCGAGGCGGTCGACGACTTCTCGCCGTTGAAGAAGAAGCTCCAGAGAGCCGGGAGCGCCGTGGTTCGAGGTTTTTCGGGAACCAACGTCGGTGACGCCGCCTCGGGCTTCCGGGCGTTCAGCCGCGAAACGGCCATCCGGACCCAGGTGTTCGGCAAGTACTCCTACACGATGGAGACAATCGTCCAGGCGGGCTGGGAAGGGATCACCATTTGCGGGGTGCCCATCCGGGTCAACCCGAAGACGCGGGAATCACGGTTGGTGAAGAGCATCCCGCGCTACATCTGGCGTTCTGGCACGACCATCGTCAGGTCGTTCGCTCTCTACAAGCCGATGAGGTTCTTCTTCGGGCTGGGCGTGGCTCCGTTCCTAGTCGGTCTGGCGCTCGTCGTCCGCTGGTTCTATCTGCACGTTCTGACCGACGACGTGGCCAGTCGTGTCCCCAGCCTCGTCGGCGCTGCAGTCATGATGTTGCTTGCCGCGCAGATCTGGATCTTCGGGCTGCTGGCGGACCTGTTGTCGGCCAACAGGAAGATCATCTCTGCCACCAAGGTTTCGTTACGGCGACAGGAACTCGACGAGAGTCCGGGTTGAACCGAGAGTCCGGGTTGAACGGCGAGGCCGGTTCTCATGGCGAGGCCGGTTCTCGTACGGACCGAATTGTCTTCTTCGGCTCCTATGACCAGAGCCTGCACCCTCGGGTAGCGGTTCTTTGCGAAGGCCTCTCAGCCCTTGGCCACGACGTGTCCCAGATCAACGAGCCCCTCGGGCTGTCGACCGCCGACAAGGTCCACGCCGCAAGTTCGACGGGTGGCGCATTGCGACTTCTACGGGCCATCGTCGTCGCCTGGATTCCGCTTTGGCGGCGCGGGCGGAAGGTGGCGACACCAGATCTGGTCGTTGTCGGCTACATGGGCCATTTTGACGTTCACCTGGCCAGGCGAGTCTGGCCCGAGGCGGTTATTGCGCTCGACCACATGGTCGGTCTTGCCGATACGGCTCGCGACCGAGGGGTGGCAAACGGGCTCAAGTACAGGTTTCTGGACGCACTCGACCGGGCGGCCCTGCGAAGGGCCGACCTGATACTCGTCGACACCGCCGAGGAGCTTGGCCAACTGTCCGAAGACTTCGCTAGCAGGGCTGTGGTTGTACCGGTCGGAGCCACGCATGTCTGGTTCGAGCAGTCCACCCCGCCACCGCCGCCTCCGCTGAAGGTCTGCTTCGTCGGGCTGTACACGCCGTTGCACGGAGCGACCGTCATAGGGCGGGCAATCGCGCGACTGGCAAACGACCCGCGCATCGAGTTCACCATGGTCGGCTCTGGCCAGGACCTCGACGCGACCATCGCGGCAGCGAACCAAGCGATGGCGCGCGTCGGCAAAACAGTTGAGAACGTGCGCTGGATTGACTGGGTCGACAACGTCGATCTACCCGACCTGGTTGCGTCACAGCATGTCTGCCTGGGCATTTTCGGCACGACCCCGAAGGCCGGTCGGGTGGTTCCGACGAAGGTGTACCAAGGCCTTGCGGCAGGAAATCTGGTAGTGACCGCCGATACCGAAGTTCAACGTCGGGCACTGGGCGACGTGGCTCTATACGTACCTGCGGGGGACGACAAGGCGCTCGCCGAATGCCTGTCCCGTGTTGCCGACGCCCCGGAACGCTACGGAATCGGTGCATCCGCTGGCCGGGAGCGGGCGGACAACTTCCTACCCGAACGAGTTGTGAAGGCGCTCGATGACCGGAGAGCGACAATGTCGTCGCGCAGGCACATTTCCCAAGGCCCTGCGATACCGCCCAATGGCTGGCTCCGCTTCGACCTGTTGCGCGGACCACTCGAAAAGCTGGCGCCGTCGAAGGTGCTCGAGATCGGCCCCGGCAGGGGAGCCGTTGCGGCTCGATTGGTGAAGGCCGGTCACGACTACACCGGTGTAGAGATGTCGACCGATTCTCGAACGGCAACCGCCGAACTGCTCGGAGGTATTCCGGAGGGCACCAGCCGACTCCTGGAGTCGCTCGATGAACTCTCCGAGGAGGAACTCTTCGACGTGGTGTGTGCCTTCGAGGTTCTGGAACACATTGAAGATGACAGGACGGTCCTTCGCGAGTGGGTCCGCCATCTGGAGCCAGGGGGTCTGTTGTTGCTGTCGGTCCCCGCGTGGCCAGAGCGTTACTCGACCCACGATTTCGAAGTTGGCCACATCCGCCGCTACGAACCCCAAGATCTAGCCACTATGGCGGCCGATCTGGGTCTGGTGGATGTGGTGGCGCGACTCTACGGGTTTCCGCTCGGCTTCGGGCTCGAGTGGATCCGCAACACGATGTCGAAGCGCATCCAGAGTGGGTCCGAGGTCGAGGCGGAGTCGGCGCTCGATCGGACAAGGCGGAGCGGAGGCTGGTTCCAGCCACCCAGATCGGCAAATGCGCTCATCCGGGTAGGAACCTGGCCGTTCAGAGTGGCCCAACGATTGGTTCCCGGTAAGGGGACGGGGCTCGTGCTGATCGCCCGCAAACCGGCACTGGGCGAAAGCCGCCCCGGCACTCGTGCTTGATGAAGAACCGCTGGATCCGCCTTGCCATTCTGGCCGTTGGAATTCCGGCGATCCTCATAGCCGGGTGGTACACCTACCGCGACATCAAGGAACTCGACGCCCCGCCGCTGTGGGCGCTCGTCCCTGCAGCCGTGGCGAACCTCATCTCGCTGTGGTGCAGTTCGCGTAGCTGGGAGGTGCTCTTCGGCACTGCGGTCCCACGCAGGGTCCTCAACGACGCGTTCTACAGCTCACAGTTGATGAAGTACACCCCCGTCGGTGGCTTCGCCCAGGCATTGGGACAGGCGGCCCTGGCACGGACCGAGGAGGTCGGCACGGCCAGGGCTGGGACCGCGATGCTCGTCTCCAAGCTGACAATGGTCATCTCGGGCGGAGTGTTCGGACCGATGTTGAGCGTCTCCAATCCATCCATGCCCGGATGGAGCCGCATCTCCCTCCTCTTCACCCCACTCATATTCTTCTTCGGCAAACGGGAGCTGCTGCAGTGGTCCCTTGATCAGTTGCGCAGGGTGCTGCCACGTACGCCCGACCACACGATCCTGCCCGCCCAGTCAGATGTCTGGATCTCGGTGCTGTGGGCCATTCCGGCTCTGGGGTTCGCCGGCGTGGCATTCGCATGCCTTTCGGTACCCGCCGGAATCGATGTCAACTTCGTGCAGGCCTCGGCCGGTTTCGCGTTGGCCTGGGTCGTCGGATTCCTGGTCATACCGGTGCCGGCGGGCCTGGGAGTCAGGGAGGCATCGCTCGGGCTGCTCGTCGGCGGCAATCCTGGAGCAAAGCTGGTCGCAGCGGTGCTGTTCAGGGCCGTTGCGATCGTGACCGAAGCGCTGCTCTTCTCGGTCGTCAAACTCCGAAACCGGGGAACGGGGCCGGGCAGCGAGGCGCACTCCAGGCCCGACCCCTAGCCGACTCGGGTATGGTTCGCCCCGTGGCAGCGTCGCCACCGATATTTGGGGGAGGAACCCGTGAAGAAGATTCGGATTGTGTCAGCGATCAGCGTCATTTCGTTGCTCATCCTGGCCGGCTTCAGCGGAAGCGCCGGGGCCGACCCGGCACCAGCAGGGCCTCCTACGGCCTCGGTGGCTGCCGAACCTGACTACCGGCCGCTCGACCCCGCCCGCCTCGCCGACACCAGGTCCGGTCGACCGACCATCGACAACCTGTTCCGTGGCAGCGGGTTTGTGACCCCGACCTCGCCGCTGGTTCTAACAGTGGGGGGACGCGGCGGAGTTCCGGCGAGCGGCGTTGCCGGGGTGGCACTGAACGTCACAGCGACCGGCGCTCCCATCTCGGGCTACGTGACCGTCTATCCCACCGGCCAGCCCCGCCCCAAGGCGTCCAATATCAACTTCGACCGGAACAAGACCGTCGCCAACTCGGTGATCGCGACCCTGAGCGCCGCCAACCAGGTGACGATCTTCAGTTCGTCTCCGGCTCACATCATCGTCGATGTCTCCGGGTACTTCACTGCCGGCGGAATCACTGCTCTGTCGCCGGCCCGCCTGGCCGACACCCGTTCCAACGGTACGTCGGTAGATGGCAGCTTCATCCGCAGCGGTCCGATCTCATACAGCAAGAACCTGCAGTTGACCGTCCTGGGTAGAGGCGGGGTGCCTGTTAGCAACGTCGCCGCGGTCGCCCTGAACGTTGTTGCGGTCAACCCGGTCGGCGATGGCTATCTGACGGTGTTTCCAACGGGGACGACCCGTCCGAATGCGTCGAACGTCAACTTCGGGCCGGGCCAGACCATTTCCAATTCGGTGGTCGTCAAGGTCGGTTCTGGCGGCCAGGTCACGGTCCTGACATCGAGCAGGTCGACGAACGTCGTGGTGGACGTAACCGGGTACTTCACCACCGGTTCGTCCTATGTCGCTCTCAATCCGGCGAGGTTCGCCGACACCAGGCCGACCGGTTCAACCGTCGCCGGCCCTTCCTTTGCTCCCACTTTCAACTCGTCCAGAGTGGGACCCGTCGGAAGCGGGACCAGGAACGGCGATCAGATCGACATAGTCGTCTCAAGCCGAGGTTCGGTGCCCGCCAGTGACACCGGTGCGGTCATCTTGAACGTGACGGTCACAGCGCCGAGCACCAGCGGATACC
>JBATWQ010000326.1:0-17062 GCA_049672765.1 Microthrixaceae bacterium | reverse complement strand
GCGGGTGGCCGTCGAACCCGAGCTTCAGGAACTTGTCGAGCTCTTCGCGCTGGCTGTTCGCCAGCGCGGTCATCGGGTAGACGACGATGGCCTTCACGCCCTTGCCGGAGCCGGAGCGCAGCACGTGGTCGACGATTGGCACGATGTAGCCGAGGCTCTTGCCCGAACCGGTGCCGGTGGTCAGCACGTAGTTGGCGTCGCGCTTGGCTGCGTGAATTGCCTCGACCTGATGGCGATGGAAGCGCAGTTCGCTGCCGGCGCCGTTCTCCTTGCCGAAACGGAAGATCTCTCGTGTCTTCGGGTGCAGCACTCCGTCGTCGACGTGTGCGCCGACCGTTCCACCGCTTTCGAAACTGGGGTTGAGCCCGAGGCGCGGCTCGGGCCAGAGGTGGCCGTCCTTCAGGTTCGTCTCGACATGCTTCGCGATCCGCGGGTCGCGGAAGCTAAGGAAGCTGCTGACGAACGACTCGTAGTCGCCGATGAGTCGTTCTCGAAGGTCGAAGATGTCCATGGGGAAGGTCAGGGAAGTAGTTGGATCGGCGCCGCCTGACCGACGAATCGGCACCGTTGGAATGAAGGGTACTCAGTAGGTCTGACAGTCAAGATCGCTGATGACGGGTTCGAGCACCGGAGAGGGGTCGCCGGTGCATGTCAGGATCAGTCGGTCACGCGCTCGGGTCATGGCGACGAACAGGGCGCTCTTCTCGAGAGCGAGCCGGTCGGCGTACTCGCGCTCGTCCATGCCGGGGGCGCGAGGGCGTGGGAACTCGTCCTCGGACAAGCCGGGAAGGAACACGACTTTGAACTCGAGCCCCTTGGCCCGGTGGTGCGTGCCGACCTTGATCTTGTCGCTCGGTGTTCCGTCGTAGGCGTTCAGGTCCTGGGCGGCGTGACCCTGCTGCTCGAGCGCCTTGCGGACGGCTTTGGCCTGATGGTTCGTCGTGCAGAAGATGCCAATGTCGCCCGGCTGTACCGGGCCGCCCGCGGCGATAATCGAGTCGGACCGGGCGATGATCGCCTCGACCTCTCGGTCGAGCGAGGTTGTCGAAATCAGCTCGACGCGAGCACCGGAGCGACCGATGTGGGCGACGCCCTCGTCGCGCCGATACTCCTCGTCCAGGTCTTCTACGGCTTCGTCGCCGGCGAGCTTCAGCGCCGCTGTGAACACTTCGGCGGTGTTGCGGTAGTTCGTGTGCAACAGCGCAGTTCGGCCCCGCACCTCGACCCCCGCCTGACGGAGCGTGAACCCACCCGGGTAGATGCGCTGCGCGCCGTCGCCCGAGATGAAGAGAGCATCGGGTCGATCCGGGCCCTGACCGTTTACGAGTGCCCGCAGCAACTGCAGGCCGACGAGCGTCAGGTCCTGCGCCTCGTCAATGATCACCGCCCGATACGTCGGCTCGGACCGAGCCCGTGCAATATCACGCGCTCGGATCGCCAGGTCGTGGAAGTCCTCGGCGCCACGTTGCGCTTTGCCGGCATCCCAATGATCCTTCAGCTCCCAGGTCTGGCGCCGAAGCGCATCCCCGAACTGCGTCTTGCGGCCGGTGCGACGAACGTCGAGATAGGTGTCGAGGTCGGTGATGCCACGACCGTTTATGACGGCGTTGATCTCGTCGCGCATGTACTCGCGGGTGAGCCCTGCACGGGCGATCGGCGAGTCGTCGGTGACGACCTTCTTCCACGCGCTGGCGAAGGCGCTGTCGACAGCTCGGACATCGATATTCGGACGTGACCCAGCCTCGGCACAGATCCGATAGGTGATCTTGTCGATGTTGAGGAAGTCGACTCGGCCGTGCTGCGCTGAGGGCAGCCGACGATAGAGCTGCTCGAGCACCGGTGTCAGCGACTTGAGGAACGTCGTGACGAGGATCCGCTCGTCGGGCTCCGGGTAGCGCTTGGCGAGCACCGCAGCGCGATGCAGCGCGACGACCGTCTTGCCGGTGCCGGCTGCGCCCCGGACCCGTGCCGGTCCGTTGAACGACTTGTCGACCAGGGCGCGCTGGTCGGGGTGCAGGAACAGCATCCACTCCTCGATCGGCGCGGACGCGATGCGTTCAAGCTCGTCTTCGTCAAATAGGGGGGACAGTCCAGCGAGCACGCCGAACCGAGTGACGGCATCTCGCAGTCGCTCCTCGGCTGCCACATCTTCGTCGCCGGTCAGGGTGCCTGCGAAGAACGAATCGGGTGTCCGCTCGATCATCTCGAGCAGGGTGTCGACCCGCTGGTCGTCCCAGCCTGGCTGGTCGAGCAACAAGATCGCTTCTTCAGCTGTCAGCAGCGCCCGCACCATCGACAGGTCGTTCCCCACGATGCCGACCTGAGCGAGCTCGGCGTCAGTCCAATGATCTAGCGGACGGCGAATCGATGGGTCGACGACCGGATCGGGATCAGTCCAAGGCGCTGGGGTTTCGAGCGGTACGTAAGCGCTGCCATCCAACCCGAGGATGGCAATCCCCTCGTTCGGGTTAATGGCCATGCGGAGCCGGCACGCGCGCCCGTAGGCGTCGTCGTGGTGATCGGCGAATAGCCAGACCGACGTGTTGCCTCGCACGTAGAGGACAATTCGCAGCTCCTTGCCGGCACGGATCGACATGAAGCCCGGTCGGGCGCCACTGATCGGGTGGAGGTTCAGGCTCGGGTGGTTTGGATCCTGCTTGAACTGAAGCAGCGCACTGTTCGCCCGCTGCATCTCGATCGGCTCCAACGCTGCAAGCGAGTCGTGATAACGGTCGTGGAACGTCACCTTGAGTTCGGTTGCAGTCAAGCTCTTGGTCCCCTCTTCGCCCAAGCCCTGTCGGTCACCCTACCGGCGGCCGACGACGATCTGTGTAGGCAGAACGACCCTTCCGCAATGTTCACGCACCCAAGCGGCGCCAGCGCCAGCATTTCCGCAGACGATTTGTCACCCGCGAGATCTATCAATTCCTCACCGGGTCGACCATTCCACATCCACATCCATAGGAGCGCCATTCCACGCTTGCCGGTGGAACACCCGTTGGTCGCATTGATCTTTGTTCGGCGAGGTGGTCGCCCCAACAGCCACCTGGCCGAACAAAGGCTGGAGCGCGTGCCATTGACAACCTCATCGGCACATCCCGAGTTCGCCCTCGATGCCTCCGGGGTCGTGTGCCCGGCGGCCCTGCAGTTCCGCCGTGTAGGCGGGTCTTCGGCCTATTGTTCGATCTCGACGTGTTTGCGTCGAACCACTTACACCTGATGGGGGTAGGAAATGCGAAGGTCTAAATGGAAGGGTCTGGCTGTTCTCGTGGCGGCTCTGGCGATGGTCGCGAGCGCGTGCAGTAGCGCCGACGACAGCGCTGACAACGCCGACAAAGGGGACACGACCGAAACCACTGCGCCAACCAATGACAGGGGCAATGTCGATGACCAACTGGTCCTCGGCACCTTGGTTCCACAGAGTGGCGATCTCAATGTGATCGTCAAGTCCCTGGCTACTCCGATCAACATGGCTGTGGAGGAGATCAACGCAGCGGGCGGGGTCCTCGGCAAGGACGTCAAGGTCGTCCAGGGCGACGACGGAACCTCGCCAGACGTGGCCAAGACCACCTACAACAAGCTCATCAACTCCGACAAGGTCGACGCAATCATCGGCCCAGCCCCATCCGGAGTTGCAGCGAAGCTCGCAGACACGTTTGCAACCGACAAGGTTCCGGCCTGCTCCGGTTCGACCACGGCTGGAAACCTCAGCGGTGTCGGCGGTGGATACTTCTTCCGCACTGCTCCTCCGGACAAGCTCCAGGGACCGGCATTGTCGGACCTGATCACAGGCGACGGTCATTCGAACGTGGCGATCATCGCCCGCAACGATGACTACGGCAAGGGATTCGCCGACTTCCTCGGTAAGGCTCTCGAAGAGTCCGGCGCCAAGGTGGCTACCACGGTCCTCTATGACCCCGACGGCTCCAACTTCGACGCAGACGTCCAGAAGGTCGCCGACGCCAAGCCCGACGCAGTGGCAGTCATCGGCTTCAACGATGATGGCGCCAAGGTGGTCAGCGCAATGATCGCCAAGGGAATCGGCCCGTCCGCAATGCCCATCTACACCGCCGACGGAATGAAGAGCTCCAGCTTCGCCGAGACCGTGGATCCCTCCGACCTCACCAAGGTCGCCGGAATCAAGGGCACGGCTCCCGCTGCTGCACCTGCAGGTATCGAGAGCCCGTTCTTGGCGAAATTCGCAGCGACCGGTATCGACACCATCTTCTCGTCATACTTCTATGACTGCACCATCCTGATGGCGCTGGCGGCACAGAGTGCAGGCAGCGACTCCGGGTCGGCGATTGCAGGAGCGTTCTCGAAGAACCTTGAGGGCGACAACGTCTGCAGCACCTATGCGGAATGCCTCGGCTTCCTCAAGGAGAAGAAGACGATCCACTACCACGGTGCATCCAGCGAGTTCCAGAAGTGGGACGGAATGGAGCCCGGAACCGGCGTCTACGACGTCTGGGAATACAACAGCGCAGGCGAGGACAAGACGCTCGACGTTCCTCAGATCAACGTCAGCTGATCCTCCGGCGTTTGCATAGGTGACGGGAAGGGGCTCGGCCAACACGGTCGGGCCTCTTCCCATGTTTTCACAGCAGTCCGTTGTTCCCCCGATGGCGATGTCGTACTGTTGCGGGCGCTGTGCAGGGCGGCCGGACCGGCGCCCTCCAATCACCGGCCGGGGGGCTCCAATGAATCGTATGGCGAAGATTTCGATTGTCGCTGTTGGCGCAGTCCTGGCGTTGGCCGGTTGTACGGCACCTCCCGATCCAGGTGATCCGGGAGCGATCGATCAGCAGGCACCGGTCATAGTGTCAGTAGTCGTTACGCCGCAGGAAGTCGGACAGAACGAAGCTCTCCAAGTGGCCGCAACCGTTAGCGACGATGTGGGTGTAACGGGAGTCGCGTTCGTCGTCCGCCACGCCGGTGTGCCTGCGGGATTCTGTTCCGGCAGCGCCGAGTTGACCTCCGGTACTGCCCAGGCCGGGACCTGGACGGTCTCGTGCGTGACGCCGGCGGTCATGAACTCCGGCGAGTACCAGGTCAACACTCTTGCAGTTGATGCACGGTTCAACTCCCAGGCCACCGGCGATGGCCCGCCCTCGGCAACTAGTGGCCACTTCACCGTCACCGGTGACCTGAACGACCTGGTCGGACCCGTGGTCACGAGTGTCACTTCCGCTCCGAACACCGTCGCTCCCGGAGGCAACCTTACGATCACGGCCAGCGTTTCGGACCCGGCCGGAGTGGCGAACGTGGGCTTTGCCGTCCGGCGTGGAGGAAGCGCACCCGGCTGGTGCATTGCCGGCGCAGAGTTGATTTCAGGAACGCCCGAGGAGGGAATCTGGCAACTCACCTGTCCCGTTCCGGCCGACGCAGAGGTTGGCGACTACACCGTCAACACGGCCGCAGCCGACACTCTGAACAACATCACTACGATCGCGGACGACGCCGCGAACGAGATCTCCGGGACTTTCTCGGTCGGCTGATCGGGTAGGTCGCTGTGCCTTGCCCCACGGCCAGTCCTCGCGAATCAGCGGGGACGGGCGAGTGAACCGAGGTACAACTCGATGACCTTTGGATCCCGGATCAATTCGCTTCCGGTACCGGTGTGGGCCACGACGCCCTGATCGAGCACGTAGCCCCTGTCGCAGATGCCGAGGGCCTTGTGGGCGTTCTGCTCCACGATCAGGATCGAAACCCCGGCGCTGTTGATCGCGGTGATCTTGTCGAAGACCTCGTCCTGCATGGTCGGCGACAGTCCCGCGGACGGTTCGTCCAGGAGCATCAGCGATGGTTCCATCATCAATGCTCTGCCCATGGCAAGGACCTGCCGCTGCCCGCCCGACAGAGATTCCGCTCTGGCGTTGCGCCGCTCAGCGAGGACGGAGAACAGCTCAAAGACTGCGTCCCGTCGCTCGATGAACTTAGCGGGCCGCAGGAACAGGCCCATGCGGAGGTTTTCTTCGACACTCAAGGTCCCGAAGACGTTGCGAACCTGGGGAACGTAGCCGACGCCCCGTTTGACGAGCTCGAATCCTGGAGTGCCGGTGATGATGTCGTCGTTGAGTTGGACCGTGCCCGAACGGATCGGGACCAGACCGAACACGGCCTTGATGAGAGTCGACTTGCCTGCACCGTTGGGGCCGATTATCCCCACCATCTCGTTGTGACCCACGTGCATCGAGGTGCCCTGCAGGATGTCGACCCCGGAGATGTAGCCGGCGACCACATCGTGTAGTTCGAGCAGATTCGCACTCATGGTCGTGACCCTGGATCGTCGTCGGTGGGTTCTTTCCGCGGCAGCTTGCTGGTGAAATCACCCATCATCTCGGGCTCGACGTCGGGGGGCGGAAGATGGTCAGCCACCTCGGCCGGAACCGGGATGTCTTTCGGCGGGTGGGGCATTTCGTCGTCCATTGAACGGCCGGCGTCGCGCAAGTCGCCGCTGGACGCTCCCAGATAGGCCTCGATGACCCGTTCATCGGCGGCAACCTCGCCAGCGGTTCCAGAAGCGATGATGCTTCCCTCTGCCATGCAGACCACGAGGTCCGAGATGACCGAGACGACATCCATGTCGTGCTCTACGAAGAGAACGGTGATTCCCTCCGACGGCAGGTCGGCGATCTTCTCGAGCAGCGCCTGACGTAGCGCCGGGTTCACACCCGCCATCGGCTCATCGAGCATCAGCAAACTTGGGGAGGCCATCACGGCCCTGGCCAACTCGAGAAGCTTGCGTTGTCCGCCTGACAGTGTCCCCGCCAGGTCGTTCTCCTTGGCGCCGAGGCCGACCCAGTGCACCAGTTCCGAGGCTCGTTCCCCGAGTTGCTCTTCCTGGGTCCGCCAACGCCAACGGGCCAGAGCCGAACCCAGCCGCTCGCCCCGCTGCCCCTTGGCGCCGAGCCGCACGTTGTCGAGAACCGAGAGACGGGGAAACACGCGGGCGGACTGGAAGGTTCGGACCATTCCCGCCTGCGCCACGGCATAGGCGGGCTTCCCGGCCAGTTCATGGCCCTCAAATTTCCAACTGCCGCCATCGGCGCTTTCGAAACCCGTCAGCAGATTGAAGAACGTCGTCTTTCCTGCGCCGTTGGGTCCGATCAGCGCAACGATCTTGCCCGGCTGCACCTCGAAGTGATCGACCGAGACTGCGCGGACACCACCGAATGACCGGTGGACATCGGTGGCCACCAGAATCGGATCAACTCCGTGGGGCGGCGCTGGAATTGTCGGTTCAGCGGTCTCAACGGTCACCGATCATCGCCTCCTCCCGATTGCCGAAGATGCCTTGGGGTCGGAACACCAACAACAGCGCGATCGCGGCTCCGACGAGGACGTAGCGCACCGCCCCGACGTCGGTCGATGCTATGAACCACCAGCCGCTGTCGCCGATGGCCTGGCTGAGCAGGCTGTTGAGCATCGAGATGACGAACCAGAAGACAATTGCACCGACGGTTGGTCCAATGACGGTGGCGACACCGCCGAGGATGACCATCAGGTACCAGTTGAAGGTCGTCTGGGCGATGAAGAAGTCGGGCTTCACGAACCCGCCGTCGAACGAGAAGATGATTCCGGCGATCCCGCCGATGACCGAGCCGATGACGAACGCCTGGAGCTTCATCGCGAAAACGTTCTTGCCGAGCGAGCGGGTTGCCTCCTCGTCCTCACGCACGGCTTTCAGTAGGCGGCCCCACGGACTTCGGGACAGACCCCACACGCCCAGCGATGCGAGCACGACGAGTGACCAACCGACCACCATCGACCACAACATGTTCTGGTTGTAGCTGAAGGAACCCCAGCCGTATCGGCCGGGAGGGAACGGGTTGATCGCGTAGAAATCATCCGCGACACCCCCGATTCCGATCGGCCCGCCGGTGACGGACTGCATGCGTGCGGAGTTGGCTACGGTTCGCAGGATCTCGGCCACTGAAATCGTTGCGATAGCAAGGTAGTCGGCTCGAAGGCGCAGTGTCGGAAGGCCCATCAGTAGGCCGAGCACCCCAGCGGCGAGGATGCCCACAACCATGCCCAGCCAGAGCGAGCCGCCACTGTTGACGACGATCGCAGTTCCGTATGCGCCCACCAGAGCGGACCCGACGTGGCCGAAATTCAGGAGGCCGGCGTAGCCGAACTGGATGTTGAGCCCGATGCCGGCGAGCGCCCCCACGCAGGCGGTGACGGCTATCGAATCACGAAGCCCGTCGATCAGGGCTGCTCCGACGCTGAATGCCAACATGTCAGGCCTTCCTGGCCTGTACGCCGAAGACACCAGATGGTTTGATCAACAACACCGCGACCAGGGTCGCGAGGGCGACGACGATCTTCAGGTCGGAATCGAGCCAGAAGGTCGACAGGTCAGAGACGATGCCCACGAACAGTCCGCCGACCATGGCCCCGAAGGTGGTCCCCAGTCCTCCCAGGAGCACCGCCGCGAACATGATCAACAGAATGTGTTCGCCCATGGTCCACTGGACCGTTTCGGCGCTGCCCATCATGATTCCGGCCAGTCCGCCGAGAGTGCCGGCGAGGGTCCACACCATCAGGATCACCCGTTTGTCGTTGATCCCCGACGCGATAGCCAGATCGGGGTTGTCGGCGACGGCACGGATGGCAGTGCCCAGGCGTGCCTTCTGCAGGAAAAGTCCGACCGCGATCAGCGCTACCAGGGCGATGGCCGAGATGATCAGATCCTTGGGCCGCAGAGACACCGGTCCCAGTTCGATGCTGGGCGCCTGAGCGGCGTATTGCGAAAACTGCTTCGAGTTTGCGCCGAAGATCACGCTGAAGAGATAGCGGGCCGAGAGCGCCAGCCCTATGGAGACAACCATCTGGGACACGATCGGCATGCCGCGACGTCTCAGATGTCGGTACACGCCGAGTTCGAACGATGCTCCGAAGGCCGCCGCCGCGATCAAGCCTCCGATCGCCGCCACGAACAGCGGCAGGCCTAGCCCGCCATTGTTGGAGTTCAGGTACCAGGTTGCGATCGCCCCGAATGTGAGGAGTTCCCCGTGAGCGAAGTTTGTCAGTCCGGTGGTCCCGAAGATCAGGGACAGCCCGACCGCTGCGAGCGCAATGATGAGCCCGAACCGGGTTCCACTTGCGAGCAGGCTGGCCAGACGCTCGAACGTGGACGGCCCGGACTCGGCGACGTGGGTCCGATTGACCAGCCGGAAGATCAACGGACGGTCACCACTGGCCTGGACCGAAGGCTTGAGTGTCGCCAGGGCGCCCTCCTCGAACTGGACGTCCTTCGGCAGGGTCGACTTGTCCAGGGTCACTTCGTACTTGCCGCCCCCGGGTAGCGTCACCGCGACGAACCCGTTCTCGTCGGAGGCGCTGCGGCCGACCTCCTTCCCGTCGAGTGACACGACCATCTCGACCCCGGCAATGGGCTTTCCGGTTCCTCCGAGCTTCAACGTCGAGGTAACCCGAGGCCCGCCCTGTTCTGCCGGAGCCGTCGGCTCGACGGTCCCCTGGGTCACTGGGGCCGGCGTAGTCGTTGGCGTGGTCTTCGAAGTGGTCGTCGGTGTCGGGGCTGGCTCCTGGGCGCCCGCTACCTGGGCCGAACCAAACAGGATCGTGCACACCAGAAACATGAGAAACGCCAGAATCGTCGCAGTCGTCTTCGCGTTCGCCGGAACGCGGGGCGAGTGGGTGCGCGGATTCATCCCGGGGAAGTGTAGGAACACTTTGTGACGTTTGGCGCGGATCGGCACTCCGTGAGACTAGAACGTGGTTCAGATGGGGATGTTCCAGTGTCGCCGGGGTGTCGCTACGAGGTTGTCGAGGGCACGTCCTCCAGGTTCTGTTCGGCCAGGTGGTTGCTGTGGCGACCACCTGGCCGAACAAAGATCAAGGCAATCAAGGGTCGGCACAGGCACCGGCGCCGTCGTCTTCTCCCCGGTCACACCAGTCGTCGCTCCGAGGCCCACCGAGTGAGTTCTCGCCTGTTCGACAACTGCAGCTTGCGGAGAACCGCCGAGGCGTGGGACTCGACTGTCTTGATGCTGATGGTCAACTCCCGGGCGATCTCCTTATAGGCGTAGCCGCGGGCCAGCAGTCGGAGGACCTCTCCCTCCCGGGTGGTCAACTGGTCGAGCTCGGGGTTGGGTGAAGGGGGAGTGCTAGCGCTGAAGGCGTCAAGAACGAAGCCGGCGAGTCTGGGTGAAAACACCGCATCACCTGCCGCGACCCGTACCACCGCGTCACAAAGGTCCTCGGCGCTGATGGACTTTGTCACGTAGCCGCGCGCACCTGCACGGACCAGGGCGATGACGTCATCGGCCGAGTCAGAGACACTCAGCGCAAGGAAGCGCACGCTCTCGAGGTCTCCACATCCGGCCATTACCGCTGCCCCGTCCCCGCCCGGAAGGTGGACATCGAGCAGAACCACGTCAGGGGAGTGGGTATGGATGACCTCGATCGCAGTCGTGACGTCGTCCGCCACTCCAACCACCTCGACCCGGTCGCCGAGTTCCGCGACGACCCCGGCGCGAAACAGGGCGTGGTCGTCAACCACCACCACCCGCGGAGCGTCGGGCGCCGTGTTCGGCCAGCTGGTCACTTGTCCGCCCTCCCCTCGATCGGGCTTCCCGCAATCGGGCTTCCCCCAATCGAGCTTCTGCGCACCGGAACCGACAGCGCGACCTCGGTTCCCTGCCCCGGTGCGGTACGGATGCTCGCCTGTCCGCCGACGCCCGCCATCCTGGCCCTTATCGAGTCGCGGACGCCTCGTCGATCGGGATCAATCGAATTCATATCGAAGCCCTTGCCCCGGTCGCGGACGAAGACGTCGAATCGGGCCTCACCTAGTTCGCAATAGATCGACAGGTGGGTCTCGCCCGAGAACTTCGAGGCGTTGATCAGTCCCTCGCGCGCCGCCGCGACGATCGCGGCGAGGCGGGACGCGTCGTCCCCATTCCGACCGGGTGTTTCGCCGGGGACGACTCCGCCGATCTCTCCATCCCCCACCATCACCAACTCGATGGCCGTGGCGTAGTGGTCCTCGACCGATCCGACCATCTCTTCCATGGTTGCCCTCCAGCCGACCGTCCCGGAGTCTCCGGAACCCGTTCCGTACGCTGTGCTCGATCCGTAGAGCCAGCGTCGCAGGGAGCGTTCCTGATGCCTGGCCAGGGCGGCCGTCGCGGCTGGGTCGTCGGCCTTCTTCTGGATCAGGGTCAAGGTCTGGAGCACGGAGTCGTGGAGGTGCGCAGCCACCCGAGCTCGCTCCTCAGCTCTGACCCGATCATCACGTTCGCTCGAAAACGAGCGAACGAAGCGGACGGTGGATGGTCCCACGACAAGCGCTACTCCGGCGAAGGCGACCAGCAGTCCCAGAACGGCGTCGCGAAGAGTCGCCAGATCTGCGTTCTGTCCCAGGAGTACGGCGAGGCCGCCGATGCAGAGCACGGTGCCGCCCAACATCCGAAGGGCGAGTTGGCGAACTCTCTGGTTCGACGCCCCTTCCCCAGAATCGGTACCGGCTCCCAGTCCCATTCGGTCGGCGTCCATGGAAGTGGTTCGCCAGCCAAGAGCAACGCCCACTGCCACCAGCCCGACCGGGAGCACCAATTCGGGCTTGACCCCGGACCAGAGGACTCCCAGCTCCCAGATCAGGCCGATCATCAACAGAATCGCGCCCAAATCCCTGGACGCGGTGGGCTCTGGACCGGTCGTGGAACGATTGCGCCAGAAGACAGAAATCAACAGGTAGAGCACGACGCCGGCTCCGCCAGCGACGGCGAGAGTCGTAAATATGGCGCGTATGACCGCGACGGAGACTCCATAGCGACGTGAGATCGCGGCGGCCACGCCGAGCACGAAGGACCGGGGCATCGGACCCGAGGCGTCGTCGTAGTAGTCACCGGGCGAGAAATCAGGGGTCGTTGTTCCCGGGTCGTTGCGCTGCACGGCTGTCATCGACAGCAATGTTGTCACCGTTGCGGGCCTGCCACATCAGGTCCGAACCCTGAGTCGTCCTCAGGGTTGGCTCAGGGATATATCAGTGCTGTCCCCAATGGTTATCGACCCTGCCAACGCTCAGGATCTAGGTATGGAATCTCACGATGTGTCCGAACCCGAACCACCGGGCTCGGACGTACCCGAACCTGGCCCAGTACCGATCGACCCGACTGGGGCGGACGCAGCGGATGACGGAATCTCTTCGCAGGCCCTGGCGTGGCTCAAGACGCTTCGGCGCTCGTCGAAGGACCGGATTCTGACCGGAGTGGCCGGAGGCCTGGCGGAGCGGATTGGTGTTCCATCGCTGATCGTCAGAGCGGCATTCGTGCTGGCCGCCTTGGCCGGATTCGGAATTCCCGTGTACCTGATCGCATGGGTGTTGATTCCCAGCGACAGAGGGCAGCGGCTCACCGACGGCGGCGGAATCCGGGATCTGGTTGCCTTGGGAATCGTCGTCGTAGCGGGGTTGATGCTTACTGGACAGGTCGCCGGGTTCTCGACCTCCGATCTCATCTGGAGGTCCCTTCCGTGGGCGCTGATGCTCGCCGGCGCAGCGTTGGTCCTGCGGCGCAGAGAGCCCGCAGCGGGGCGGGGAAACCAAGGTTCAGGAGGCCCGCCGCCCTTCAGGGGTGGCGATGCGGCGGGCTACGCCGCATCTGCCGGCGGAACAGGGTCGGGGACCACGGGTTCAGCCGTAGGTCCAACAGCGGGGTCAACCGCGCCGTGGCAGGCCGCGTCGGCCCAAGCATCCGCGGTGCCGCCGGTGCCGCCCGCGCCGATGCCCCGACCGGTCCGTACTCCGAGGTTTCCGGTGGTCGGTCTACTCACCTGGTGTCTGGTGCTGGTTGTCTGCGGCGCAATGGGAGCGCTCGCACTCGCCGGCCTGTTCGAGCTGGGCCCGGGCACGGTCGGGGCAGTTGCATTGTGCGTATTCGGCGCGGGTCTCGTCTTCTCGGCGTTTCGAGGAAAGGCTCGGGGGCTCATTTTGCCGGCGCTCGCACTGGCGGTCGTGTTCGCCGGTCTGGGAGCAGTCGACGTGAAGGTCGACAACCTCGACGGAGGCTTCAACCTCGCGGTTGCAGACGCGGCAGAACTTCCCGGCGAACTACGGACCTCACTGAGCGACAGTTCACTCGACCTGCGAGAGCTGACACTCAACTCGGACCGCTTCCTGCGTATCGACCAAACCGCTGGTTCGCTCACGGTCCTTCTGCCAGAACAGGTGAACACGAAGCTTGACGTTCAGATCGGTGTCGGAACCGGATCGTTCTCTCGGCCCAGTCGAGAGAACGCCGTGTCGTATGACCAGGAGCTTGCCCGCATCTGGTTCGAGACTGGGGTTCCGAAAGCCGGAGATCCGGTAGAGGCATCGCTCTATTCGGGCGACCTGGATGATGGGTTTGGCCCATTCGAGAACCTGTGGGGACCGAGCAACCACTTCAGCTCGGGCGTCAACACCCATCATGTCCGCACCATCGAACAGGGCGGTGAACACACCTTGGAACTAGAGATCCACATGGGTGCGGGATCCGTGCGTCTCATCGACCCCCATTGGTCGAAAGAGCCCATGCGGGAGCTCAAGGCGCCGTCCCAGCTCTGTACGGTCGGAGGTGGCGAGCGCGGTGTCGTCAAGGCCTGCGGTGACGTGCCGGAGTCCAAGCGTGTCGCTCTGTGCATCAATGACAGCCTTCTGCTCGTCGACTGCCGTGAGGATCGTCCCGCCACCGCCGACTACCCCAGAATCCCTGCGTGTACGGGCTTCTTCGGAGATGAACTCGACTGCGCAGAACTGGGGATCGACCCTGTTGGTGCGCAGCTGGTCAGCCCTACGCCGAGCTCCGACGACGGATCGGATGGATCGGACGGGCCACACGGATCTGAAGGGCTGGACGGCCCGATAGCCACACCTGCGCCAAGCAGCACGATCAGATTGCCCGACCCACCTGCCACCACCCCGATCACCGGAGACTGAACATGAACCCACACCCACTGGATCCAATCGCCCTGGTTGCCGGCCTGGTGGCCTTGAGCGCGGGAGTGATCGCCGTCATGCACCAGAGCGGAGCAATTTCGCTAAACCTGCCCCTGGTGATCGTTCTCGGCTTGATAGCACTCGGTATCGGAGGAGCAGCTCTCGTGGTCCTCGAATCCCATAGGCGCGACAGCGTCGATCGATCGGCGAGCCGGTAGACATCCATCCGATTCACGGGGATGTCTGCCTGGTCCAAGGCATTCCCGACACGGCTCCTGGCGCATCGCGGGTGTCCCAACAAGAACCGGGCGTCGAGCGATATCGCCCGACGCCCGGTTCCAGGTGAATTTGCAAACGCAAATGTTGAGTTATCGCAATAGTCGACCCGGCTCAGCGGGTGCTGACGTCCAGAAGCCGTCCCGGTCCCATGATGATTCCGTCAGTGACAAAGAGATGGCCTTGTCCGGCGACTGCGACTCCACCAGGTTGGAAGATCTGTCCAGCGGCAATCTCGCGTCGATGACCCTTACGGTCGACCTCGAGAAGGACGGCAGGGGGGACGTTGCCAGAGTCGAGCCCGCCCTCGAATGCCATGACGCCACCGACTGCGATCTGCATCACGTACAGGTCCCTGGTGCGGCTGTTGTAGGCGAGGTCCTGAATGCCGGTGAAGCCCGAGGCAAATTCAGTGCAGTTCTTCCTGGCGGCAGGGTCGACCGAACAGACGGCGTTTGTGGCGTTGGGGTTCACCAACCAGATGTGTGACGATCCCTCCCGGAACGGGAAGCCCTTCAATTCACCGACCAGAACACCCTTGGGGGTGACTGCGATCGACGTCGGAACCGCTTCGGCTGGAAGCGCGGGAGGAAGTGGCGCTGTCGGATCTGGAGGGACCTGGTCGGTCGAGACCATTTCCGTCGAGAACCTGGCGACTGTTCGAATGTGTCCATCCGGACTAACCCTCAACAGATCGTTGTTTGCTGCGTCGGCAACCAACGCATCGCCGTTCGGAAGTGAGGCGACCGCATATGGATTGGACTCCGTCGGGTCCTGTTCGGTGTCGGTCGGATCAGGATCGGTCTTCTGGTACTCGGCGATGTTGGCGACGGGCTTGAAGGTCGAATCCCACAGGGTCTTGCGGTAGAGAACCTGATCGCTACCCAGACCCCACAGCGAGAACCAACTGCCGACGGCGACGTCCATCAGGCCGATGGGCTCTGTCAGGTTCACCAGGAACGACCCTCGACGGGATGGAATTGCAGCGACCACTGGCCCAGGTGCGCCGAAGGCGCCCTGGCCGATGATCGGGACGCCGAGAAGGGTGTCGAGCCCGCGTGGTGAGCTGAGCTCGTTCTGGAGCACCTTCACCGTCGGTGCCGGCTTGTGCCGGTTGGGACCGCGGTCGTTGCTGTGCGCCCCGGCCGGCTGGATCGCAACCATCATCACAGCAGCGAGCGCAATAGCAAGCGCTCCTGATACCCGTCGCCCGAAGCGCCTCGGCCGTGGGCGCCATTCCGAAGATTCCATCATCAACTCCTTCTAGATATTCGTGTCCCAGATGTTCGTGTCCGCTCCCGATCAGGCAAGGTCCCGAAAGCGCTCCCACGCGGGTTCCCCTGAATCCGCCAATCTCGCCACACAGAATCGTCCCCAACGGCAGCAAGCTCTGACCTACCCGTTTCCGGCCGATTTATTCCTCTCTGAGGGCATCAAGCTCGACTGCTTTGGGAAATATGGTCGGAGCGAACAGACTGCTGCAGTGCAGAAGCCAATACATCGAGACATCCTGATCATCGGAGGTGGCCCGGCGGGAGCTGCGACTGCGATCCGTGCGGCGTCCTCGGGTGCGACGGTGACTGTTTTCGAGAAGGGTCCAGCGGGTCGGGACAAGATCTGCGGTGACGGGTTGACCCCCCGGGCGGTAAAGGCGCTCGAGGAGCTCGGTGTCCCACTCGATGATGCACACCGCATCGACGGATTGCGCATGATTGCGAACCGGACGACTCGTCAGCTGCACTGGCCCGGGATTGCCCCGTTTCCCGATCACGGTGCGGTTTGGCCCAGGCGACGTCTGGACAGTCGCTTGATGGAGTTGGCCGGCGAAGCCGGTGCGGAGTTGCTCTGGGAGCATGACGCGATGCCGGTGGTTGAAAACGGAAGGGCCGTCGGAGTGTCGGTTGGAGAACAGCGCTGGACCGCAGATCTGGTGGTTCTGGCGGCCGGGGCACCCGGGCCTGCCCACCGGGTATTGGGTGTGCAACGAGATCCGGATGAGCCCTATGGGCTGGCAATCAGAACCTATGCGGAGTCTCCTCGCCACGCTGACCGGTATCTGGAGGCCTGTCTGACGCTGCGGGACTCCTCCGGCGTCCCGGTTCCCGGGTACGGCTGGATGTTCCCGGCGGGCGATGGAACCGTGAACATCGGTGTGGGGGCCCTGTCCACCATGAAGGGCTTCAAGTCGCTCAACCTGAACCGTCTCCAGGACAGCTACCGGGCACAGGTTCGAGACAGTTGGAGCCTCGGGCCAGACCTGGAGCGCCCCCGGGCATGGCGGCTGCCGATGAGCGCCACGCGCAGGCACGGCCCGGGATGGGTCGCAATCGGTGATGCTGCCGGGTTGATCAACCCGATGAACGGAGAGGGTATCGACTACGGGCTGGAGTCGGGGATGCTGGCCGCAGACCTGTTCTTGTCCGATCCCGTGACCGCCCCGTCGCGCTACGACATCGAAATCGGCCGACGCTTCGATGCGTTTCTGCGGACCGGTCGACGGTTCTCATTCCTGATCGGACACCCCATTGTCCTGCGAACCGGGCTCCGTTTCGCGGTGGGAACCCAGGGCATCGCCGCCATCACGTTGCAGGTGATGGGAAACCTGGTCGACTCCTCCACACCTGGAGCGGGTGGGCTGGTCATGCGGGCCGCAGACGGCGCCCTTGGAGCGGCGGATCCGCTTCTCAGGCACACCCGCGCCAGCGCCTGATTCCAGCCCGGAATCCGCGGCCCGGAATCGCGCAGCCCCGGAAGAACTTTCTGGGAATCGGACAGTCTGGGCCGGGACGCGAAGGAGGCCCGGACTTCCGCCCGGGCCTCCTTCGAATCGTCTAGTAC
>JBATWQ010000325.1:0-2999 GCA_049672765.1 Microthrixaceae bacterium | reverse complement strand
CATGCACCCGGCGGTCGCTACCGCGTCGCCGGCGACGCGAGAGTCGCTGTGCCGAGTGGTTTGTGACCACCTGCGCCGCAGCCTGGTCCTGTCGATCGACGTGCTCAACGGCAACTATCAGGAGCAGATGGTGCTCCGCTCCGACCAGCACCTGCGTGAGCCGTTTGCGCTTGACGAAGACCAGCGTGAGCTGCACAAGGCGAGCGAGGTCAGGTTCCGGTCCAAGAAGCCCGATGACTACCAAGGCCTGGTGTACCTGTCGGCCCGTGGTGCCATCGGCCAGTTCCTGCGGCGGCCCGACAGCTTGCCGGAGTACGGCGAGCGGCCCTCGGTCGACGAGACCGCCGAGATTCTCACCCAGCTCGCACAGGCGCTGCGCACCGCAGGCATTCTCGACCACGGGCCCGCACACACTGACGGTGATCCGTCGTACCGCCTGACAGCCTCGTCGCTGATCTGGAAACTCGGCGATGGCGAGACACAGGTGCATGACCCGCTGCGCGTCGCCCGTCCGCCCAAGGACGGGCTTGGGACCAACCGCTACTTCCGTGACCTGTACCGCAGCTTGTCGTCCGACCTGACCACGCTGACCGCCAAGGAGCACACGGCGCAGGTAGCGGTGTCAGACCGCATCCAGCGTGAAGAGGACTTCCGCTCAGGCAAGCTCCCGGTCATGTACTGCTCGCCGACGATGGAGCTCGGCGTCGACATCAGCGAGCTCAACGTGGTCGGCATGCGCAACGTGCCCCCGACACCGGCCAACTACGCGCAGCGTTCTGGCCGGGCGGGTCGTTCCGGACAGCCTGCGCTGGTCTTCACCTATGCCACCTCGGGCAGTCCGCACGACCAGTACTACTTCCGCCGTCCCGAGCAGATGGTCTCCGGCCGGGTCGAGGCGCCCCGCATCGACCTCGCGAATGAAGACCTGGTGCGAGCCCACGTGCAGGCGCTCTGGTTGTCGGTCAGCCAACTGTCGCTCGGCAGCTCGATGAGCCAGGTGCTCGACCTGGACCGAGAGGCCGACCCGACGCCGGTCCTGCATTCGAGCATCGCCGCGGCGCTGATCGACCCGAAATACCACCTGAGCGCGCTGACGGCTGCTCGCCAGGTGCTCGACTCCGCCTCCGACCAGCTCGCCGACGCGCTGTGGTGGCACGACCAGTGGCTGGACGAGGTCATGGCCGGCCTGGATCGCCGCTTCCACGACGCCGCCCAGCGCTGGTGGGACCTGTACCGAACCGCCAGGGCTCAGCAGCGCACCTATCACGCCAAGGTCGAGAGCCACACGACCAGCTCCGACGAGAAGCGCATCGCACGGCGCCTGCGCGGCGAGGCCGAGAAGCGCATCGAGCTGCTGGTGTCCGACACCGACGGCAACAGCCAGCGAGACTTCGAGCCGTACCGCTACTTCGCCGCCGAGGGCTTCCTGCCCGGCTACAGCTTCCCGCGCCTGCCACTCACCGCGTACGTGCCCGGTCGCCGCGGTCGGGGCGACGGTGAGTACCTGCAGCGGGGCCGGTTCCTCGCTGTCAGTGAGTTCGGCCCACGGGCGCTCATCTACCACGAGGGTTCCCGCTACCGGATCACCAAGGTCGACCTGCCCGTCGTTGCGCCGACGGCAGACGAGCCCGAGAACATCGTCACGTCCAAGGCCAAACGCTGCAACGACTGCGGCTACCTGCACCCGCTGCAGACCGAGAACCCCGATCTTTGCGAACGCTGCGGCGCAGCCCTCGACGCGCCTATGCGTGACCTCTTCCGGTTGCAGAACGTCACGACCTGCCGAGAAGACCGCATCAATTCCGACGAAGAAGAGCGCCAGCGCCAGGGCTTCGAGATCATCTCGGGTGTCCGCTTCGCCGAACGCGACCACGTGCAGTCCCGCCGTCGAGCGGTCATCACCACACCGGGGGACGACGGCACGTCATCGACATGGGGGCACCTGACCTTCGGGCCGACGGCCACGCTGTGGCGACTCAACCTGGGTTGGCGTCGCCGCAAGGACAAGCACCAGCACGGCTTCGTGCTCAACCTCGACTACGGCACCTGGGCACGCAACGAAGCGCTCGATGACGACGAGGACACCCGCAAAGACCGCGACGATCGCGTCACCACCAACGTCAAACGTGTCATCCCCTACGTGGACGACACCCGCAACGTGCTGCTCTTCGAGCCGTCGCGGCCGTTGCCGCCAGAGACGATGGCGTCGCTCCAGTCCGCGCTGAGCCGAGCAATCGAGCTGACCTTCCAGCTCGAAGAGTCAGAACTGGCCTCCGAACCGCTGCCCAGCATCGACGAGCGCAACCTCCTGCTGTTCTACGAATCGGCAGAAGGCGGCGCTGGAATCCTGCGACAACTGGTGCAGGACCCCGCGGCGCTGCGCCGAGTCGTGCGCTGTGCGCTCGACCTGTGCCACGTCGACCCCGACACCGGCGAAGACATCTCCGACACCGGCTGCGCCGTGGCCTGCTACGAGTGCCTACTCAGCTACTCGAACCAGCGGGACCACCAGCTGCTCGACCGCCGGCGGGTCGTCTCGGTGCTGCGGGACCTGCTTACAGCGACCGTGACCGAGCTGCCCGACGATCTGGTCACTCCGTCGCCGTCGCACGACGACGGAGCCGAGCACCTGGACGGCCAGGCCGAGTCCGAGCTCGAACGGCGCTTCATCGAGTGGCTGCAAGGCCAGGGCCTGCGGATCCCCCAGCGTGGTCGGCGTCTCGAGCTCGGCACGATCTGGAGCACACCTGACTTCATCTTCCCGGAGGCCAACGTCGTGATCTACGTGGACGGTCCACCGCACGACTACCCGGACCGCCAAACCCGAGACGGCGACATCACCGCGGCGCTGCGCGAGCAGGGCTACCGGGTTGCACGGTTCCGCCACGACGACGACTGGGCGCAGACGCTCGACAGCTTCGCCGGCGCGTTCGGAGTCGCATCGTGAGCCGCGTTCGGAGTCGCTTGATGAGCTTCGCCGGCGCGTTCGGAGTCGCATC
>JBATWQ010000324.1:0-2837 GCA_049672765.1 Microthrixaceae bacterium | reverse complement strand
GTCAGCGGGTTGGGGCGTCTCGACAACGACGGTCACAGCCTGACGAGCAGTGATCGCATCCACGGTCTCGGCCGCCAGCAACTTTCCGGCGCCGACCACAACGAGGTCGTCCGCAAACAGGCTGAGTTCGCCGATCAGGTGGCTCGAAACGAACACCGTGCCACCGCGCTCCGCAAAGCCGCTCAGATAGTTGCGCAGCCAGCGGATCCCGTCAGGATCCAACCCGTTGGAGGGCTCGTCCAGCAAGAGGACCCGGGGATCACCGAGCAGTGCGCCGGCCAGGGCCAGACGCTGGCGCATCCCGAGGGAGAACCCGCCTGCGCGCTGATCCACGGCCGACTCAAGCCCGACTTCCGCCAGGACCTGCTCGACGCGGTCCGTCGGAATGTTGCTCACCGCAGCCATGGCCCGTAGATGGTTCCGGGCCGTACGCCCGGGGTGCATCGAACGGGCGTCGAGGACCGCCCCGACAACTCTGGCCGGGTGTCTAAGGTCGGTATAGCGGACCCCGTCATAGCGGACTACGCCAGCATCGGGTGGAGTGAGACCGACCATCATTCGCATGGTGGTCGACTTCCCCGCACCGTTCGGGCCGACGAACCCCGTGACCCGACCGGAGGCAACTCCAAAGGTCAGGTTGTCGACGGCCGTGCGGTCGCCGTAGCGCTTGGTGAGTCCTGAGACGTTGATCATGACTTTCCTCCTGATTTGTTGTGTGACTTGCTTGTCTTGTGGGTGGAAGTTGGAGCCGAAGACGGGCCGGAGCGGCCTGCCGGAAGCCGGATAACCGAGAGCAGCGGGATTCCGAGATCCCGCAGCTTGGCTAGGAGCCCGTGGAGCGCCGCCTGGTCGACGACGGGGCCGCTCATGACGGTCGTCCCGTCGCGCTCATTGACGAGTTCGAGGCCCTCGAACCACGCCGTCCAGCGGGACCCGAGGTGCCCCGCAACGCGGATCTCGTACTGCTGCCCGGACGTCCGCCCGGCGCTCGAGGCCTTGTCCGAACTTTGAGTGGTGGGGTCGTCTGTGGGCACTCATCGACCGTACGAACGAGATTGGTGAGTTCGCATCACATCATCTGGTGATTTACTTGGTGATTCGCACCCGAGCGATCTGGGTCGATAGCTGCTGGGCCGGGTGGCTCGGCGACATGAAGAGGACCTCTTCTGAAGGATGTTGATGTCAGTGGGACCTCTGTTGGAGACCAAGTTCCATGTTCCGGAGCGTCTGGAGAAGACGGTCGCCAGACCTCGATTGAGTGAGGATCTCGGTGACGGGAGCGGGCCGGCCGTTGTCGTCGTTTCGGCCGCCGCCGGTTTCGGAAAGACAACGGCTGTAACCGAATGGCTCCAAACCCTTCCGTCAGGTGATCCCTCCGGAGGATCGGCTGGCGGTCCGGCTGGCGGCCCGGCTGGCGGGCGGTGCGTGGCCTGGCTTTCACTGGATGAGCGGGACAACGACCCCGTTACGTGCTGGACCTATGTGATCGCAGCATTGAAGAAGGCTCTGGGGCCTGACTTCGGGAGCGGCGCTTCAGCTCTCATGCAGTCGTCGCGGGTCACGCTCGACGCAGTGGTCGCCACCCTGTTGAACGAGTTGCTGACTGTCGATCGCGAGGTTGTCCTGGTGCTCGACGACTACCACGTCATCTCGACACCGGAAATTCACCAGAGCATCGCCCTACTCCTAGAACGCCTACCGTCCCGCTCGCGTGTGGTGATCGTCAGTCGATCCGATCCGCCGTTACCTCTCGGGCGTCTTCGCGTGAGTGGCCGCCTAGTCGAGCTTCGAGCCAAGGACCTGCGCTTCACCGTCGACGAGACCGCCGAGTATCTGGCCGGTGCCACCGGGACATCCGGAGCTGCCGGAACTGTCGGAACCACTTTGTCGAGTGTCGACGTCCTCGCGCTGGCGGAGCGGACCGAGGGTTGGGTGGCCGCGCTGCAGATGGCGGCCATATCGCTGCGTGGAAGAGCCGACGCCTCTTCGTTCATCGCCGACTTCGCGGGCGACGACCGCTACATCGTCGACTACCTGGCCGAGGAGGTTCTCGACGGCCAGAGCGACGACGTGCGCCAGTTCCTGTTACGCACTTCGATCCTGAATCGACTGAGCGGTCCGCTCTGCGACGCCGTCACAAGGCAGAGCGGCGGAAAGGCGACTCTTGATCGGCTCGAACGAGCAAACATGTTTCTCGTTCCGCTCGATGACCGACGGCAGTTCTACCGTTATCACCACCTGTTCGCAGATGTGTTGAGAGCACATCTCACCGACGAAGACCCGCAGGCAATTTCAGAAATGCACCACCGGGCCAGCGCTTGGTTCGAGTCGAACGGCGAGATGGGAGAGAGCATCCACCACGCCCTCGCCGCCGGAGACCCGCACAGGGCGGCAGACCTGATGGAGGCCGCGATCCCAGCGTGGCAGCGGGGTCGTCAGGAAGTCACGATCCGGAACTGGTTGCTGCGTTTGCCAGCGGATGTGATCGACAGGCGCCCGGTACTGATAATGGGCCTGGTAGGCGCACTCGCCTCTATCGGCGAGTTCGCGGATGACACCGAGGAGCGTCTCGACAGGGTCGAGCGGCTCCTCGCCGTGGACAGGTTCGCGGATTCGGACTCAGGTTCAGATTCAGGCCCGACTTCAGAGCCACAGGTTGTCGTCGTCGACGAGGGCCGATTGCGTGAGCTACCAGCCGCCATCGAGATGTATCGCGCGGCGCTCGCCCTGATGCGGGGTGACCTCGATGCCACGAAGCTCCACGGCAACCAAGCACTCGACCTGGCGCCAGAGGATGAACACCTTGTGCAGGCAGCGGCCGCGGCGCTGGTCGGTCT
>JBATWQ010000323.1:0-3615 GCA_049672765.1 Microthrixaceae bacterium | reverse complement strand
GTACATGAGCTACCACCTCGGGAAGAACGGGAGCACAACCCCGATCTGGGAGCGGCTGACAACCGTCGAGAACGCTGTCGTTCCTCCGAGGGACGACGCTGGCTGAGGGTGCCTTGCCCGGTTCGGTGGGGCCCGGACGGTCAGTGGTATGGAACACCCCGATCTGTGGAGCTCCACGCCCGAGGCGCCACCGCGTTCACGTGACCGCTGGCTCGCCGGGATCCATGCGGTCGCCCAGTGGGCGGCCCGGACACCCGAGTTCACCGGGCACGTCGCCACGTCGGTCACCTCAGGACGGAACGGATCCGCGTTCGACCAGGTGCTGTGCGACCGGTTCACCGCGAACCCGACAGGGTGGCGCCCCCGTGACATCGTCGGTCTCGGACACGTCGACCAGGTGCGGTGGGGGCGCCCTCGGTTTCGCATCAGCGCGGCGGACGCCCGCTGTGTGACCTGACGCTCCGCATCGACGAGCTCACCATCCCAGTCAACGTGAAGCGCGCTGCGGGCCCGCCACGGTGGAACCATGCGGGGCGGAACTGGACACCTATGAATTCATATGCGGACACCGCTCGTGAGTCGCGCGTCAGCAGTTCCTCACCATGCACCTTCGCGCATCAAGCAGTGGACGTCACGGGCACCGGTATGACGCCTGTTCGACCAACCCGTCGGCGGCCAAAGGGTCGATACGGGATCTCCACCGATATGGTGATCCGAAAGTGGGAAGGAACGTGATGATTCGACTTACCGGAGCGATGGTCGTCGTGCTGCTGGCGCTTGTCGGGTGCAGCGACTCGAACGAGGTGGATGCAACGGCCGCGGATGTGGCTGAGGCTGCGGACTCCAAAGCGGATGATCTCGTTGGAGAAGCGGTCAACGCTGTACTCGGTGACGGGCCGTTCCGTAGCCGCACAACTGGCCGGATCCCCTTCATCAGTGGGACGTTCAATGAATCCTACGAGCAGTCCGGAGCAGATCTCATCGAGGTCAGTGCGTCGGGTCCTGTCGGGTCGGCCACGGCAATCGTCGGCGACACAGCCCATGAATGGGACAGCCTCGAAAGACCTGGATGGCGACGCCACTCGAATCATTCGACCCCCTGCTAAGCCCCGGGTTCGGTCTTGGGTTAGTGCTGTGGGGCCTGATCGACACTTCTGGTGCGCTGTCCAGCATGGGCGGGACACCCGTGGTGGCGACCGGCTGGCAGGAGGTTGATGAAAGATCCGACGGAACTCGTCGGTTCGAACGGACCCTGCCGGCCAAGACCTTCACCGGGGAGAGGGAAGCCGGGGGTCCGGTGGAGAGGCTCGAGGAGAGAGCTGTTACCAACCGCTTCTATGAACTCGCTGAGCTAACTGCAATCGTTGAGCTGGGCCCCGACGGAAAATTGGCCCGCTATACCGTTCGGAGTGAGTTCGAAGGTGATCCAGACTTCCCGGACTGCGGACCGCTGACGAGGGCCGTCGGCACCGCGAATCTGGTGACCGAGTTCAGCGACGTCGGCACCAAATTCAAGATCAGCGTCCCCGACCCTTCCGATCTGGTGGGTGCCTACCCGCTACTCGCCGAGCCGCCGGACCTGTCCGATGACTTTTTCGATAGCTCGTTCGACGGTGATTTCAGGAACGAGGCTGGCCAACACGACCTCACTGGGTGCCCGACGCCGTAATGCAGGGCGTCCGACGCCGTACCCAGGTACTGGCCCGGTGCCAACCACTGGCCCGGGTGCCAACTACTGGCCCGGTGCTGCCAGATGTATCGCCGCTTCCTCAGCCGACTGGTCTGCGTCGCCGAGTCGCTCCGACGGATCGGCTGTGTCGTCGGTGTCGACCATCGAGTCGTCATTCGGGGGATCCTCGACAGCATCGCCCAGCATTTCGTGGTCGTCATCGTCCCGCTGGATCAACTCGACCCGATCCCTGGGAGGCTGCGGGATCTTCTCGGATCTCTCAATCCTTCCAACATCCTCGGCCGATACATCCTCGCCATCTATCCCTATTGGTCGCTCGGGCGGATACTCGTCCCCAAGCTGCTCTTCATCGAGGGCTTCTGCCCTGTCCTGTTCGTCGGACATCGTGAACTCCTCGTCCGGGGCCCAAGGTGGGTTGCCCTTCATCGGACCGCCCATGCTCCCTACCCGGAGTCATCGATATTCGTGACGCCAGGGTCCGGCAGCATCGGAGACCGGTGAGAACGGGTCACCATCGGTTCCGGAGAGCCAAGGCGGATCCATCGCTCAACAATCTGTCGGTGCCTGCCGATAGATGAATGTGTTTCACCCGCGCATGTCGACAAGAGATCTCGTTCGACATGTGACGGAACTCCCCGAAGCTTTCATGGTCAGGCGAATCGGCGACCACTGGGCGGTGGTCGGCCCCACAGGGGTGTTCGTCGTCGGACGGGGTGACGGCAACGGCGGTGACATCGGAGAGACTGCACGCCAGACAGCGACTCTTGCCCATCGACTGCGCGATCGACTTTCCCAGTCGATCCACTGGGTCCCGTTCGTCGATGCACTACTTCTCGTCGAGAACCAGACCAGCGGCACAGCGGCATATGAGGGCCTGGAGTGCACGGTCGTGGCGGCGGATCTGCTCCGCTCGGTTCTGACCTCTGGTCCGGAGTCGATCGAATTGTTGAAGCTCCACGAGATCAAGTTGCTACTACCCAGACTTTCACGACAGTTGCAGGAGCCCGATGCGCTTTCCGGCTCACCAGCCTGATCGCTCGGACCGCCCGGGCCGCGTCAGGGCGTGACCGCTGACGACACGCCCCTGGGGCTTTCGCAATCCGCGGACAGGGATCTCTGCGACTGAATGGCAAGCTGATGGGATGGATGACGCCACCAGCAGCAACCACCTGCAGCTTCCAGCACCCCAGATGATCGGTTCCACCAACGACGTGGAACTCGCCCTCTATGACCTGGGTGGCGATGCCGACGATGTCTTGATGGTCCACGCCACCGGCTTCTGCGCCGGGGTCTGGCTGCCTGTCGCCGAGCGCCTCGACGGCTTGCGCCTTTCTGCGGTCGATGTCCGCGGACACGGCCGCTCGACGGTCCCCCAGACCGGCATGGACTGGAACGGCACTGCTGAGGACGTGCTTGCGACCGTCGACGCTCTGGGTCTTGAGAAGCCCTTCGGTGTGGGGCATTCCATGGGCGGGGCCTCACTCGTTCTGGCCGAGCAGGCCAGACCCGGCACGTTCCGGGGACTGTGGTTGTTCGAGCCGATCATCTTCCCCCCGGACTTGGAAATGGGTTCCGGGGAGAACCCGTTGGCAACCGGCGCCCGCCGTCGACGTGCTGCGTTCGTCAGCGCATCGGAGGCCTTCAAGAACTTCTCTTCCAAGCCGCCCTTCAGCGCACTCGACCCCGAGGCTCTGGCGGCGTACATCAAATACGGATTCGAAGTGCACGACGACGGCTCGGTCAGTCTGCGTTGTCTGCCCGAGGTAGAGGCCCAGACCTACGAGATGGGGTCCAAGCACGACGCCTTTTCGCATCTGGGCGAGGTCGGCTGCCCGGTGACCGTACTGCGAGGTGCCGAGTCGTTCCCCGGTCCGGCCAGCCTCGCTCCCCGCATTGCGGAGCGTCTGCCTTCCGGACATCTCGAG
>JBATWQ010000322.1:0-5814 GCA_049672765.1 Microthrixaceae bacterium | reverse complement strand
GTTCGGGGCCCGGTACCCGCCAGCGCAGTATGCAGCTGCTGTTCCTCACCGACGATCCCCGTAACGCCTGGGACCGGGTCCAGACCTACGCCTCTGCTCTGCAGGGTTCGGGGTTGGGTGAGGTCCGCCTGGTCGCACCGTTCATTCCGACGGTGCCGGGAACCGACAAGTACACCGACGAGCTCTGGTAAATCCACATGTCCCCGTCAGCACGGGTATGAACGGGCCGAGCCCCAAGGATGCAACCGGCGAAACCAGAATCGGGGCACTGGTCGGCATCGCCGCCTACACGATCTGGGGATTCTTTCCCATCTACTTCCATGCGCTGGAACCGACCAGTGCGATCGAAGTACTGAGCCACCGGATCGTCTGGTCGCTGCTCGTCGTGGGTCTCGCCCTGTTGGTTCGGAAGGACTGGTCCTGGGTCAGACCATTTCTGGCTGACCGGTCCCAGGTGATCGAACTCCTCGCAGCGGCTGTACTCATCGCGATCAACTGGCTCGTCTACGTCTGGACCGTCGAACAGAACCGGGTGCTCGAGGCGGCACTCGGCTACTTCATCAATCCGCTCGTCACCGTAGGCATGGGCGTGGTGCTGTTGCGCGAGCGCCTCAGGTCGCTCCAGTGGGCCGCAGTGGGACTCGGCGCAACAGCGGTGCTGGTCATCTCGGTCGCCTACGGGTCGTTCCCGTGGATCTCTCTGACGCTGGCGTTCTCGTTCGCCAGCTACGGCTACATGAAGAAGAGAATTTCGCTAAGCCCGATCCGGTCGCTGTCGGCCGAGACGGCTGCGCTGACCCCGGTGGCAGTGGTGGTGATCATCTACCTGTCGACGACCGGGTCATTGGAATTCGGTTCGGGTCCCCTGTCGTTGTCGATACTGCTCGCGTTGAGCGGTCTGGTGACGGCGATCCCGTTGATCCTGTTCGCAGCGTCTGCCAGGCGAATACCACTGACACTCCTGGGTCTGCTCCAGTACCTGACCCCGGTCATGCAGTTCCTCTGCGCCGTGTTCGTCTTCCACGAGTCGATGCCGGCCACCCGCTGGATCGGGTTCGCCCTGGTCTGGGCGGCGCTCGGGATGTTGTCGCTCGATTCGATACTCCACTCTCGGAGCACGCCGGCCGTTGTGCCGCTCAGCGGCTAGACCGTGTCCACAAAGGTTCGCTCGTTTCGCGGCCCTCCGAGGATCTCCGACACGGCACTAGAGCGGTTTAGAAAGCGACAGGTTCATTGCCAGGAACGTGATCGTCCGGTTCCAGGCGAGTTGGGCCGAGACCCGATCGAACCGGGCCGAGGGGTTCACCTCGGCGAAACCGTGCGACGTGCCCTTGTAGTCGTGGAGCTCGACTGACTTCTCTGACAACAGCAAGCGGGCGTGCATCTCGATCTTGTCGTCCTCGGAGACAAGGTCGTCCTCCTCGGCGAAATGACCAAGGACAGGTGCGGTCAGGTCGTCGAAGTCCAGGTTCTGGGTTCCGTAGTAGGCGACAACCGCTCCGATGTCCTCCGGCATTCGAGTGGCCGCCCAAAGAGCCCAGGACGCCCCCATCGCAAACCCGACCGCCCCGACCGGCGCCTCGGGGTCCACCGAATGGGCACGCAGAGTGACCAGGCTCGAAAGGACGAGATCGGCCGTGACGTTGGGGTTGGAGTCGACCAGCGCGCTACGGGCTTCGTCCGCGGTTTCCGGCAGAAGACCTCCCGACAGATCTGGGGCCATGGCTGTGAACCCCGAGTCTGCGAGCAGCTCGACGGTGTCCTTCACTCCCCTTGTGAGCCCCCACCAGGAATGGAGCACCAGAACTCCGGGCCCGGGGCCGTCATCAGGTTGGACGAGATAGGCAGTGCCAGAAGTCGCCATGCCAACAGGATTGCAGGTGTCCCACGATCACGTAGAACGTGTCACCATGTTGGCCGTGGAGAGACGTTCGACGGTAGCTGCGGTACTCAACCAGAAGGGCGGAGTGGGCAAGACCACCGTCACCCTCGGACTGGCCGCAGCCTCGCAACGAGCGGGCGACCAGTGCCTGGTAGTCGACCTCGACCCGCAAGGCAGCGCCAGTTGGTCACTCGGCGTCGAGGCGGGCGACGAACACCTATCGGTGGGTGACGTTCTACGTACCGGCGACTCCAAGGTCGCCCGGGCTGCGATCGTCACCTCCGGCTGGGGCGAAGGCGTCGACGTCCTACCCGCAAGCGCCAACCTGATCGACCGCGAAGCCGACTCGACCGACCGGGATTCTGCCCTACGGCTGCGCGCCGCGATCGACCCGATCAAGGACGACTACAAGTTTGTCTTCGTCGACTGCGCCCCGTCGCTCGGCCCAACCACCAGGTCCGGCCTGGCCCTGGCGGACAGGGTGCTGATGGTCGTCGAGCTATCGGCGCTGTCGATCCGTGGCGCCGAGTCAGTGCTGAGCGTCGTCGAGGAAATCTGGGCGGACCTGAATCCGGGACTCGATATCGGCGGCGTGATCGTCAACCGTGCGCCAGCAGTCTCGATCGAGGCGATGCGTCAGGAAGAGGCCCTGAACCGTCTGATGGGCAAGCGAGCCGTCTGGCATCCATTCATTCCCCAGCGGACGATCCTCAACGAAGCGGTCGGTGACCGTTGCCCGGTCCACGACCTCGGCTATCGGGCGAATGACATCGTCGCGACGTTCGACTCGCTATACCGCAAGCTGATCCGGGTTTCAGCCAAGCCCTGACGGGTCAGCCAAGCCCCGACGGGGCCGCTTGCGCCGTGGTCGGCGTCACCCTGGAAAGGCGAGGAGCGAGCGCCGCTACCAGGAACGCAACCACCGCAGAGCTGCCGAAGACGCACGCCAGAGCGGTGGCGCCAGCTCCTTCGAAGCGGGCACCGACAGCGACCATCACACCGGCCAGCCCCGTTCCCAGAGCAACTCCCAGGATGTCTGACATCTGCAGCGCCGACGTCGCCGCGCCCTCACGCCCGGGTTCTGCCTCGGCGAGCGCCACGACCGAAATGGTGGTGTAGGCCAGACCCATTCCCAGGCCCATGGTCGCTGAGCTCAGGACCCACGCGCCGATCGGGACCCGTTGCGACAGCGACGCGATCATTCCACACGCCCCGATCAGAAGCAGTAGGCCCCCGGAACCAACCAGTCGGCTCGATCCGGCCCGCTCGGCTTCGGCGTTTGGATCGGACTGACGGGCCGCAGCAGTCGATCCCCCTGCGCCAGGCTCGGCGATCGGCTCGGCGATCCGGTCAGCGCCAGGCTCGGCGATCCTGTTGGCGACACGGTCGGCAATCCTGTCGGCAATCCTGGAGAGATACCGGGCCTGGACCCACGAGCCGACGGTCCAGAAAACCGATGATGCGACCAGGGCGAATCCCGCGTAGATAGTTGTGCGATGACGAATCGACGTCACGGCCAGCGACAAGAAGGCGTCGGCCGAGAAGAAGCTGAAGGTCAACAGCCCGCGAATGAGTATGGTCGCCGGAAGTCTGGGCCTGGCTGCCAGTGTTCCCGGCGGAGTTAGTCGCGTGAATGCCGGAATCATCACGACCAGCCCGACAGCTGCGAGCGGCAGGCCCAGAACCAGGTCGTCGAGTCCGAGTCCGATGATTGCAGCAGTAGCCCCGGTCGCCAGGACGAAGACCCTCAGCAGCGGGGACGACCTGACCGGCGCCGAGGACAGCGCCGAGGACGACGAGGATTGCGACGGCGCCGAGGACGGCGAGGATTGCGCCGGTCCCGGCGAAGGCGACAGCCTCGGGGTGTCATCCACCTTTGCTACAGCCGGACCGCCGATCGCGGCGACAACGGCCGTTACTGGGATCAGCCCCAGGAACACCCATCGCCAGCCGACGTGTCGGGCGACCACCGATGCGAGCAACGGCGAGACCAGCGCCGGCATGATCCACGCCGTCGACATAGCGGCAAACACCTGGGGGTGCAGCTGGTCGGGGAAGCCCCGGGCAACGACCACGTAGGACACCGCTGGCACGACGCCCGCTCCAAGGCCCTGCAGGAAACGGCCGGCGACCAGGACCTCCATGGATGGAGCCAGTCCACCGGCGACGAGACCGGCCATGAAGACGGCGATTCCAACCATCATCGGCCCGATGGGCCTGACGTGGTCGACGGCGTTGCCCCCGACCACCACTCCGATCAGCGTTCCCATGTAGAACGCCGAGAACACCCAGCCGTAGAGCTGGATCTCTCCGAGATCAGCTTCGACTATGGGCATCACCGTGCTGATGGCCAGCGACTCGAAGGCAACGACCGTCACCAACGAGACGACGGCCACCAGCAACGGCAGACGGCCCGGGTCCCAGAGTGAGGGACCCGGGTCTAGCTTTCCGGCTCTTTTCAGCTGGCCAGGTTCTGGGCCACGAAGTCCCAGTTGGCGAGGTGATCGAGGAAGGTCGAGATGTAGTTCGGCCGGGCGTTGCGGAAGTCGATGTAGTAGGCGTGTTCCCACACATCGATGGTCAGCAGTGCCTTGGCGTTGTGCTTCATCGGAAGGTCGGCGTTTGCCGTCTTCATGATCTCAAGACCAGATCCGGCGTCGACCAGCCATGCCCAGCCCGAACCGAACTGTGTAGCGGCGGCTTCCTTGAACTTCTCGGCGAAGGCGTCGTAGGACCCGAACGCGGAGTTCAAGGCGTCTGCAACTTCCCCGGTGGGTGCTCCACCGCCGTTGGGCGCCATGGAGTTCCAGTAGAAGGTGTGGTTCCAGGTCTGGGCGGAGTTGTTGAACAGCCCACCATCAGAGTTGACGATGATGTCTTCGAGCGAGGAGTTCTCGTGCTCAGTGCCCTCGATCATCTTGTTCAGGTTCGTGACGTAAGCCTGGTGGTGCTTGCCGTGGTGATAGTCAAACGTCTCGGGTGAGATGTGGGGTGCCAGGGCATCCTTGGCATAGGGCAGTGGCGGAAGCTCGAAAGCCATCTTCCATCCTCTCGGGTAGTCGGATCGGTACGCGGAATCTAGCCCACGCCCGACTACTCGTAACCCGCTACGGGTCCAAACCATTCCTCCGGATCGTAAGAACGGATTCCACTTGGGCCGTCCACCGCCCGGGGTAGCGTCCGGACATGCCCGTTCATCGCGCTGCCACCCAGCGTCGCAATCCGCGACATCACCCCGAGCGTCACCGGTCGAAGATCGCCGGATGGTTCAGGGCCTCGGTGCTCGGCGCCAACGACGGAATCCTCTCGACCGGGGCGCTGCTGTTGGGTGTCGCAAGCGCAAACGCTTCCCACGCCGGCTTGGTAACGGCCGGTGTCGCAGGGATCGCGGCCGGGGCAGGGTCGATGGCGATCGGCGAGTTCGTGTCGGTGAGCGCACAGGGCGACTCCCAAAAGGCCGAAAGGGCGATGGAAGCCAAGGAGCTGAGCACGGATCCGGTCGGTGAGACCAAGGAGTTGTCGGCCATCTGGCACGCCCGTGGCCTTTCCTCCGAACTCGCAACCGAGGTGGCCGAGGCACTCATGGCCCACGACCCCCTGGAAGCCCACCTACGGGACGAGCTCGGATTCAGCCCCGAGAACGAAGCCCGGCCGATTCTTGCTGCAGTGACCTCCTTCTTCAGCTTCGCGGTCGGCGGATTGATTCCGATGCTCATCGCGATCTGGGTCGGAGTCGACTTCCGCGAGCAGGCAATAACAGCTGCGACGATTCTGGGACTCCTGGGGCTCGGTGCGCTGGCAGCCTTCCTCGGTGGAGGAAGCGTCGGCAGGGGCGCCCTCCGAATTGGACTCGGCGGATTGGTGGCTTTGGCTATCAGCTTCGGGGTGGGCGCCCTGGTCGGATCCGCGGTGGCCTGACGGGACAACTGGCC
>JBATWQ010000321.1:0-14160 GCA_049672765.1 Microthrixaceae bacterium | reverse complement strand
CCCTTGAGGACACCGGGCCCCTTGAGCATCAGCTCCCCGACCTGGCCGGGCAACAGTTTGTCGCCGGCCTCGTTGACGACCTTGAGCTTCCACCCCGGCATGGACATACCGAGGGAATCGCCGAGTCCGACCGGCAGCATCGGTGGCGAAACCTTGGTCGCAACGTTGCCGCCTACCTCGACCATTCCGTATCCCTCGATGAACGCCGCCTCGCCGATACTCCCAACGCCCGGTAGTGATGCGCTGGCACCCATGGCCTTGAACTTGCGGGCCAGGTCCGACGGCATGACATCGGCGCCACTTATCCAGACACGAATCGAGCGGAGGTCCCGCTCGGCGGCTCCGACCTCATAGAGGGTTCGGTACATCGACGGGACCCCGATGAACGCCGAACAACGACGGTATTCAATCGCCTGCAGAACCCGAACCGGCGAGAACTTCTGCATGAAATAAATGGGTATGCCGGCGATTGCTGCTCCCATCACTGCGATGAATCCCATGATGTGGGCGACCGGTAGCGCCATGACGATCTCGTCGTCGCGGAGAACGAACGGCCAGGCCGCGGCCATCGACATCTGACCCACGAGTCCTCGATGGGTCAACGCTGCCCCTTTCGGGCTTCCGGTCGTCCCCGAGGTGTAGAAGAGCGCGGCAACGTCGCCCGGATCTGGCAGGGAAACCAGAGCGGCCGACTTGGCCGGCACCTGTCGAGCGGAGCGGGCGCCAGGGCCTGTGCCCAACTCGGAGACGTCACGAATGACCAGCTTCGCCCCGGAGTCCTCGATTACGTGCGCAACCTCGGCGTCGGTCATCTGCGGGTTGACAGGAGCCGGCAGTCCTCCGGCCGCAGACACGGCAAGGCACAACAGGAACTGGTCGATGCCGTTCGGTGTGGCGATGACCACAGGCACGCCGACCGCCGAGCGGGCCCTGATTACCACCGACCATGACGTGACCTGATCGGCAGCCTGTTCGTAAGTGAGAGTTCTGGTCGCGCCCAGATCGGTTTCTTCGGTGACGAAGATGTTGTCGCCGTGCATTTCCGCGAGCCGGAGCATCAACTCGGCCAGGGTGCCGTTACGCCGGATCGCCAGGTCGAGCCGACCAAAGAGTGACTTGACGATGCTCATGCCCAACTCATGCCCTCTCCAACGGTGCCCACGACAACAACAGCCGCTTCTCGCCGACGCTACCGAAGTTGACGACGGCCTCAGCCTTGTCTCCCGATCCTTCGACCATCAACACGACACCCTCACCCCAAACGTTGTGCCTGACGTCGTCGCCGACCTTGAAATTGAGTTCGTGGGCCTTGGTGGGCGATGGGCCTACCCTGCGCGCGGACGCGAACACACCTTCGCTCGACCCGGTGCCTGGGCGCCCCTTTCCGAAAGACCCGCTTCCGAAAGACCCAAGGCCTGATCCTCGTCCCGAGGAGTCCCCGCTTCCCCATGAAGTCGACTCCCAACCGCCCGCGCGGCGGTCACGGCGGCTCTCTCGTGTACGGCTGGCGGCAGACTCCTCGAGCAGATCTTTGGGAATCTCGGTGAGGAAACGGCTCGGCGGGTTGTACTGGGTCCCGCCGTAGAGGGTGCGGCACCACGCATGGGAGAGATAGAGCCGCTCGCGGGCCCGGGTGATACCGACGTAACAGAGCCGTCGCTCCTCTTCGAGTTCGGCCGGATCGGTCAGGGCGCGCATGTGGGGGAAGATGCCCTCCTCCATGCCGGACATGAACACGACCGGAAACTCCAGACCCTTGGCGGCGTGAAGGGTCATGAGCAGGACGCCGGTCTCTGTCGGGTCGTCGGAATCGGGCAGTTGATCGGTGTCGGCAACGAGTGAAACGTGCTCCAGGAAGTCGTTGACGCTGTCGTGGTCCTGTGCCATGCCGACCAGCTCGGCGAGGTTCTCAATACGGGAATCGTTGTCGACAGAACGATCTGCTTCGAGTTCGGCCAGGTAGCCAGATCGTTCGAGAATCGATTCGAGCACCTTGGCCGGGCCGTCGACGAGTTCGCTGTTCAGGTCGTCGAGAAGGTTGAGGAAGGATTCGATGCCCCGGGCGGACCGTGGCGACACGCCGGCCTCGTCCCAGCGCCGCAGGGAGTCGACAAAGCTCAGGCCGTGTGAGCGCGCGAAGGCGTCGAGTCGACCGACGGTCTGGTCGCCAACGCCACGCTTGGGGACATTGAGCACCCGTTTGACGCTCACTTCGTCGGTCTGGTTGACGATCGCCTTCAGGTAGGCCATCGCGTCCTTTATCTCGCGGCGGTCATAGAAGCGGGTGCCTCCCACGACCTTGTAGGGAATCCCGGTGCGCAACAGCTGCTCTTCAAGGACGCGGCTCTGGGCATTGGTCCGGTAGAAGATGGCCATATCGGACCAGCGTCTGTCGCCCACGTCGTGGAGGCGGGTCAGTTCACGGCTGATCCACTGCGCCTCGTCGCCCTCGTCCTCGCCCTGGAACTTGGTGATCAGGTCGCCGTTGCCGGATTCGGTCCACAGGTCCTTCGGCTTACGGGCCGAGTTGTGTGAGATGACGGAATTGGCGGCGGTGAGGATGTTCTGGGTCGACCGGTAGTTCTGTTCGAGTACGACAACTGTCGCGTCCGGAAATGCGGTCTCGAAGTCGAGGATGTTCTGCATGTCCGCGCCCCTGAACCGGTACACGGACTGGTCGGTGTCGCCGACAACGCAGACGTTGCGATGCTCTTCACCCAACAGCATGACCAGTTCGTTCTGGACGGAGTTGGTGTCCTGGTACTCGTCGACCAGAACGTGTTTGAAGCGCTCCTGATACTGCTCGAGTACCTGGGGTTGGGTCTGGAACAGTTCGACCGTCACGCACAGCAGGTCGTCGAAATCCATCGCCCCGGCACGCCGCAGGCGGGCCTGATACTCCTGATAGACCTCGGCGATTTTGCGCTCGTAGATGACCGACGCAGCTTCGGCATAGGTCTCGACATCCTTGCCGTCGTTCTTCGCCGCCGAAATCGTGGCGTGGACAGAACGGGGCGGGAAACGCTTGGGGTCGATGTTGAGATCACGCAGCACGTAACCGGTCAGGCGGACCGCGTCGGCCTGGTCATAGATCGTGAACGCCGACGGGTAACCCAACAGGTTGGCGTCGCGGCGGAGTATGCGCACGCACGCCGAGTGGAAGGTCGAGATCCACATTTTGCGGGCGACGGGGCCGACAAGGTTGCCGATTCGGTCGCGCATCTCCTGCGCGGCCTTGTTGGTGAACGTGATCGCCAGGATTTCATACGGGGATACGTGGTGTTCGTCGATGAGATGGGCGATCCGATGGGTCAGTACCCGCGTCTTGCCAGAACCTGCGCCGGCCACGACGAGCAGCGGTCCCTCACCGTGGGTGACCGCTTCATATTGCGCGGGGTTCAGGCCCTCCAGGAGGTCGTCTGCAGACATCACTCCAACCCTACCCGTGGGCTATGACAAGCTCGATGCGAGGGTCAGGGCACAGCGCTGGACATATTGTGCTGGCCGTATTGCCTTGTGGGTCAACTCCATGATGCGGTCGTGTACACACCCGCCGACACCGATGCCAAGGTTCGCCGCAGGCAATTCGAGATCTGGCGTGCGATGGCACCGCCCGAACTCGCCCAGTTGGCTGCCAGGCTGAGCGCCGATCTGATCGCAGTGGGCCTGGCGGGGGTCCGAGCCCTGAGCATCCGTCAACCGTCAATCCACCGGCGACGACAGGACATATAGTCTCTAGACGAATAGGACTGCATACCTGAGGTTGAACGGCCATGGCCGTCGCCCCGATCTCCCAAACAACAGGGATGTTCGGCGAGCGGGTTAGGAAGCGCCGCAACGAGTTGGGGATGTCACAGGAACAGGCCGCTCTGAAGTGCGGGATTCACTGGACGTTCCTCGGTCAGGTGGAACGGGGCCAGCGCAACGTCAGCCTCCACAACATCACCAAGATTGCGGCCGGCCTCCAGATCGACCCGGCGGTCCTCGTAAGCGAGTTGCCGCCGCCCGAGGGGCCCTGACACGCCGCTGAACCAGGTGCGCTCGCCAGCACGGCTCCGAGGGGGTCGAAGCGGTTGGAAGTGATCAACCCGTCAGGTGGGTTGATCACGCCGAAGCGGGATACGCCTCGAGTAGACCGGATTCCTCGATGAACGAACGCAGCAGCGGTACTGGTTCGTTGGTCAACAGCCATCTTCTCACCGCTGCCGCTTGTGCGGCCCGTGGAGAATGCTCCACACGCAGATCTCGGAGGAGACCTGAGAGAGTAACCGGGGGAGGCATCTCCTCACCTGGGGCCAAGAAGATGTCGTCGTCCCAAAATCGATTGGTCACACTAATCTCCCGTGAATTGTGGGAATGGGGCCTGCCAGATCGATGACAGTCACAAGGATACGTCCGTGGGAGCCCAATAGCAGCTCTTTTTGCCCTGCAAGACTCGGCGCTCCAAGTGGAGGAACCCAGATAGCTGGCGTGCCCCGCGGAACCTAAACCTCATTATGGCTGCACCTCCTGGGCCTTCTGGGGCAGCAAAGGTCTCCGCCACAGCCAGGTCGACCGTTGTAGGCAGGTAGCCCTTGATGTCGATCTCGGAGCCCTCAAGTTGGACTAATCGTCTGCCTTCAGCACCGAGAGTTCTGGTTGAGGATCGGATTCCGCGCCAGACGGTCAGCGACTCGGACAGTTCACCTTTCTGTAGCAACGATTCAAGTCCTATAAGTGCTGCAGCGACCTCTGACTCAGGATTAACGCCCTGTCGAAACACCGCTTGCACCCGCTTGTAGAAACGATCATCTGGCCGCTGCCATGCCCGAACGGCAGCTCGTTCGACTTCCGACGCGGTGGACGTCTGACTTTGGAACACGATGGCAATTCGGCGTTCTGTCTCCTCACCGGCAGTGGACACATCGTGGCGTCCTTCTTCACCATCGTGGCCGCCATCCATGTCAGTGGCCCGACTCACCTTGCTCCGACGATTCCACATCCATGGCGACTCCCGGCTGTTTCGCTTTGACCGAACGCCTGTTTGCGCGTCATTCAAGAACCGTAGCTACGCACTACGACAGTCCCGCCGGACGCGGCGGCCGGACGAGTCACTCCAGTGGGCCCGCATACAGCTCGCCAGCCTGATAACGCGAAGCCATCTCTGCCCGGGTGTCGGTGTCACAGGCGTGGGTAACGATGCTCGCACCGGTCTTGGCCGGGGCTTCCCCCTAACTCGTTCAAGTCCATCGATGGAATTCAGTGGAGGCCCCGCGCGTGGATTCAGAAGCAGACAAGCCAGAAAGCGCTCACCGTCTGACCAGTCTGGTAGCCGACTCCGTCGTTGCTCGGCGCTTGGCGATCGTTGACGACGCCGGAGTGGAACGAATCGTTCTTGAGCTCGACGGCGAGCTGACCAGAGTCTTCGTCCGAACCCCCGGCAGCATGCCCGGCAGGACATCTGGGGTGTTCACTCTGTGTGGATTTGATTTGGGAGCGCCCGCGGACGCGGCGCACGCGGATCAAGTCCCAGTCTCGACCGGCGGACATGACCTCCGGACGCCATAAAATTGGTAGGACGATGGTATGCGGACAACCATCGATACAGCAGGCTGAGTGGTGATCCCTAAGCCGCTTCGGGACCGTTTGGGTCTCCGACCAGGGGATGTGGAGGTCACCTCGGACGGTTCAGGTCTGCGGATCGAGGCGGTCGTCGAGGAGATAGTCGAAGAGAAGCAGGGGCGACTGGTCATCCCCGAAGCGGGTGAGTCGGTGAGCGCCGAAATGGTTCGGACACTTCGCGATGCCGACCAGCGCTAGTACTCCCGACCTTCAGCGGAACCATTGAGTCAGCCCCGCCTCCGGGCAGGATGCGCAGGTCGAATCGGAGTCCTCTGTCGTGATTCACGCCGGTCACGACACCGACAGGCGGTCATCCAGGAAGTCGAGGACCTGCAGCAGCGCGTCGTGGGTGGGTTGGCCCGGCTCATCCACCAGGTCCTCGGTCAGGACAGAGTGGGCCATCTGACGGTGCCCCCACGGATTGTCCTTGGAGGAGTCGAGTTCGACGCCGATGAACGCCTGACCCAACACCCGGCGGAGGCTCGCAAAGCGCTCACCCGGGACCATCCGGTCACCGCTGAAACGCAGGCCGAGCACGCACAGATCGTCTTCACGAGTGCGTTCGACGACCTTCAACAGGTCAGCATCGGAGCATCCGGGCGCAGCCTTGGCCCGCTTTGTCAGTGCGATCGGCAGCGAAGGCTGCGACAGAACTGGAGCCAGCATTTCGGGCTCCGTGGCCATCGCCAGGGCGAAGCCACCGGTGAAGCACATCCCCACCGCACCCACGCCTGGACCTCCGCACTCCTTGTGTGCGTGGCGGGCGAGAGCCCGCAGCCAGTCGATCGCCGGCGGTGTGGTCCCGAGCGCGAACGCCCGAAACTCCTTCGATACACATGCCGGTGCAAGCACCTTCAGAAGGGCACCCAGGGTTGGTTCAGCCCCGGGAGTGCCGAACATGACCGGCATGAAGACCGTGTGACCGCGCTCGACCACTTTGCGTGCAAACTCCGCGACCGCCGGGGTTATACCCGGAATCTCGGCCATGACTATGACTGCGGTCCCCTCCCCCTTGCGGAAGACCTCCCGGGCCTTGTCGCCAAATTCAAACGTTTCGATCGTGAAGTCATTCAACAGGTCAGTTGGCACGCGTGCGACGCTACTCAGGTCTAATAGGGTCCGTTGGATGTCTTCAGCGTCACCCTTCCGATTTTCGGTCCAAGCATCACATCTGGAAAGCCCTGACGAACTTCGCCCGCTGGCCCGCAAGTCCGAGGACCTGGGCGTGGCAGTTCTGACCGTCGCCGATCACCTGGATGACCAGTTGGCTCCGATTCCGGCCCTGATGGCGGCGTCCGATGCCACCACGACGCTGCGGGTCGGCACCATGGTTCTTGCCAACGACTACCGCCACCCCGTGATGATCGCCAAGGAGGCTGCAACGGCCGATGTTCTCACCGGTGGCCGTCTGGAATTCGGCATTGGCGCGGGTTGGATGACGACCGACTATCACAGCTCGGGCATAACGATGGATCCGCCCGGGGTCAGGATCAGCCGTCTGGAGGAGGCGATCGAAATCATTCTCGCCCTCTGGGGCGACGAGCCGGTCGACTACGAGGGGGCGCACTACTCGATCTCCGGACTCGTCGGACTTCCCAAGCCCGCTCAGGCTCCCCGACCGCCGTTGCTAATCGGCGGTGGAGGCAAGCGTGTCCTGTCGCTCGCAGGCAAGTATGCGGACATCGTCGGTCTCAATCCCACCCTTACGGCCGGCGTGATCGACGCGTCCGCGGGGCCGAGTGCGACCTTCGAGGCCACCCAGCAGAAGATCTCGTGGATCCGGGAGGCCGCAGGCGACCGCTTCGACGAAATCGAGTTGCAGACGCGGATCCATCTGGCGATCGTCACCCCCGACCGGGACGTCATCTTCGACTCGTTCGCCGACGGGTTCGGAATCACCCCGGATGAGGCCCGGAACACCCCGCACGCTCTGTGCGGAACCGTCGATCAGATCGTCGATGACCTGGTCGAACGACGCGAAAAATTGGGAATCTCGACCATCGGTCTCAGCGCCTCGGCGCTCGATGACCTGGCGCCCGTGATTGCCAGACTGGCAGGCACCTGACTGGATTGGTCAGCGGATGCGACCGAAGGTGAGCGAGCCGCCGTAGAGAGGCGAGATCTTCACCACGTCACCGGTGTGGGGCGAGTGGATCATCTGACCGCCACCGACGTACATGCCGACGTGGTGAACCGGGTTACCCGAGAAAACCAGGTCTCCTGGCTGTAGCTGACTACGGCTGATCCGCTGCGTGGCAGAACGCTGTGCGCCGGAGGTCCTGGGCAGCGACACTCCGACCTGGGCCCACGCCCACATCATCAGTCCGGAGCAGTCGAAGCCTGCGGGTGTCGACCCGCCCCATCGGTAGGGCGTTCCCAGGCGGGTGCGTGCCGCCGCAATGGCTCCCGCGGCACCGGCGTTGACTGACGATGCAGGTACTGGCGGTGGGACAAATGCGGGCGGAGCGGAGAAACCGGTGCCGCCTCCGTTCGACGGATTGTTCCGTGCACGCCTTGGGGTGACGTTGGTGGCCCGCGACGCTCTCGCCGACGCGGCTGCAGAGGCATTCGCCGCAGCAACACGACGGGCTTCTGCCCGTTGGGCCTCGGCCTGGGCCTTGGCGGCGGCGGCTGCCTGAATCCGAGCCTGTTCGGCGCGGATGGCTGCATTGAGCTCGGAGTTGGCGCCGTTGAGAATCGCCTGCTGATCGCCAACGCTCGCTTCGATCTTCTTGACGATGTCGGCCTGATCGGAGCGGCGCTTGTCAAGCGCATCACGCGACGCCTTCAGCTCTGCCTGCAGATCTTCCAAGTCCTGGCGACCGACATCGAGCTTGTCGGCGAGTTCGGTGCGGTCGCTCTTCAACAGCGAGAGCATTACCTTCTGGTTCACCGCTTCGTTGACGTTGTTACTGCTGACGACAACTCGATCGTTGACAGATGCACCGACGTAGGCCTCGACCAGGTAGTCGGCGGCCTCGCCGCGGGCCTTCTCAAGTTCGGCCTTGGCCTTGTCGACAGCTGCGGAGTTGGCATCCTGACGCTCTTTGAGCTTGTCGATGTCCTCCTGGGTCTGCAGATACTGCTCGTTCAGAGCATCCGACTGCGACTGCAAAGTGTTGAGTCGAGAGGCGGCGGCCGCTGCGCGGTCTCGCAGACTTTCCACGCTCTGGGCGCCGGCGCTACCACCCAGGGTCACCATTGAGAGGACAATTGCCACCGTCGAGAGGACTGCGGCCGCGCGTATGTGACGGATTTGACGCATGATCGGAATAGTCAAGCACGAAACGACAAGTTGTTACAAACCTGTGTCATTTCGACATGAAGGGCCATCTCGCGATGACGCGAGCGTCTACTCCCACTCAATCGTGCCAGGCGGCTTGGACGTGATGTCGTAGGCGACACGGTTTACGCCAGCGACCTCGTTGATGATCCTGGAGGCCATCGCGTCCAGGACGTCATGGGGAATCCTCGCCCAGTCCGCAGTCATCGCATCTTCACTCGTGACCGCCCGGATGATGATCGGGTAGCCGTAGGTCCGCTCGTCGCCCATCACTCCGACCGTGCGAATGTCGGGAAGGACGGCGAATGACTGCCAGATTTCGCGCTCAAGACCCGCGATGCGCAGTTCTTCGCGGACGATCGCGTCCGCTTCCTGGAGAACTGCCACCTTGTCGGGGGTGACCTCGCCGATGATCCTCACGCCCAGACCCGGGCCAGGGAACGGCTGACGCCAGACGATTTCGTCGGGCAGGCCGAGTTCGGACCCGACGGCACGAACCTCGTCCTTGAACAGGGTCCGAAGCGGCTCGACCAGCTCGAAATCCAGGTCCTCGGGGAGACCGCCGACGTTGTGGTGACTCTTGATGGTTGCAGCGTGGGCGGTGCCTGATTCGATGACGTCGGGGTACAACGTCCCCTGGACCAGGAACTTGGCGTCCGGGACCTGATCGCGAGCGTCTTCGAAGATTCGGATGAACAGTTCTCCGATGGCCTTGCGTTTGGCCTCGGGCTCGGTGATTCCAGCGAGTCGCTCGAAGAACCGGTCGGCTGCGCGGACGTGGATCAAATCGATCCCCTGGTGCTCGTTGAAGGTCTCGACGACCTGCGCGCCCTCGTCCTTGCGCATCAGACCCGTGTCGACGAAGACGCAGGTGAGCTGAGAGCCGATCGCCTTGTGCACCAAGGCAGCTGCCACGGCCGAATCGACTCCGCCCGAAAGTGCGCAGATGACCTTGCCGTCACCAACCTGGGCGCGAATCGCATCGACGGAAACGTCGACAAAGTTGCCCATCGTCCACTGCCTGGACAGACCGGCTATGTCGTGAAGGAACCTCGAGAGCACCTCTTGGCCGAACTCGGTGTGAACCACCTCGGGGTGGTACTGGACCCCAAAGATGCGGCGAATGGGATTCTCTAGGACCGCCATCGGGGCACCTGCGGTACTTGCTGTCGCAAGGAACCCTTCGGGCACTTCGGTGACTGCGTCGAAGTGACTCATCCAGACATTCTGCTTGTCGCCCATCACGGCCGGGAGCAGCGCTGATGGACGTCCGGAAATGCGCTCAAGAGTCGTTCGGCCATATTCGCCGGCGCCGCCGCGTCCGACGGTTCCACCGAGTTGTTGCGCGATCAGCTGCGCGCCGTAACAGATGCCGAGCACCGGAACGCCGAGTTCGTAGATCTCGGGGTCGAGAACGGGTGCGCCCTCGACGTGGACCGACTTGGGGCCACCCGAAATGATGATCGCCGACGGCCGGCGCTCGGCCACTTCGGCCGCCGAGATCGAATTTGGCACAATCTCGGAGTACACGCTCGATTCACGGACACGCCGTGCGATCAGTTGGGCGTACTGGGCGCCCATATCGACGACCAGAACCTTTTCGGATGGGGTCAACTCTTCCTGGTCGGGACCCAGCGGATGCGACTCACCCAGGGGGTCGATCATGGCCATGTCGTCGGAGAATTCCGGGGCGTCCGACATCACTGGGCTCCTGGCCGGACCGTCGGCGGGGCGGTGACCGTAAGCTCGGCCTTCTGGAAATCCTTCAGGGTGTTGTGCCCGGCGAGTGCCATGGATTTGCGAAGCGCCCCCATCAGGTTTGTGCGCCCGTCGGAGCGGTCTGAGGGACCGTTGAGGATCGTCTCGAGCGTCCCAACCGGCTCGACCCTCGACATGCGACCGCGGGGCAGGGACGAGTGGAACGAGGTCATCGACCAGATGGCGCCCTTGGCTGGAGCCTCCTCGGCCCGGGCCAGGGGCGAGGTCAGGATGATTCCATCCGCTCCGCACACAACAGCCTTGGCGATGTCGCCACCCGTGTGCATTCCACCGTCGGCGATGACGTGGACGTACACGCCGGTCTCGTCGAGGTGCCTCATCCGGGCTGCGCGGACATCCGAGATTGCGGTCGCCAGTGGGTTGCCGATTCCCAGAACCTGGGCGGTGGTCGACGAGATGTCGGGACCGACGCCGACCAGCACTCCTGCGGCGCCGGTACGCATCAGGTGAAGGCCTGCCTGGTAGCTGGCGCAACCGCCGACGAGAACCGGTACCTCGAGGCGGCGGATCAGGTATTTCAGATCCAGCGGTTCGTGGGCTCCGTCGGAGACGTGCTCGGCCGAAGTTATTGTGCCCTGGATGACCAGCAGGTCAGGCTCCGCGCGAACGATGTCGCTGAGCAGCAACTCGGTGTGTGCCGGTGTGACAGCGACGCAAACGGTCGCTCCCGCGTCACGGAGCTGACCGACCCGCTCCTCGATCAAGTCGGGACGCACCGGTTGGGAGTAGATCTCGCGCAGACGTGCGATCGAGATTTCCCTGCCCGCCGCCGCGATCTCTTCGAGCACCGACGAAGGGTCCTCGTAGCGACACCAGAGGCCCTCGATATGGAGCGTTCCCGCTCCTCCGAGCCGGTCCATCTCGATGGCAGTTGCCGGGCTGGTGACACCATCGTTCGCCGCGGCAATTACCGGTATCTCGAACTGGTAGGCATCGATCTGCCACGAAATGTCGACCTCGTCCGCATCTCGGGTACGACGGCTCGGCACCACGGACACCTCGTCGAGGGAATAGCCCCTCCGACCCGCTTTGCCGATACCGATCTCTATCTCTGCCACGATCACCTCTTGGCCGGAAACTCCGGCGATCAGGAAAGTGCGGAGTCTACGCTTTCTGGGCGTTCGACCCGTAAGCCTCGCCGCCTCTGCCCCGGATGCCGCTGCCCGGATGGAGCTGCCCCGGATGGAGCGGGCTCAGCCCCGGATGGAGCGGAGCAACTGCCGGGCCATGGCGGAGTTCATCTGGTACATGACCTTGCCCGCCGCCTTGGTGGCCTGTTGGACGACGCCGCCGCCCGTGGCTTCCTCGATGGTGTCCAGTCCCATGATGACGGCGTCCTTGGTTGCGTCGGTGACTTTGTAACCCATCGATGTCAGGCCCTTTACGACCTCGGACTGGGCGATCGGCTCCGGTGCGGCCGAGGCGATTATCCGCAGCGCTTCCTTGGTCACCTCGGCGCCCTGGCTGACGGCCTGTACGGCGCTCACGTTGGCTGCCTCGGTTCCGTCAACGGACGCGAGCCAGCGGCGTACCTTCACAACCAGTTCGTTGTGGGTCTCGCCTTCGAACGACAAGGTCGGCATCTCTGAATCCTCCCGGTTGGCCCGGACCGACCGTGACGGCCAGCTTCTCTCACGGCCAGATCTGTCTCACGGGCCAGTTGTGGGCACAGCCAACTTATAGGCCGGGCCCAGCGTCCGCGTCCTCCGAGACGTGGACCTCCTTCGATGGCGACTCGAGTATCAGCCGTGAAGCCCGGTCATATGTGAAGTAGTTCCACCCCCAGTTGACCAACACGTTCACTCTGTTGCGAAAGCCGATCAGCATGACCAGGTGCAACCCCAGCCACGCCAGCCATCCCGGAAACCCGCTCAGTCGAAGGCCACCGGGAAGCTGGGCCACGGCCGCGTGGCGACCGATCGTCGCCATCGAGCCCTTGTCCCGGTAGCGGAAGTCCTTGACCGCCCCTCCGGAAACCCGCGCCTTGATCCGGGCTCCGACGTGCTGACCCTGTTGGATGGCGACGGGCGCCAGTTGCGGTAGGAGCTCGCCGTTGGCATCGCTGAAACCCGCCAGGTCACCGATCACGAACACGTCGGGGTGCCCTGGGATCGACAGGTCGTCGGCCACCCTGATCCGTCCGCCCCTGGTGAGGCTGTCGGCCCCAAGTTGGTCGGCTATGCACTCCGCCAGCGGGTTCGCGCGGACGCCCGCTGTCCAGACCAGGGTGCCCGCCGGGATCCTTGTGCCATCGGTCAGCTCCACGACCTTTCCGTCGGTTCCGGCGACCCCGACTCCCAGGGCCACCTCGACACCGCGTGACGTCAGGGTCCGGCGGGCCAGGTCACCCAACCTGGCTCTGAATGAGGCAAGGAGCCTGTCCCCGGGCTCGACGATCACTACCCGGGCCCGGTGGATGTCCAAGGTCGGAAAGTCCCGGCTAAGCACGTTCTCGAACAGCTCGACGAGACCACCGGCCATTTCGACGCCGGTGGGCCCGCCTCCGGCGATCACCACGGTCAATCCACCCGAGTCGATCAGGCCCGGGTCGACCGTCGCCCGTTCGAACTGTCGCAGTACGTGTGAACGCAACGACAAGGCGTCTTCAAGGGTTTTGAGCCCGAAGGCGTGCTGTTCCACACCGGGAATGTTGAACGTCGCAGATACCGCACCGGCCGCCAGCACGAGCTGGTCGTACTCCAGCGGCTCGCCCTCATCGAGGTGCACGACCCCTGCCGCCAGGTCGACGCTGCGAACCGACGCCATCCGCACCTCGGTCTGGGCCTTGCGGTGTGACGCAATACCCCTGAGCGGATAGGCGATGTCGTCGGAATCGAGTCCTGCGGTGGCCACCTGATACAGCAGCGGCTGGAAGGTGTGGAAGTTGTTCCGTTCGATCATCACCAGGTCAACCGGGACCGACTCGAGGGATCTCAGTACCGCCAGACCTCCGAAGCCGGCTCCAACCACGACTACCCGATGACGTCGTTCCATGTTTCGATCGTAGAACTGCATCGCCCGTCAACCACCTCGCCCGTCAACCACCTCGCCAAGGCCCTCGCCATTGACACTGACTAGGATTCTGGAATGACGCCCCCGACCAGTGACCTGACAGGACCGTCCACGACCTCCCGCAGCGAGGTCGATCCATTGGCCAGGTTCGGGGCCCTGGGACTGACCTTCGATGATGTCTGCCTGGTCCCCGCAGCGTCGGACGTCATCCCCGCCCAGGTTTCAACGGCGACCCGTCTGACGCCGAAGATCACCCTGTCCATCCCGCTGATGTCGGCCGCCATGGACACCGTCACCGAAGCCAGACTCGCCATCGCGATCGCTCGTGAGGGCGGTCTCGGAGTGATCCACCGGAACCTCTCGATCGAGGATCAGGTCACCGAGGTCGACAAGGTCAAGCGCTCCGAATCTGGAATGATCGTCGACCCCGTCACCCTGCATCCCGAGGACCTGGTCGGCGCTGCCCTTGACCTAATGGCCAAGTA
>JBATWQ010000320.1:0-16047 GCA_049672765.1 Microthrixaceae bacterium | reverse complement strand
GGGGGATCCGATCGGCCAAGAACTGGTGCTGAGCCTCGATGGCCATCCGGTTGTGGTCGGTGAGCCGGACCGGATTCTGCACCACGCAGCGTGCGTGATGGCGTCCAACCACCTGGTGGCGCTCATGTCGCAGGTTGAAGCTGTGGCGGCCAGCATCGGGGTGCCTCTCGAGGCCTATCTGCAGCTGGCGCGGCTGGCCCTGAACAACGTGGCTGAGGTGGGTCCGAGCGCTGCGCTGACAGGACCGGTATCGAGGGGCGACTGGGACACCGTTGAGCGTCACCTCGGAGCGCTCCCTCGCAGCGAACGTGAGGCGTACGTAGCTCTAGCTCGCAGGGCGGCGGCCTTGGCGGGCCGCGAGTTCCCCGATATCTGAAAGACCGCATTGCTGGCGCTCAAATTTCGGGTGAAACAGGTGGAACTGTGCCCGTAAGCACCGATGCCCCGTTCCTAAGGAACAGGGCATCGGGCGGTTCCCGCCGGAACTATCAATCCCATCGGCCGCTCGGGCCCCAAACCTGAAGCTTTGTCAGTCAAAATCCCATGACGGGTCCAATTCGATGTCCAACAGCATCTCGGCGCTTCCCGACGGTTCCATCCGACGTCGGCTGGTCCTGACCGTTGGGTGGGAGTTCTAGGCTGCCGGCAGTGGAAACCATCTCGTCGATCGCAGACCTGCGCGCGCTGCTGAAAACGCTGCGGGAGAACGGTGCCGACGTGGGCTTGGTTCCCACCATGGGCTACCTCCACGACGGACACCTCTCGTTGATCGGTCAAGCCGCCTCAGAGTGCGAGGTGGTCGTGGCGACTATCTTCGTCAACCCGCTGCAGTTCGCGGCCGGCGAGGATCTGGATGCCTATCCCCGCGACCCCGAAGGCGACGCTGCGAAGGCGGCAGCAACCGGAGTTTCGGTTCTGTTCACCCCGGACCTGGCCGAGATGTATCCGCACGGACGGGACTCGGTGCTGACAACCGTTGCGGTCCCTGCGCTCGCCTCGGTGATGGAGGGCTCGTCACGGCCGACGCACTTCGCCGGGGTGTGCACGGTCGTGGCCAAGATCTTCAACATCGTCGAGCCCGATCGCGCCTATTTCGGAGAGAAGGACTATCAGCAACTGGCGATCATTCGTCAGATGGCCTCTGACCTGTCGTTTCCGGTCTCCGTCGTCGGCTGTCCGACCCTGCGGGAACCTGATGGTCTGGCCATGTCTAGCCGCAACGTCTATCTGAAGCCCGAGGAGAGGAACGTCGCAACGATTCTTCGAGAAGCTCTGGGCCTCGGAGCCGGAGCGATCCTCGACGGTGAGCGGTCCGCGGAGAAGGTCAGGACAGTCATGGAACGTCACATAACGACCCAGAGCCTCGGCGCTCTGGACTATGTGGAAGTGGCTGATCCCGACACGCTGCAGCCGTGCGAGATCGCCGACCCTGACGTTCGGCTCTTTGGCGCCATCCAGTTCTCGAAGGCTCGACTTATCGACAATCTCGCCGTCGCCGACTGGTCGGCAGCACACAGCGGGGCCGGACAGGGTCGTGGCGGTCAGATCGCTCCACAGGTTGACGAAGGGGCCGGCACACCGGCCGGCAAGGGAAGTGCGGCAAAGTGAATTCGGAACTGGATTCAGAGGCAGAAGACCTGGACCTACTGGTTCTCGGCTCTGGTGTCGCTGGACTCTCTGCCGCGGTCCGGGCAGCGGCCGAGCACGGATTGCGGACCGGGGTGCTGACCAAGGGCGGCCTGGACATGGCGACCACCAGGTGGGCCCAGGGTGGGGTGGCAGCCGCGCTTTCGGGTGACCCCGAAGAGATCGACCTGCACCTGAACGACACGCTCTCGGCCGGTGCCGGACTCTGTGACGTCGACGCCGTGCGGGTGCTGGTGGACGAGGGGCCACGAAGGGTCGAGGAGTTGATCGCCCTGGGAGCCGAGTTCGACCGTGACGAGCGGGGCAACCTCGAGTTGGCACGCGAGGGTGGTCATTCTGTGGCCAGGGTGGTCCACGCCGGTGGGGCGGCGACAGGCGCCGAGATCGAGCGAGCACTCGTTGCGGCAGTTAGGCGTACCGCCGCTGCGATCTATGAACACACCTTCGCCCATGACCTGCTGATCGAGAACGGCCGCTGCGTCGGAGCGCGAGTCATCAACTCCGAGGGCCAACTCCTCGATGTCAGGTCACGCAATGTCCTGATGGCGACTGGCGGGGCCGGTCAGCTATTTGCGGTAACAACGAACCCTGCGGTGGCAACCGGCGACGGAGTAGCGATGGCGCTCCGGGCCGGGGTGACAGTCGCGGACCTTGAGTTCTTCCAGTTCCACCCGACCGCGTTGCACCATCCTGCGATTCCACGGCCGCTGCTCTCCGAGGCGCTCCGGGGCCACGGGGCTCTGTTGCGCGACGCCAATGGTGACCGATTCGTCGACGAGCTATTGCCCCGCGACGTGGTGTCGCGGGCGATTCTGGCGAAGATGATCGAGCAGGGGACGACAAACGTCTGGTTGGACGCGACAGAACTCGACCATTTTGCCGAGCGCTTTCCGACGATCGCGGCCGACCTTCAGCAGATAGGTCTGGACCCCCGGGTTGATCTGTTGCCGGTAGCTCCGGCTGCTCATCACCAGTGTGGGGGCGTGCTGACCGATCTGGACGGGGCGACCTCGCTACCCGGACTGTGGGCTGCGGGCGAGACGAGTTGCTCCGGTGTGCACGGAGCCAATCGCCTGGCCTCCAACTCGCTCCTCGAAGGAATGGTGTTCGGCCCGAGGGCCGTCGAGGCCATCAGCGCCGGCCAGAACGGGCCACGCGCGACCGGAGCCATGCGGGCGGCGTTGGACCCGCAGTTCGGCTCGCGGTCCGCCCAGCAGGGGATCGGCTCAGGCCAGTCGTTCCAGATCAGCGGGGTGTGGCTGAAGGTGCCTCCGGTACTGTCGGCCGCCGTTGCAACTACCGATACCCCCGCGACAGCCGCGACAGATATGGGGGGCGACGTCGAAGCGGTGGTTGCTGGGCTTCGGGACCAGCTCCAACAGACGATGTCGGTCGAGGCCGGAGTCCAGCGCAGCGCCGAGACACTCGGCCGTGCTTCATCGATGGTCGCCAGAACCTTGGAGTCATTGGCGCCCATGGACCCGACGCGTGTCGATGTCGCCGAGTTGAAGAACCTGGCAGAGATCGGCTGGGTGCTCGTCAACGCCGCCATTGCGAGGGACGAGAGCCGGGGTACCCATTCCCGAATCGACTATCCGAGCACCGATCCACTCCAGATGCACCGACTCCTCGTCTGATTCCCGACAGAGTCGGGCTCGGCTCAGAGTGTCAGCCGTGCAAAGCTGCCCCCGTGTCGAACTTCAATCACGATTCACGATGGATCCACCCTCCGATCGCAGCGGTGCGCGCCGCGGTTGACCTGGCGCTCGCCGAGGACCTGACCCCGCTGGGGGACCTGACCTCGTCACTGTTGCCGCCGGGCCCTGGCGAGGCGTGGATCGTGGCCAGAGAGCCCGGCAGGCTTGCCGGAACCCTGTGCGTCACCGAAACCTTCGCAAGGCTGGATCCGACCGTGGATGTGTCGTGGTCGGTCGAGGAAGGCGCAGATCTTTCGTCCGGGGAGATCATCGGCATCGTCCGTGGCCCCTTTGCCACGGTGCTCACGGGCGAACGCACGGCCCTCAACTTCCTGGGTCACCTGTCGGGGATAGCAACACTTACCGCTCGTTTTGTCGACGCCGCCGCGAGTCAGGGAGGGACCGCACGGGTCTGGGATACCCGAAAGACAATCCCCGGCCTGCGCTCTCTCGCCAAGGCGGCGGTCCGCGCCGGCGGCGGTCGGAACCATCGGGGCAATCTGTCTGACTGGATCCTGATAAAGGACAACCACCTGGGCGGAATGGGGATTACAGAGGCGGTCGCCGTGTCCCGCGACCGTTGGCCGGCCCGCACCGTTCACGTCGAGTGCGATTCCTTCGACCAATGTGTCGAGGCTCTCGAAGCGGGAGCCGACGCCCTGCTCCTGGACAACATGTCACCGGACGAGGTGTCCGCGTGTGTCACCGCTGCGGAGGTCCGCCAGGGAGGCCAGACAAGGCGGTCGCTACTTGAAGTTTCGGGAGGTATCACGCTCGAAACGATCGCCGGCTACGCGAGTACCGGGGTCGACATGATTTCGGTCGGGGCGATCACCAACTCTGCTCCGGTTCTGGACATCGGTTTCGACCTGCGATGAGCGGAGCCTGCCCCACCACCCGGTTACCCAGATGTGCGCAGACGCAGCGGAGAGGGCCATTATTGGGACATTGAGCCCGCGGAGCTCCACCTATGCGGAGGGTTACCAAGGCGGGCGGATCAGCTAGGAGACCACGTGTTCGCAGGACGCTATGACTTCGGGGAGTCGCTGTGCTTCTCGTGATCGATGTCGGAAACACCCAGACCGTTGTCGGGCTCTACGACACAAGCGATCCGTCGCCGACCCTGGTCGACCACTGGCGCATGGCAACCAGGGCCGAGCGCACCAGTGACGAGCTCGCGCTGTTCATCCGCCACCTGCTCGCAACCCGCGACCTCGAACTATCTACCGACATCCGCGGAGTCGCGATTTCGTCCGGTGTTCCGAGTGTGACCTTCGAACTGCGCCACATGTGCGAGCGCTATCTGAACGTCAACCCGGTCAGTCTGGGGACCGGGGTCAAGACGGGTATGCCGGTCCTCTACGACAACCCCCGCGAGGTCGGCGCCGACCGGATCGCCAACGCCGTCGGAGCATTCGACCTCTACGGCGGCCCGGTGATAGTTGTCGACTTCGGCACCGCAACGACCTTCGATGTGATCTCTGCCCGGGGCGAGTACATGGGCGGGGCGATCGTCCCCGGCATCGAAATCTCGATGGACGCGCTGTTCGGCAAGGCGGCGGCGCTGCGGCGGGTAGAACTCGTCGAGCCGCGCAGCGTCATCGGCAAAACCACTGTCGAGTCGGTGCAGTCGGGGGCGGTCTACGGCTACTCCGCTCTGGTCGACGGCATGTGTGACCGCATCGAGGAGGAACTCGGCGACTCGACCATCATCGCGACCGGCGGGCTGGCCTCGCTCATCTCGCCGATAACCGAGTCCATCGAGCACGAGGAACCGTGGTTGACTCTGCACGGCCTGCGACTGATTTGGGAGAAGAACCAGCACCGTGACTGACTCCGAGAGCCCAACCGAACAGCGGGTCTCTCCCGACGTGGCCCGCGTCGAGGGCTTCGACCAGCCCTACACCTACGAAGTCGACGCGACTGCTGCTGGCCTTGCCGAACGCTTCGGTGACCTGGAACCCGGATCCGAAACCGGCGAACGCGCCAGCGTCGCAGGGCGGCTCATGTTGCGACGCGTCCAGGGCAAGCTCGCCTTCGGCACCCTCGCGGACTCGAGTGGACGCATCCAGCTGTTCGCCCCGTCGGCGAGCACGCCCGACTTCGAGAGATTCTGCGAGTTGAACCTCGGAGACTGGATCGGAGTCGCCGGTGAGGTCATGACCACCCGGCGTGGCGAGCTCTCGGTAAGGGTCGACGAGTGGACGTTGCTCGCACCGACTCGTCGTTCCTTCCCGGACAAGTGGCACGGCATCACCGACACCGACACCCGCTTCCGTCAGCGTTACGTGGACCTTTGGGTCACCGACGAGGCCCGCAGGGCCTTCCAGTTGCGCTCCCGCATGGTGTCCTTGGTCCGCTCGTTCCTCGAGGCCCGCGGCTATCTAGAGGTCGAGACACCAGTCTTCCACCCCATCCCGGGCGGTGCGCTTGCGCGACCGTTCACTACCCACCACAACGCCCTCGACCAGACGATGTATCTGCGAGTGGCACCCGAGCTCTACCTCAAGCGGCTGGTCGTCGGAGGTTTCGAGAAGGTCTTCGAGATCGCCCGGGTGTTCCGCAACGAGGGACTCTCGACCAGGCACAACCCCGAGTTCACGATCCTTGAGTGCTACGAGGCCTACGGCGACTACACCGAGTACATGGAGATGACCGAGCAACTCGTCGCAGGTCTCGCCCAGGAACTCTGTGGTTCGACAACTGTCACCTATGACGGTCGGGAACTTGATCTGTCGGTCCCGTGGCGGCGGGCACCGTTGGCGGAACTCACCTCGGAGCAGGTGGGCGAAGACATCGACATTCACACTCCCGTGGAGCGGCTTCGACAGATCTGTGACCAGGTCGGCGTTCCGTGGAAGGACAGCTACGGGCCCGGCAAGCTGCTGCTGGAAATTTACGAGAAGACCACCGAGCACACGCTCTGGAACCCGACGTTCGTGATCGATTATCCGGCCGAGGTTTCGCCACTTTCGCGGAGCCACCGCTCCAAGCCGGGGCTCGTGGAGCGCTTCGAGGCGATAGTCGTCGGCCGTGAACTCTGCAACGGGTTCTCCGAGCTGACCGACCCAGACGAACAGCGCGCACGGTTCACCGACCAGGCCGAACAGAATGCCGCGGGCGACGACGAGGCGATGGTCGTCGACAACGACTATCTGCGTGCACTCGACTACGGCCTTCCGCCCACGGTTGGTCTAGGTGTCGGTATCGACCGTCTCGCGATGCTGCTGGCAGACGTCCAGACGATCCGCGATGTCGTCCTTTTCCCGACTCTCAGACCCGAGCAGAACCCCGGGGAGTGAGTCCCTGTGACCCTCCCGGAGGAGCGCCCGGCAGACTTCGAAGGCGCAAACGTCAGGAGTGCCCAGCTAAAGGTTGAAGGGGTCGCCAAGACCTTCGACGGCACGACCCCGGTCCTGGCCGGAGTTGACCTTCAGGTCGCCAGCGGATCGACGGTGTCGCTCCTGGGGCCGAGCGGATGCGGCAAGACGACGCTCCTGAGATCTATCGCCGGTCTCGAGGTCCCGGACCGGGGGAGCATCGAACTGGAGGGCCGGGTGCTGAGTGGCCCGGACGACTTCATCGCCCCCGAATCCCGCCGGATAGGGATGGTCTTCCAGGACTGGGCTCTGTTCCCCCACCTGAGCGTCGGAAAAAACGTCGGCTTCGGCCTACCCCGGAGTGACCGGAAGGACTCGTCCCGAATTCGTGAGGCGCTGGAACTGGTCGGACTCCAGGGGATGGAGGACCGCTCACCGGCGACACTTTCGGGCGGACAGCAGCAGCGCGTTGCGCTGGCGCGGGCACTAGCACCGCGCCCCGCAATGTTGTTGCTGGACGAACCTTTCTCCAACCTCGACGCCTCGCTCCGCGGCCAGGTGCGCGGCGAGGTCCACCGTCTTCTGACAGACCTAGGGGTGACAACTATTTTCGTCACCCACGACCAGGACGAGGCGTTCGTGCTGGGCGACTCGGTTGCGGTCATGTCGGCTGGTCGAATCGTCCAGGTCGGAACCCCGGAACAGATTTACCAGCAGCCGGTCACTCCCTGGGTGGCCGGCTTCGTGGGCGACGCAAACTTCGTATCGGGACTGTCCAACGGGAATGTCGCCGAGACGATTCTGGGTAGGCTCGAAATCGAGCGGAGTCTGTCAGGACCAGTCGAAGTGCTGATCCGCCCCGAGGATCTGACGATCAAACCGGGTAGCGGCCAATCATTTCTTGGGACAGTGACCCTGGTCGAATATCTGGGGCACGCGACCCGCTACCTGGTCGACTGCGGCGGCGTGAGCCTTGCGGTCAGGCGACAGTCCACACCGATTCTCAAACGAGGCGAGAGCGCAGAGGTGCAGTGTGTGGCGGAGCGTCCGCTGGTGGCGTTCCCAGTCACCTAGGCAGGGAACTTTCGCCGCCGGGTCGCAACCGCTCCGGTCGGGCCGGAGCAGGGGTGGTGTCAGTCGTCCTCGTGGATGTGCTGGGCCAGATAGTGCTCGATTCCGACATCGGAGACGATCTTCAATTGCGCCTCTGCCCAGTCGAGGTGTGCTTCCTCGTCGATCACCCTCGACTCGAGTAGTTCACGGGTGCCGTTGTCGTTCTTGGAACGGGCCAGGGCCACACCCCTGTTGTAGCGCTCCACCGCGGCGACCTCGGTGTCGAGTACGAGTTGCAACTGCTCCGGGACGTCTTCGCCGACGGCGACCGTGCCGTAGCGCTGCAAGTTGGGGATGCCGTCCAGGTAGAGAATGCGTTCGATGATCTTTTCTGCGTCGCGCATCTCGTCGATGGAATCGTCATAGAAGCGTTTGGCGAGCCGCTTGTAGCCCCAGTTCTCGTTCATCTTGGAGTGGATGAAGTACTGGTTGATGGCGGTCAGCTCAGCAGTGAGGACCTCGTTCAGCAGTTCAATGATCTCTGGGTCACCTTGCATTTTAAGATCTCCTCATCCGGGGTCACCTGACACTAGAGCCCCGCGGTGACACCCGGCTCCGGCAGCGTGATCAGGTGTGATCAGGACCGTGAAGCAGTGCTCAGCGCCCGAGTTCGGCCGCTGCGAAGGGTCACCGACCGGACCTCTACGGTGGACTCGACACCCACCGCAGCGACGGTGCTCTCGTTCATGAGCGCGACCAGTTTGCTTTCGAGGATGTCCTCGATCAGCGGGATGCACCCGCCGCAGTTGGTCCCGGCCCCGCAGCGCTCACCGATGTCTTCGACAGTTGTCGCGCCGAGGCGCATTTCGGATTCGATTCTGCGGTCACTAACCCCGTGACAGTGACAAACGATCACCTCCCGATGTTAGGCATGCTGAACCCAAAGAGTCCAGAGGGCTCACCAGATTTCCTCAGGGGTCGTGATCCCGTGACCGCGTGGGCTTGGGCATGTCCGCCCTTAGCTGCCCGGTACTGTGCAGCCCATGATGATCGTCTCCGGAATAATCACATTCGACCCCACCAAGCAGGCCGACCTTGTGGCTCTTGTCGAGCCATTGGTGGCCGCGACTCTGGCGGAGCCCGGAAACATCACCTATGGGTTCTGGCTGGATCCGCTCGATCCGGGCTGCACCCGGGTCTACGAGGAGTGGGAATCAACCGACGCCATGGATGAGCACATGGGCTCGGCGCACATGGCGACGTTCCTCGAAGGCATGGGTGGCATCGGGGTGAGCGGTGTCGAAATCATCCAGCACGAGGTCACGAATTCCTCGAAGCTGATGTAGGCCGGCCCGGCCGAATCAGCGGGCGGCGGCCTCGACGCTCGCCAAGAGGTAGTCGGCGGCGGCGTGAAGTCCGGTCACACCCGGACTCGGTGGCAGCTCGTCGAGTGCCGCTCGACCCAAGTCAGCGAACGAGCGGGCCTTCCGGATTGCGGTGGGAATTCCGTCGCCGCTACGGACTATCTCCGCGGCAGCGTCTCGAGTCGTGACGTCAACTGGGCCGCCGATCATCGATCTGAGTCGCTCGCCATCGGGTCCCGCCAGTGCAACCAGCACAGGCAGGGTGTAGACGCCCTCTTCGATGTCGTGCCCTGTCGGCTTGCCCATAGCCTCCTCGTCCGAGACCAGGTCCAGAACGTCGTCGACGATCTGGAATGCCATGCCGTAGCTGTAGCCGAACTGGGCCAAGGCATCTATCTGGCCGCGGGGCAGATCTGCGATGATCCCGCCGATCCGACAGCTCGACGCGAGCAGCGACGCCGTCTTCCCGTCGATCGAACGCAGGTAGAGCTCCTCGCTCCGATCCGTCGAGTAGGCGTGCTGTAGCTCCAGGAGTTGCCCCTCGCACAGGCGGGCGATCGTGTTGGCCAGGAGGCCCGCAACCTCTACCCCGAGCGACGCCGCAAGCTCGGATGCCCGCGCAAGCAGGTAGTCCCCGGCCAAAATTGCCTTGAGGTTTCCCCAGCGGGCGTTGACGCTGTCGACCGTCCGTCGAACGTCCGCCTCGTCCATGACGTCGTCGTGATAGAGCGACCCGAGGTGGACGAGTTCCACCGCTATCCCGCCGGTGATGGCCTCATCGGACGCTGGACGGTCATCGGCGTGGGCGACCGCCGAAGAGGCGATCGTGAATCCGGGCCGAACCCGTTTGCCGCCTGCCGAGATCAGGTGGGTCGAGATCTCGGTCAGGTAGGAATTCTCGGACTGCACCGACGCGGTTAGGGCGGCCTCGAGGCGTGCGAGGTCGTCGGTCATGGTCGGCATGACCTGCAGGGGGTTTGATCGGGTCACGGCACCAGAACCTAGTGGGCCGGTCCGGAGGCGGCACCATACGAGAGGTGTGCGATGGACCCGCGACACGCCCATATCGGGCTGTGGTCCCCCGTCAGGACCCCTTTTTCTGCTGCGCCAATTCCACTTTGATTGCGACAATCCTGTGAATCCGACGGGGTTGGCCGATGGGTCTGCAGGAAACCCGGGAACGCCGAAGGAGCCCACGGCGTTACACTCATCTACACAGTCCTATTTGGAGGCAGCCACGTGTTTGAACGCTTCACCGACCGGGCCCGCCGAGTCGTTGTGCTGGCTCAGGAGGAGGCTCGTCTCCTCAATCACAACTACATCGGTACGGAACACATTCTTCTCGGTCTGATCCATGAGGGAGAGGGAGTGGCCGCCAAGGCGCTCGAATCTCTCGGTATCTCCCTCGAAGCTGTGCGTCAGCAGGTTGAGGAGATCATCGGCCAGGGTGGATCGTCGCCCTCCGGGCACATTCCGTTCACGCCGCGCGCCAAGAAGGTGCTCGAGCTCTCGCTCCGTGAGGCCCTGCAACTTGGTCACAACTACATCGGCACCGAGCACATCCTTCTCGGTCTGATCCGCGAGGGCGAGGGCGTCGCTGCCCAGGTACTCCAGAAGCTGGGCGCCGACCTTTCTCGGGTCCGCCAGCAGGTGATCCAGCTGCTTTCGGGCTATCCGGGCACCGGCTCAGCGCCACAGGGTGGCGAGAAGGCCACGGCCAGCACCGGCTCGGGTGGCGATACGCCGTCCGGATCGTTGGTGCTCGACCAGTTCGGACGCAACTTCACCCAGCTCGCACGCGAGAAAAAGCTCGACCCGGTAATAGGCCGTGAGCGCGAGACCGAGCGCATGATGCAGGTCCTTTCCCGCCGGACCAAGAACAACCCGGTTCTCGTCGGCGAGCCCGGGGTCGGCAAGACCGCGATCGTCGAGGGGCTCGCCCAGGCCATCGCCTCGGACAATGTTCCCGAGACTCTCCACGGCAAGCAGCTCTACACGCTCGACCTGGGCGCGCTCGTCGCAGGGTCGCGTTACCGGGGTGACTTCGAGGAGCGCCTCAAGAAGGTCCTCAAAGAGATCAAGACCCGCGGCGACATCATCCTGTTCATCGACGAGATCCACACCCTCGTCGGTGCGGGTGCGGCCGAAGGAGCAATCGACGCGGCGTCCATCCTCAAGCCGATGCTCGCCCGTGGTGAACTCCAGACCATCGGTGCGACCACGCTCGACGAGTACCGCAAGCACCTAGAGAAGGACGCCGCTCTTGAGCGTCGCTTCCAGAAGGTCGTCGTCGACGAGCCTTCGGTTCCACACACGATCGAGATCCTCAAGGGCCTGCGCGAGCGCTACGAACAGCACCACAGGGTCACGATCACCGATCAGGCGCTCGTAGCGGCTGCCAACATGGCCGACCGCTACATCTCGGACAGGTTCCTGCCCGACAAGGCGATCGACCTGATCGACGAGGCCGGATCGCGGTTGCGGATCCGTCGTATGCAGACCCCGCCGGACTACCGCGAGATCGAGAACGAACTCGCCGATGTCGTGCGACAGAAGAAGGAATCTGTCGAGTCGCAGGACTTCGAAGAAGCCGGTCGTCTGCGCGACCGTGAGAAGGAACTCCTGGCCAAGAAGGACGCCCGTGACGTCGAGATGAAGGCCGCCGGAGTTGACCTTTTCGACGAGGTCGACGAGGAGGCAATCGCCGAGGTCCTCTCACTCTGGACCGGAATTCCGGTCTACAAGCTCACCGAGGAAGAGACGGCGAAGCTGTTGCGGATGGAGGACGAACTCCACCATCGCGTCATCGGTCAGCACCAGGCGATCAAGTCCGTGTCCCAGGCGATTCGTCGTACACGCGCCGGGCTCAAGGACCCGAAGCGCCCTTCCGGGTCGTTCATCTTCCTGGGCCCATCCGGTGTCGGCAAGACCGAGCTGGCCAAGACGCTCGCCGAGTTCCTCTTCGGGGATGAAGCGGCGATGATCAGTCTCGACATGAGCGAGTACATGGAGAAGCACACGGTCAGTCGTCTGGTCGGTTCTCCTCCCGGCTACGTCGGCTACGAAGAAGGCGGCCAGCTCACCGAGGCAGTTCGGCGCAAGCCGTTCTCGGTGGTTCTCTTCGATGAGATCGAAAAGGCCCACCCGGACGTCTTCAACACGCTGTTGCAGATCCTCGAAGAGGGCCGACTCACCGACTCCCAGGGTCGTTCGGTCGACTTCCGGAACACCGTGCTAATCATGACCTCCAACCTGGGTACAGCTGACTTGCGCAAGGCGAATATCGGCTTCTCCAAGCGTGACGAGGCGATCACCTACGAGCGGATGAAGGAAAAGGTCAACGACGCCCTCAAGGCGCACTTCCGGCCAGAGTTCCTCAACCGTATTGACGACGTGATCGTCTTCCACGAGCTGTCCAAGGCCGAGGTCACCACCATCGTGGACCTGATGCTCAGTCGGGTGGGCGAACAGCTCGTCGGGTTGGGTATGGGACTCGAGGTGTCCGAGCCCGCCAAGTTGCTGTTGGCGGACCGTGGTTACGACCCGACGTTGGGTGCCCGTCCACTCCGCCGTGCAATCCAGCGCCTGATCGAGGATCCGGTTTCGGAACGCCTGCTCTACAAGGAGTTCCAGGCCGGTCACACGATCAAGGTCGATGTTGCTCCCGATCCGGAAAGTCCCGACGAGCAGATCTTCACCTTCGAAGCCGTGGAGGGCTTTGTCCCACCACCAATCGAAGAGCTCGCCGTGGCAAGCGCCGAAGCGAGCTGAGCGACTGACCAGTTGAGTCAGACAATTTGTTGAGACGGAACGAGCCGTCGCATGTGGGCCACTAACGTCGGCCGCCGTGCGACGGCTCGTTCTTTTGGTGCTCGGCTTGATCCTGGTGGCGGTTCCAACCGCGTGCCGGTTGCGTGCGGATGTGTTGATCGATGTCGACGCGGACGGAGCAGGAGAAGTGACGGTGTCCGTGGTACTCGACCGTGACGCCGCCGCCAAGATCGGCGATCCGGAGAAAGCGGTTAAGGTCGATGACCTCCGAGCGGCAGGTTGGAAGGTGGCCGAACCGGTGACGGACCCGGGTTCGGGCGAGGTCACCTTGAAAGCCGTCAGGAGCTTCGCGTCGCCTGGCGAACTCGAAACTGTGCTGAGCGAGATCGGTGGCAGTTCGGGGGACACTCCGGCGGACACTCCGGGGGTCTTCTCGAACGTGAAGCTGGAGATCGAAAACGGGTTCGCCTCCACCGAATACAAGCTGCGGGCGAACGTCGAGCTGAATGGCTCGTTGGAGCAGTTCTCGGATCCCGCCCTGAAGGAAGCTCTTGGTGGGCTTGCCCTGGGCCGAACGCCGGAGCAACTCAAGGCCGAAGGCGGAACAGATGATTCCGCCACGCTCAGCGTGACGGTCGGCCTCCCGGGGGGAAAGACCACCTCAAACGGAACCCCGGTCGGGGATCGGGTCCGCTGGAACTTCCCACTGGATTCGGGAAAGTCGACGTCCAGGAGCCTGACTGCCACCGCATCGGATTCCCAGTCGGGTGTGCTGGTCCTGATCGGATCGGGAGCGGCAGTACTCGTCATAGGCCTGGGCCTTGCCGGAGTCGGCCTGAAGCGGTCCCGACGCTGACCGTCGGACCCACTGTCACTGGCGCCATCTAGTTTGAATCGCCATGGCTAGAACCCGGACTGTCTTCAGATGTATGGAATGTGGTGCCGGTGCACCGAAGTGGGCCGGTCAGTGCGCCACCTGTGGTGAGTGGAACACCATGGCCGAGGAGTTGGACGAGCCGACACCGAACGCCTTCCAGGGCGACCCGCCGGTCCCGCCGGTTCCGATCACTGCGGTCCGATCCCACGGCGGGCAGCCAGTGACCAGCGGAATCGCCGAGGTCGACCGGGTGCTCGGCGGAGGACTCGGTCCCGGCAGCGTGACCCTGCTGGGCGGGGAGCCGGGGGTCGGCAAGTCCACGCTGGTGCTTCAGATGATGGGCGCCAGGGCTTCGGCCGGGGCGACCGTGCTGTACATCACGGGTGAAGAATCCGCCGACCAGGTGCGCCTGCGTGCAGACCGCCTCGGTGCACTGGACGAAAATCTGTTGTTGGCGGCCGAGACCTCGCTGCCCAACGTAATCCACCACATAAACGAGGTCCGACCCCAGATTTGCGTCGTTGACTCAATCCAGACCCTCCACGATCCGGTTTTCAACTCTGCTCCCGGCTCGGTGACCCAGGTGCGCGAGTGCGCCCACCGGCTGGTGCAGGCCGCCAAGACGACGGGCACCGCTGTGATCCTGGTCGGCCACGTCACCAAGGACGGTCAGTTGGCCGGCCCCAGGGCGCTCGAACACGTGGTCGACACCGTGCTCGGCTTCGAGGGCGACAGGCACAACGCGCTGCGTGTCCTGAGGGCGCACAAACACCGTTTCGGATCGACCGAGGAACTCGGCCTGTTCACCATGGTCAACGACGGCCTCGAGGTCGTTCCCGATCCTTCCGGGCTCTTCATCGGTGACAGACGCCCGGGCGTTCCCGGATCCATCGTGACTCCAGCCCTCGACGGGCATCGTCCACTGCTGGTAGAGGTCCAGACCCTCGTCGTCACTTCGACACTGCCCCAGCCCCGCCGGTCATCCCAGGGGCTCGATGGCGGGCGGCTCGCCCTGCTGCTCGCGGTTCTGGATCGCCGGGCGGGGGTCAGGATCCAGCACCTCGATGTTTACGCCAACGCCGTGGGCGGCGTGAAGGTCGCAGAACCCGGAGCAGACCTGGCCATTTGTCTGGCGCTGGCTTCGGCGGTCTCGGGCATTGCCCTTGACGATTCGCTAGTTGCGTGCGGTGAAATCGGCCTCGGGGGAGAGATCCGCCAGGTGGGTCGACTCGAGCGCCGACTGGCCGAGGCGGCACGTTTGGGTTTCAAAGCGGCAGTGGTTCCCCGCTCGGCGCCCGATGTCGATTCTCACATTCACCTGCTGCGCGTCCCCACGCTCGCTGCAGCCATCAGCACGATCGGGCTCAGCAGAACGTGACACAACCCGCCTGCAAGGGATCCGCTCCGAGGCATCTACACTGGCCAAAATCGGCCAGACCGGGTGGTGAGGTGTGAGCGAACGTCAGAACGAGCGTCACAGCAAAGAGCTGCTCAGCGCGCTGGCCGCAGTGGCTCCCGGGCGTCCTCTGCGTGAGGGTCTCGACCGCATTCTCAAGGCGGGTATGGGCGCCTTGATCGTTATCGGTGACGGACCCGAGGTGTTGAACATCTCCTCGGGCGGCTTTCTGGTCAACGCCTCGTTCTCGCCGCAGCGCCTGTCAGAGCTCGCCAAGACCGACGGCGCAATAATTCTCACCACCGACGCCGGCTACATCGCTCGGGCAAATGTGCACATGGTGCCCAACCCGAACGTGCCCACGGATGAGACCGGTACCCGCCACCGCACCGCCGAGCGTGTCGCCCGCTCGATCGGGGTTCCGGTCGTGTCCGTCTCCGAGGACATGGCGGTGGTGACCGTCTACACCAAGAACGAGCGCTACCAGCTCGAACCGATCCCCTCGATTCTCAGCCGCTGCAACCAGGCTCTCCAGACCCTGGAGCGCTACAAGGCCCGCCTCGACGAGGTTTCTGCCAACCTGACTTCACTCGAGGTAGAGGACATCGTCACGCTGCGTGACGTCGTCACCCTGCTGCAGCGCGGTGAACTGGTGGCACGCATTTCTGAAGAGATCGAGCAGTACCTGACAGAGTTGGGCACCGATGGTCGCCTTATCAGGCTGCAACTGCGGGAACTGATGGCCGGGGTCGAGGATGAACGGCGTCTGGTCGTTAGGGACTACTTCAAGTCCGACATGTCATGGAACCTTGAACAGGCGATAGAGACACTGTCGGACCTCGAGGTCGATGACCTCCTGGACGCCGACGAGGTCGTCAACGCCACGCACCTGTCGGATGAGACCGACGACCTCGACGCGCCA
>JBATWQ010000319.1:0-3024 GCA_049672765.1 Microthrixaceae bacterium | reverse complement strand
CGTCGCAGCCGAATAGAGGCCGGTGATCTTTGCCGCCAGAACGTCGGTGCGAGAACTGACCGAGCCGAAGCGCGTGTCCAGACTTCCGACCTTCGCGAACAAGGTCTGGGCCGACCCGAGGGGGCCGGTGAGCTCCGGGTTCTTCTCCAACTGCTCGACGTCATATCCCAGGGCCGCAGGGGCGACCAGAGCGGTAACCAGCAGGGGTGCCAAGAGCGCTGCAACACCGACGCGGGCGAATGATCGTCGACCCGGAAACAGGGCGGCCGCGCCGACGCCGACCAAAAGTGAGGTCCCAGCAAGAGCCAGCGACAGGTGCAGGATCGCGCCGCTCAGGTCGTCGCGAACTTCCGCTTCGATACCGTCGATTCCCGGTTGGTTGGCCGGATCGATGGCGTCGAGCAGATCGACCTCGCGGAGTTCGAACCCGAGCCGGACAGGGGCGGTATGGGTTTCGGCGCTCAGGGATCCGAGCGGAGGGACCGCCAACTCGGTCGTTCCGTGCAGCGCGGGTGAGATACTCGCTGCGAAGGTTCCCGGGCCGAGCTTCGCCTCGGCGCGAAATACCAGCGGAACAACGATGAGCGTGACGATCACGACCCAGAGAACGAATGCGACCCTGGACCTGCCGACGGCTGCAGCCAGGCGTCGGGCCCCGGTCGGCGCAGCTGACCCAGGAGCCGGTTCGTCGGGCATTGCTGATTCGACGGTGGAGTATTCGTCCGGCCCGCTCATTCGTCCCTCTCGTAACGCCAGACGGAATCCATCGACAGCCGGTGACGGACCCCCGGCGCGTGAACATCACCGGACTCGTAACCGGCGTCGCCGTGGTACATCGCAATCATCATCTCGCCGACGAAGTCGAAGCGGGTCTCGAAGTGCTCGACCCGATGTGTTCGGGCGGCATCGAGTAGGGACTCGACCTTTGCGAAGCGCAGCAGTTGGCACAGCGTGATGTATGTCGGGGGAGTCAGCCCGAGGACACCCTCATCACGGTGGGCGATCACCTCGGCTGGGCTCTTCCAGACGAATTCTCGGATCTCTGCGTTGTCGATCGTCACCGCCGAATCCACGGCATCGAGTTGGGCGACGTAGAACGCAGTGGTGAACCGCCTCGGCGCCTGGGCCGGCGCCGTCCAGTGGGACCAGCGGATCAGGGCCTCGGGTGGGAGCACCAGGCCGGTTTCCTCGCGTGTCTCTCGCAGGGCGGCTCGCCTGGAAGCGAGTTCCATCGCGCCGGCTTCGTCGCTTCGGGCTGAGGTGCCGCTCCCCACTTGGTTGTCGCTTTCCCCCGGGCCGTCGCTTCCGGCTGAGGTGTCGCTTCCCACTGGGTCGTCACTTCCCGAAGGGGTATCCAGAAAGTCCCCGGGGTCCAGCCGGCCGCCGGGAAACACCCACATTCCTCCAGCAAAGGCGAGCTTTCCGTCGCGTCGCAACATGAGGGTTTCGACGCCGGCGGGGCCGTCCCGGAGGACAACGACGGTGGCGGCTGGGATGGCTTCCGGGATCCAAAATTCACCGAACTCAGAATCTTCGCGCCCGTTGACCACGCTCGAACGGTAATCGGTCCAGGTTGCCCTATCTGCTCGCGATGGCCTCCACCTGTGTCCAAATTCACAGTGCGTGGTCGATCTGGCAACAATCCGCGCGATTTTCAAAAGATTCTGAAACTGGGCGCCAATAGCGTTGACAAGGACGTAACTACGTGACTGTAATTACAGGCCTGAACCCCCACATCTTGGGGTCGGGGGCGCAAATGGTCCCTATATGTGGGGATTTGCGGAGTTGTGAGCAGCTGACGAATCACGGTGACGGAACTGGATCCGCCATCGGGTGCGAGAGGAAACGGCAAGAAGATGGCAATTTCTGAGGACCTGGTAGACATCGAAACCATCGAAGACCTGGCGGGACAGCGTCCAGCCGGGGCCGTCGCCGACCCGGTCGTCATCGGTGACGAGTCCGAAGACGGCGATGTCGGCATGCGGGTCCGCAAGCGGGACGGGAGCCTTGAAGCAGTCGATCTGAACAAGATCGTCCGCGCCGTTGCCCGCTGCAGCGCCGGACTCGACCACGTCGACGCCATGCGCGTCGCTACCAGGACCATCTCTGGCCTGGTGGATGGCGCCACGACCGAGGATCTCGACAACCTCTCGATCCGCACCGCTGCATCGTTCATAGCCGAAGAGCCCAACTATTCACGTCTCGCCGCCCGCCTGCTGGCGACCGTGATCGACAAGGAGGTCCAGAACCAGGACATCTACTCCTTCTCACAATCGGTCGCCGCCGGTCACGAACAGGGCATCATCGGTGACGACACCGCAGCCATGGTCGTCACCCACGCACGCAAGCTCAACGACGCAATCCTGCCCGAGCGCAATTGGCTCTATGAGTTCTTCGGTCTGCGCACGGTCTATGACCGCTACCTCCTGCGTCACCCCGAGACGCGCCAGGTCCTCGAGACGCCCCAGTACTTCCTGATGCGCGTCGCCTGCGGACTCGCCACTTCTCCAGAAGAGGCGATCGACTTCTACACGCTCATCTCGTCGCTCGACTACCTGCCGTCGTCGCCGACGCTGTTCAACTCGGGTACGTCACACCCGCAGATGTCGAGCTGCTATCTGCTCGACTCGCCCGAGGACAACCTGGACGCGATCTATGACCGCTACCGCGACGTCGCCCGCCTGTCGAAGCACGCCGGCGGTATCGGCCTCTCATACAGCCGCATCCGCTCGCGCGATTCGCTCATCAGGGGGACCAATGGGCTTTCCAACGGCATCGTCCCGTGGCTCAAGACGCTCGACTCCTCGGTCGCAGCGGTCAACCAGGGAGGGCGCCGCAAGGGCGCCGCATGTGTGTACCTGGAGTCGTGGCACGCGGACATCGAAGCGTTCCTCGACCTCAAGGAGAACACGGGTGACAGCGCCCGCCGCACCCACAACCTGAACATCGCCAACTGGGTGCCTGATCTGTTCATGGAACGGGTCGAACAGGACTGGCAGTGGTCGCTGTTCGACCCGAAGAAGG
>JBATWQ010000318.1:0-2160 GCA_049672765.1 Microthrixaceae bacterium | reverse complement strand
CCTCACGGGCGGTCGAGCTCCGCCTGGGCGAAATACGCAGAAGCTTTCCGCAAGATCTTGTTCGCCCGCTCAAGCTCACGGTTGCGCTGCTGGAGCTCACGAATCAGCTCGGCATCCTCCGCTGATCGGCCGGCCTTCAAGCCCGCGTCCACGTCGGCCTGGCGGACCCACGCCCGCACCGACTCGGTCCCGTACCCGAGCTGCTCGGCCACCCGCTTGACCGTCCCGTGCTCGGTGCCCAGCTCAGCGCGCAGCTGGCGCACCAGCCGCACCGCCTGAGCCTTCTCCTCATCGGAGTACCGACGCGTAGTCGGCCTCCCCGGCGTCTTGTCCTTCGGCATGACTCCATCATCGTTTCCAAGATCAGGATCCTCCAACGAACCCAGGGCGATTCATGCCGGGAGGGCCTTCCGGTGCCAACGGCCTCGGCGCCGCCGCCAGACGCTCCGCAAATCGCTGGTAGTTGTCCGGAAACCGGTTGAGCGGCTTCTTCCCGTTCATGCACAACTCGATGTAGCGGACGGCCTCTTCGTCCTGCCCCATCATCGACAACAGAATGGGCAGCGAAACCGCAGCGTTCGCCGGCTGCCTCAACAACTCCCGGCGACAGCCCTCGAACGAACCACCCCGCGCATAGAACTTCCTCGCCACCTTCAGGATGCGGTTGGCCACCGCATCCACGCTCGCTCCTGGGTCTGGCTCCGACAACCGGATCCAGGCAGCCGAGCCACGACGCCCCGGACCCACCACCTCCCAGACCAACGGCGCAAAGGGATCGTACGGGTTCCCCGAGAGTTCATGCTTCCAACGGAGCACCCCGTCGTGCGTCACCCCCAGAAACACCTGTCCCGGAACCGCGATGTAACCAGCAAAGCCTTCCGAGAGATTAATCGTCACCATGTCAGTCTCATAACGAGCAAACCCCGCATCCTCGAACCGACCCATCAAGGCGCGTAACGCAGCAGGCGGCCACAGCACGATCAGCTGGCTCCCAGGTCTTGGAGGACTTCTCGGCCGTTGTCCACCGTCACCGGTGGGGTTCCCAAGCCACGAGGGGACTTGGGCAGCGGCCAAGGAAGCTGGACGACCTGCACCTCCATAGGAGAATGGTGTTTGCCGACTATAAATCCTGCAGCCTCTGCATTCTTGCCGACCGGCACGAAGCCATCCTTGGCGAACTGGGGTGAATCGCCCTGGGTTTGATGGAGGCTCGGGCTATTGGTTTCCAACCCCGGCGGGGTCGGGCTGTTGGGTAGCGTAGAACGCTGCTTCGAACTCGGCTGGCGGCACGTGGCCGCAGTAGCGGTGCAGCCGCTCGTGGTTGAACCAGTGGACCCAGGACAGGGTGGCGAGCTCGAGCTCTTCAACGTCGTGCCACGTTCTTGGGGCGTCGGGCCCGTAGACGCACTCGGTCTTGTAGAGCCCGTTCGTGGTCTCGGCCAGCGCGTTGTCGTAGGAGTCTGCGACGGTGCCGATCGATGGTCGGGCGCCGATCTCGTCGAGGCGTTCGGTGAATCGAACCGATGTGAACTGCGACCCGGCATCAGCGTGGGCAACCAGCCCGACGAGGCGCTGTGACCCGCGGGTCCGTCTGGCCATTTCCAGGGCGTCGAGGACCATGTCGGTGCGCATGTTCGATGCGACAAGCCAGCCGACGATGCGCCGGGAGTAGGCGTCGACGATGAAGCACACATACGCCATTCCCGATCTGGTCGGGACGTAGGTCAGGTCGGTGACCCACAGCTGGTCGGGAGCAGCTGCGGTGAAGTTGCGGTTCACCAGGTCTGGGGCACGCAGCGCATCGGGATCTTGGCGGGTGGTGAAGACCTTCTTGCGGGACCTCGACACACCGCAGATGCCCAGCTCACGCATCAGTCGGGCCACTTGGTCTCGGCCGATGTCATGACCGGCCCGGCGAGCAGCTCGCCACAGCTTGTCGGCCCCGTAAACCCTGCGGTTCCGCTCCCACAGCTCGAACAGGACCGGCCTAGTGACCGCGTCACGCCGGGCACGAGCCGACGGTGCGGTCTCGCGGCGCTTGGCGGCGTAGTAGGTGCTCGGAGCCACCTGCAGCTGCTCGCAGATGGGCTCGACTCCGAACTCGGCGCGGTGCTCGTCGATGAACCCGACGAGCACCCTCACGGGCGGTCGAGCTCCGCC
>JBATWQ010000317.1:0-23433 GCA_049672765.1 Microthrixaceae bacterium | reverse complement strand
ACCGGAAGCAGTGACTGCCCGATCGGGGAGATCTCAGGCACAGGTCGTGCTGTGTAGCGCCACGGCGTACACCTCCTCCATCACGATCAGCAGGGCGCTGATAGAGCCGATCAGAATTCCGAACCTGCCCATGAAGATCAGTCGTTGCGGCGGTGTCGATCCGGAATCGAAGTCATCCGGGTGGAAGTCCCCGAAGTTCGGGTCGGTTCGGTCCGGGTCCTCGCGGTCCCGGTTCTCCTCGGGGTTCGGCTCGGTTCGGTCCGGGTCCTCCTCGGGGTCCGGCTTGGTTCGGTCCGGGTCCTCCCGGTGGGCTTCGGTGATGGCAGGATCGCCCGAGCCCGAGCCCGAGCCCGACGAGGTCAGGGCCAACTGTTCCTTGCCCGTCCTGAGCAGCCGAACGGACAACACAATGGCCAGAACCGTGCCGGCGAGGGTCACAGCGGTCACCGTGTGGGTGATCCAGTCGGTTCCAGGGTTGTTACACGACAGTTGGACCAATGAGGCGAGTGCGACCAGGTGGATCGCCCACAAAAGGATGCCGGCCAACATCGCGTACCAGACGAGGAAGAAGTCCCGGATCGCTGATCCGATGCTGTGGCCGCGCCGTCCGTGTGGGTAGAGGTCCGCTCCGGAAGCGGCCGAACGGGTGGTCATGGTCGCCTCATCGGATGTGGGGTCCGATGAACAGAGCCGGGAACACGAAGATCCAGACGACATCGATGAAGTGCCAGTAGAGGAAGTAGACCTCCGCGCTGTTGTGGTGTCCGCTGTCGTAACGGCCCATCCAGGCTTTCAGTTGGACGACCACGCTCATGAGGAGTCCGACGACGACATGGAGGCCGTGCAGTCCGACGATCACGTAGAAGCTGGATGCATAGGCGTTGTCGGTCCAGGTGAAATCAAGACCGTTGAAGTCATAGAGCGTGTAGCCGAGGAACGCGAGGCCCAGTACGAAGCTGATTGCGACCCCGGCCTTGAACCGGGCCATATGGCCGTTGCGGATCGAGGACTCGGCCCAGATGATCGGAATGCTGCTCGCCCACAACACGATGCTGAAGGGAATTGCGAGCGAAAGCTCTGGGGCTTCAATTCCGCCCGGTGGCCAGACCTCCGACGATGCCCGCAGAAAGAAGTAGGCCGACAACAACACCACGAAGACGGTCGCCTCGGTCATGATCATGACCGCCATGCCCCACCATGCCGTGGAGTAGCTCCTCAGCTGCGACGGCCGAAGCAACGACGCGTCCGCAGCCGAACCGGCGTGGGTTCCTGCGCCCGCGGCATCGCCGTGGCGTCCTGGGCCACCGGTACTTCCGAGGTCGTCCGCGAATGCATCGGTCATTTCAGGTCCTCGTCAGTTCTCCACGTCCACCACAGAATTGCCACGATCATCACCAGGGCACCGACCGCTGCGACAATGAGCGCGTTGATCAGAAGCCCCAGAAACCCGATTGCGATGCCAAGCGCCACGAACAGGGGTAGGTAGGTCTCGCCAGGGATCCTCATGGAACCATCGGGGCGAGAGTCGACGCCCGCTGTCGTTGGTGTTTCCCGGATGATTGCGCCGCGTCTTCCCAGGCTGCGGGTCTCGGCCTCGCTGCCCGAAGGGGCCCACTCAATCGATTCCGAATCCCAGAGCGGATGTCTGCCGCTGACCATCGGGATCGATTCGAAGTTGTAGTCGGGAGGAGGAGAACTCGTCGCCCACTCCAGGCTGTCGGCGTCCCATGGGTCATCCCCGGCGGCGGGCCCACGGAATCTGCTCCAGATCCAGTTGCCGAGCGTGATCACCGTTCCGAGAGCGAATACGGCAGACCCGATGCTGACCATCATGTTCAGCCCGTCCCAGCCGAGACCGTTGTTGTAGGTGTAGACCCGGCGGGGGAGGCCAAGGAACCCGAGGATGTGCATCGGGAAGAAGGTCACGTTGAAGCCGATGAACATGACCCAGAAACTGATCTTTCCCGCCTTCTCTGAGAGCATTCGACCGGTCATTTTCGGCATCCAGTAGTAGACGGCGCCGAATATCGGGAACACCACCGCCCCGTTGAGCACGTAGTGGAAGTGGGCGACGACGAAGTAGCTGTCGGTCACCTGCCAGTCGAAGGGCATAACGCCGACCATGACGCCGGTGATGCCGCCGAGAAGGAAGATGAGGAGGAACCCGATTGCGAAGAGCATCGGGGTCGTCAGATGGACGTGGCCCCGCCACATTGTGACGATCCAGACGAAGAACATCACGCCGCTCGGGATCGTGATGATCATCGAGACGCCCGAGAAGAACGCCAGCGCGAGCGGCGGCATACCCGTCGCGAACATGTGGTGAACCCACACCCCGAAGCTGACGAAGCCGACAGCCACCAGCGACGACGCGACCCAGACGTAACCGGCGAGCGCCCTCCTCGAGAACACCGGGATGATCATGCTCATCATCCCGGTTGCGGGGACAAAGAGTATGTAGACCTCGGGGTGCCCCCAGAACCAGAAGAGGTGTTGGTAGAGAAGTGCGCTACCACCCAGCTGCGGAACGAAGAAGGATGTTCCGAAGAGTCGGTCGAGTTCCAGGAGGCCCGTGGCGAGGCTCACCGCCGGGACCGAGAAGATGGCCATGAACGAAAAGACCAACATCGACCACACGTACATGGGCATGCGGTTCAGGGTCATGCCCGGCGCTCGCATCTTGAAGATCGTCACTATGAAGTTGAGTGCGCCAACTGTGGTCGAGATTCCGACGAAGACGATTCCGAGTCCCCAGAAGTCGATGTTCAGCCCTGGAGCGAATGTTCTACCCGTCAGTGGCGTGTACCCGAACCAGCCGCCGTCGGGGACCCGTCCCACGAAGAAGCTCGAGTACATGAAGATGCCCGACAAGACGAAGATCCAATAGCTGAAGGCGTTGAGCCGGGGGAACGCCATGTCGCGGGTGCCCAGGTGCAGCGGGATCAGATAGTTGCCGAAGCCCGCCAGGATCGGAGTGTTGAACAGGAAGATCATCGTCGTCCCGTGCATCGTCATCACTTCGTTGTACGTCTGGGCACCGAGGACGGTGTTGTTCGGGGCGGCCAGTTGTGCCCTCATGAGCAGGGCCATGATCCCAGCGAGGAAGAAGAAGAAAAACGACGTGTAGATGTAGCGCATGCCGATGCGCTTGTGGTCAACGGTCGAGAAGAACCCGACCAGCCCCGGCGCGTCCTCCCACAACTCACCCAACTGGGCGCCCGACACCCTGGCCGACAGGTCGGAGTCCAGACCGGGTGGAAGGTCGGATCGTTCTTCGATCGTCGTCACTTCAGTGCCTCCAGATATGCGACGAGGGCGGCCAACTCGTTGTCGCTGATGGTGATCGGCGGCATGAGACTTCCCGGCTTGATCAGGTGCGAATCTCGGATCCACTTCTTGAGGTTCTCGGGCGTGTTGCGCACTGTCACCGAGCCGATCCAGTCGCGGCTACCGAAGTCGCTGAGGTCGGGTCCGATCTCGGCGGTCGCCGTCGTGCCCCGGACCGTGTGGCAACCCGAACAGGTTTCGCTCATGAACACCCGCTGTCCTTCGGCGGTGTCCTCACTCGTAGGTCCGCTGGCATCGCGGTCGCGGCGGACGAGCCAGCGCTCGAAGTCGGTCTCCGATTCGGCGACGATCATGAACGCCATGCGGGCATGTCCGATGCCGCAGTACTCGGCGCACTGTCCTCGGTAGCGCCCCGTCTCGGTCGCCTTGATGCGGAGCCGGTTGGTCTGACCGGGCATCACGTCGAGCTTGCCGGCGATCTGGGGGACCCAGAAGCTGTGGACCACGTTGTCGGAGTGCAGTTCGATGTTGACGGTCCGGCCCACGGGAATGTGGATCTCGTTGGCCGTCCGTACGTCCCCGTCGGGGTATCTGACGTCCCACCACCATCTTTGGCCGTTGACGACGATGGTGACCTCGTCCGGCGAAGGTCGCCGGGTGGTCTGCACGACTCTGATTGTGAGTACGGCGAGGGTCGTCAGAATGATGACCGGCACGATGATCCCGCCGATCCAGATCCACCGGGCGTCTGCGGGATCGCGTCTGGTGACCGGAGTCATCGGGTCTGGTTCGACCAGTTCGTCGGTGTGGCGGGGTCGCCGAAGGACACCGGTGATGATCAGCGACGCGACCACCACGTAGACGACGATCGCAAGGATGAACATGAACCACCAGACGCCGGCGACCCTCTGGGACTCGACCCCGTGGTCATCGACGATCGATGGCGACGACTTCGAACATCCCGACGCGACGGCGAGCAACGCGGTAGTTGCAACAACAAATAGTGCCGATCCGGTGCGCTGGGGGCGTGGGGGGCGGGAATTCCTCATTGCCGGTGCCAGAACGTCGGGCCGACCGGTTCGGTGAAGTCACTCTGGGCGACTATGTGACCGGCCGGGTCGATCTCGAGGGGCAATTGGGGCAGAGCCGCCGCTGCCGGACCGAAGATCGGTTCCGCCTGTTGGAGGACATCAAAGGTCGATTGATGACAAGGACACATCAGCTCGTGGGTTTCGGTCTGATAGAGGCCCACCGGGCAGCCTGCGTGGGTGCAGACCTTTGAGTACGCAATCAGGCCGTCCGGGGACCAGGATTCCCTGTCCGGGGTTGGGTGGAGCTGCCCCGAGGCGACCCGTATCAGCACGATCTGCCCGGTTGGAGAGTCGGGGTGTCCCTCGGGGAAGGCCGTCACCAGGCTTCCTACGGGAACGTCGGCTGCCACGACCGGGCGACCATCCGAGGTGACCAGACGGCGTCCCGCCCTCCACGGAGTGTGGAGCATGCCGGGGCCCGGCCGTGGGCCGAGTGACCGGAGCGGAAACACCATCGCTGCTCCAAACGCAACCGCTGCGGCGCCGAGCGAACGGACGACCATCTTCCGCCTGGTCAGAACCCCGCCCCGTTCGACATCCTCCTCCAGCGACTGGATGGTCGACTCGCGACTGGTCAGGTCGTGACGACTGTCGACGAAGGGTCCCTGTGGCAGGAGCCGGTTTGCCCAGGTGACCCCGCCGATGGCCAGTCCGGCGAGTGCGCCGGCCAGCAGGACACCCTCCAACTGCGGCTGCCCGCCGTTCCAGTAGACGGCAGCTAGGCCCACTGAACAGATAGCACTTGCCAGGAACGCCAAGGTGATACGTCTTTCCGCCCACCTACCAGGGTCGGGAGCCGACCCGCCTTCCGGCCCGGAATAACGGCCGTCCGCCGGTTCGGCAGAAACATCCGGTACTGATTCGGGCTGCACGTCCCGTTTTGTGTCCGGCTGATCTGCCGGGTCCGCTCCGCTCACGCCCTGTCTCCTATCCACCTGACGAATAGGAGCAACGCCAGGATTCCCAGAAGTGCGACTGCTCCCTCGGCGACCGGTCCGATATGCCCCAGGCCCTGCCCACCGCGGTCGTCGGGGTCCCGCAGATAGTCGACGTACGACGCGACGTCGGCCACCTGGTTGTTGGTGAGTGCGGCCGAACTGAACTTCGGCATCTGGCCCGGGCCAAGGCGAATTGCCTCAGCCGTCTGGACCTGGGTCGCCTGATGCAGCGGCGGAGCCTCTCTGTGCAGGAGCGCGCCTCCGTCGCCTGACCACGAATGACATGCGGCGCACTGCTGGCGGTAGAGGACCCCACCCTTGGCGACCTGGCCGCCCGCCACTGTCGGAATATCAGGTCCGCCGCCGGTCAATTCGCTGACGTAGGTCGCAAGTGCTGCGATTGTCGCGGGGTCATATGCGGGCTTGCTGCGGTTGAGCGTCAGGTTCGTATCACCCGGGCTGATGTTCGGCAGTGGTTGGATCGGCTGATTCTCAACCGTCTGTCGACCGGCTTCGACCAAGGGCATCCGGCCCGTCGAGACCATGAAGTCCACACCGCTCCGGCCGACCCCTACAAGGGTCGGGGCCCGGCTGGTTCCATGGCCGTCCACACCGTGACAGACAGCGCAGTCTGATCGGAAGAGCTTCTCTATGTTCGGCCTGGAAGCTCCGGCTGTAGCTGAAATGTTGCCGTTTTTCGGGCCAGGACTTGCGGACACTCCGCCCGACAACATGAACGCCGTGGCCACAACCGTTATCGCCGCCAGACCTGCCATCTGGCGAACCACAGTCCAGTGTCCCGGTTTGTCCATCCGCCACCCCCGTAGCGTCCTCTAAAGCCTTGCTAACCGGCTCCTGGGGTGGCTGTCAACGATTTTCCGGGCGGAAGATTTAAGTCCCTATCGGACTTCTAAAAGAGCGACATTTGGGGAATGGGCGTCACATCAATTGTCCATAAAGGAGCAATTTCCCAGCTATTCCCATGATCTTGAAAGCCCCCGTTCGAGGCTGCCGACGGTCAGGAAGTCGTGTCGTCTGATGGTTCGCGGTCCGATGGGTCGCCGTCATCGAGGTCGACCAGGTCTCCCAGCGCCACAACCAGTCGTTCCACCCGGGCTTCGAGATCTGTCACCCGCTGCTGCAACTCCTGAACGACGGTCGCAGAACCTGGTGACAGCCGTGTGGCACCGTCGCTGGTGGCGATGCTCGCGGCCCTGGCTTCCGGGTCGACCTCGAGCATCTGGATCCACCGCTGCTCCTTCTGACCGGGCTGGCGTTCAACTACGGCGACAACCGGCGGATCCAATGCCCCAAGTTCGTTCAGAACCGTTTCGACCTCGGAGGTGGAATCGAAGTTGAAAATGCGCTCCGATCGACTCTTCAGCTCGGCAACGGTCTGGGGTCCCCGGAGGAGCAATAGGGCGGTGACTGCCATCTGGGCAGGAGTTAGATCGAGCGTCTCGTCGAGCACGTGGCGGTACTTCGTTGCCCGCTCTCCATGGGCCGGGTGCACGATTCTGATGAGCGCCTTGCCCTTGAGCGCGTGGAGCGTGGCTTCGACGAGAGTCGGTTCGTACTGGACCACGGGGAAGCGGCTTGAACTCTGGTTGCAGGCCGTGGTCAGCGCCTTGAGCGTCATTGGATACGAGTCCGGAGTGGTCGCCTGCTTCTCCACGAGGCAACCAAGGACCCGGGCTTGTGGAGCTGTTAGCGATAGTTCTGCTGGTAACTCGGGCATCAACTCAGAGTGTCACAGGCCGCCGGTATGGTCACCTCGAGTCGATGAAAGGTGTCCTGGGGAATGCTCTCGGTTGTTGTGGCAGAAAGGCCGGAGGACCTGCTCGATGAGCTGAGCGCACAGCTCTCCGTGCCATCGGGTGATCCGTTCACCCCCGAGTGGGTGTCGGTCCCGTCCCTCGGTATGGGTAACTGGGCCAGGAAGCAGCTTTCCCTGCGCCTGGGTGCCAGCAACGGGCGTGACGGCATAGTCGCAAACGTCGAGTTCGCACCTCCCACTGCGCTCCGCCGAAGGCTGATCCACTCTTATCGAGAGTCTGTCAATGGCCCGGGGCTGGCAGATCCGTGGCGGACCCAGGACCTGACCTGGTCGATCCTGGAAGTACTCGAAGACTCGGGCGGAACGATTCATCCGGCCCTGGCCAGTTTCAGCGGGATGTCTGCGAAGGTGGCGAAGGCAGCCTCCATCGCACGGCTGTTCGACCACTACAACCTCAGACGACCAGAGATGATCCTCAACTGGGTTATCGGCGAGGATGTGGACCCAGAAGGCCGGCAACTCGACGTATCTACGCTGTGGCAGCCGAGGTTGTTGCGACAAGTCAGGGACCACGTCTCAAGTACGCGAGGCGTGGAGCAGACTCCCGCCGAGGCATTTCAGGAGGTTCTGCTCCAGCTCAGTTCCGGGGTGTATCTGGCCGGAGCCGGTGCCGACTGCCTTCCGTCTCGGTTATTTGTGTTTGCCCAGTCGACGCTGACCGGGGACATGGGTCCGCTGCTCCAGTCGCTCGCTGTCAGCCGTAACGTCAAGGTTCTGCTGCTGTCGCCGTCCTCCAAAATGACCCGGAGCGTCGCCCAAGAGGTCACCCGGTCCGGGGTTGGCAAGGCCCTGGATGCCGACGTTCCAAGTGGTTGCCGCCAAGTTGGCGGACCGTCTACCTGGTCGTTCGCAAGGCCGGATGCACCAGCACTCCTGGGCGGACATCCGCTTTCACAGACGTGGGGTCAACTGCAGTTCGACGCTGCGCAGCTGCTGGGAGCTGGGGCAATCATCCCCGAGGTCGGCAACGCCGCTGGCTCCGGGGCCGACACTTCTGACGGCGCGGGTGCCGACACCCTGTTGCATCTGGTCCAACGTGGCATCGCTGCTGAGGACCCCGGGACGACTTCGGGGCAGCTCGTCGAGGGCGACAATTCCATCCGGATTCACGCCGCATCTGGAGCGACACGACAAGTGGAGGCGCTCCGAGACCAGATTCTCGAGCTTCTGGTTCATGATCCGTCGCTACGCGAAGATGAGATCGTCATCCTGTGCCCACGCCTGGACCAGTTTGCGCCGATCATCACTGCTGTCTTCGGACCTTCCGCTACACGCGGTTCACAGCCCGAGGCCGAGCGGGTTCCGAACCTCCGCTACACGCTGGTAGACCAGAACGCAGGCACGCTGAACCCGCTTGCAGGTGCACTCTCCGAGTTGCTCGATCTGGTCTCCAGCCGTTTCACGTTCTCCCAGATGGCCACTCTGCTGCGCCTAAAGGCTGTGCAGGACCGCTTCGAGCTCGTCGACGAGGACCTTCGGATACTCGGAGCTCTCGGCAAAGAGGCGCGGGTCCGGTGGGGCCTCGACGGCGAGCACCGCGGTGGATGGGAGATTGATCCCAGCTACGGAGCCAACTCGTGGTCGTGGGGGATCGATCAGCTGCTCATGGGGATCGCCCTCGGCGACGATCTTCGCGTGGCTTCGCTCCCCGGGGATGGAAGCCCTCCGATTGCGACCTCCGATGCGCTTGCCGTTGGGGACGTTCCACCCCTGAGTCTGGGAGAAGGGGCGATCGCCGCGGCGGGTCGTATTGCTGCTGCAGTCGCTGCGACCCAGCAGGTGCAGCGACTACTCGGCGACGGACAGAACCACACTATCGACCAGTGGTGTCACAAGGTCGGGTTGGCAGCGGACCTGATGCTCAGGCCCGAGCGCTTCATGGAGTGGCAGCGGAGCTCTCTCGACCAGACCCTCGAATCCCTGGTCGTGACTTCCGCCAATGCCAGCGGATCACCGAGCCAGCTCAAGATCACATTCGAGGATTTCCGCCAGCTGATTTCACCTGCGATCGAAGGCGACCGACCCAGAGCCAATCTGGCGCACGGGACAATCCTGGTATCCCGTCCAGGTGTTCTCGCAGGCGTGCCCCACAAGGTGGTTTGCATTCTGGGTCTGGACTCCGACTCATTGCCGGCCGCCTCGGAATCGTCGGACGATCTGACGGCCGGTGCGCAATGGGTGGGTGATCAGGACCCGCGGTCGAGAGCACGCGCGGATCTACTCACCATTGTCATGTCGGCCAGGAGTCACCTGGTCGTCACCTGCACCGGTTCCGATGTGCGCAACAACCAGCTCGTGCCCCCGGCGGTTGTACTTGAAGAGTTCATCGAGGCGGTCGCGTCCGCAATCGACGCGACCCCCGAACAGGTGCGTGAGGGCGCTCACGGCATATTCATGAAACACCCTAGACAGGCCTTCGATCCACAGAACTTCCAGGTCCCAAAAGGTCTGACACGACCATTCAGCTATGACCCGATAGCGCTCGAGGGCGCCTTGGCGTTGCAGGCCGACAGACAGCGCCAGCCCATGGCGTATCGAATTCTGCTCGAGCACCAGCTGGCTCCTTCTTCGCTTGAATCCGAGTTGATCGACCTGGCAGAACTCCTGTCGTTCTTTGCCCACCCGGTGAGGAAGTTCTTCAACACGACCTTGGGGGTGACCCTGCCGGACCGTGAAGATGCCCACGACGAAGAACTTCCGACCGCGATTTCCAACCTCGACGTCTTCGCGATCGGTCAAGCCGTTCTGACCGCGGGTCTGCTCGCAGACGAAGTTGACGAGTTGGCTGACAGCTATGCGTCGGCCGATATCACCGACAGCAAGCTGTGGAAGATCCTCGACCATCAACGTGCAGCTGGAGTTCTGCCCCCGCCGGCCATCTCCGAGCGTGAGCTGCCCGCCATAAGCGATGAAGTTCGAACACTGCTCGACCTGGCCGAGCACCTGGATGTACGCCACGCAGTTTCCACCGCGCATCCCATCGATCTCAGGCTGCCTTCGGGTGCCCGCCTGGTCGGAAGTGTCGACGGCTGTTCCGATGGGGTTCACCCCGGTCCGGTCGATATCCGTTTCGCCCGGTCCAAGCCATTCCATCGGATCCGCCAAGCGATCCAGTTGCTGGCCCTGTGTGCGAGCAGCCCACAGATCAACTGGCGCGGCGTGGTGATCACACGCGGTGTCAGGCCCGGCTCCGGGCCGTTCCAGAGTGTGCGGACGGTTCTTGGCCATGACACGGAGATCCGCCGGGAGACGGCTCTCGACGCATTGGACATCCTTGTCAGTCAGTACCGCGACGGGCTCAGCTGCGCCCTTCCGCTGTTCGAGAAGACGTCGATGGCCAAATTCACCGGAGCGAGTATCGCCTCGGCATGGGGATCAGCCACCGGTCAGTATGCGCGAGGCGAAGCCCTCGACGGGTACCACCGAAGGGCATTCGGGCCCCTACAGCCCTCGGACCTGAGCGAGGTTTCCATCGATGGTTTCACCCTCGATTCCGAGGCGAAGCGGCTATGGGGGACCATCGACAGCGTCCTCGTTGACCCCGCCGACAATGGGCAGGAATCATGACAACCTCAAAGGCATTCAGCCTCCAGGATCCGCTTCCCGTCGGGACCACGACGCTGATCGAGGCCAGCGCCGGAACCGGCAAGACCTTCACGCTCGCGGCGTTGACGGTCCGCTTCGTCGCCGAGCAGGGCGTGCCTATTTCGCAGATTCTGCTGGTCACGTTCACGAAGGCGGCAGCCGCCGAACTTCGCGATCGCATCAGAGCGGCGCTGATCGGCGCGGAGGTGTATCTGCGTGCACCCTCAGGTACTGCCGATGTGGTTCTGGCCCAGTTGGCCGATGTCCCTGAGGGCGAGCGAGAAGCCAGGCGCGCACGCCTGGAACGAGCAGTTCGGGACTTTGATACATCGGTGATCTCCACGATCCATGGATTTTGTTCAAGTGTCCTCGCGAGCCAGGGTGTGCTGAGCGGCAACAACCCCGGTCCAGCTGTCATCGCTGCAGAAGCGGCGATCATCCGCCAGGTCTGCTCCGATGTCCTGTTCGCCGAGGCCTCCCGGGCCGACAGCGGGTCTGATCTGCCAGCCATCGGCGATCTGCAGTCTGCGGTTGCGAAGGTCCGGAACCTGGGAGACTGCCTGGTCACCGCCGAATCCGAACAAGACCGCGACCTCCTGCTGGCCGACCTCGTCACGCGATCTTCCACCGAAGTTTCCAGGCGGCTCAGGAGCAGCGGCGCTGTCAGCTACACGTCGATGGTGGGATCTGTCAGGGATCTCGTTAGTGGCGATCCGCGATCCCTGGAAGAGTTGCGCAAGAGATTCACCGTCGCTCTGATCGACGAGTTCCAGGACACCGATCCCATCCAGTGGGGAATATTTCATGATGTGTTCGGCAGCGGAGAACCACGTCCAACGCTGATCCTCGTCGGCGATCCGAAGCAGGCCATATACGGCTTCAGAGGCGGTGACGTCTACACCTACCTCGAGGCACGAGGAAGGGTCGAACCCCGGGTTCTGCTCACCAATCATCGTTCCGTTCCCCAGGCGGTCAACGCGATGAACGCGATCGGCGCCGGTCAGTTCTTCGGCGAGGAGCACATTGCCTATCAGCCGGTCCAGATCGCGGCTGCCAACAGCGGTCGTCGTCTTGTCATGCGGGACGGCGAGCTCCGCGGCGACGCGTCGGACCGCGAGGCTCCATTCGACGTAGGTGGTGCGCATAACGCACCCGGGCTGCATATCCGCTGCCTCGACGGATACCGGTCATTTCGAGAGTTCGACACCGAGCAGAAGAAGATCGCCGTTGAGAAGTACCAGCGACGTATCGCTGAAGATCTAGCCGACACCGCACTGGGCGTTCTCAGCAACGGACTTTTCGTGGATGACGCCAAGGCCGGCGAAGAGGCACCCAAACGCGTTGGACCCGCAGACATCGCGGTGCTGGTCGGTTCGGCGGCCGCGGCCGACCCGGTCACGAAGGCACTCGCTCGTCGAGGTATCTCGAGTGTCAAGCTGATCAAGGACAGCGTCCTGGTTAGCGACGCCGCCGAACAGTGGCTGACGCTGTTGAGGGCAATGGAACGCCCTGCCGACCAGCGCCTTGCCGGGGCCGCTGCGCTGACGTGGTTCTTCGCCTGGACAGCTGAAGAACTCGCTGCGGCCGTTGACTCCGGGCCCAGGAGCACGAACGCAGACCTCATCGCTGTGCAGCACCAACTGGCATCCTGGGCAGAGGTGCTGCAGCGACACGGAGTGTCGGCTCTGTTTGCCGAAATTCGTCGCACCAGTGGGCTGATTCCTCGTCTACTCGGTCAATGGCAGGGGGAGCGGAATCTCACAGACCTGGAGCATGTCGCAGAACTTGTCCACGCCGAGTCGACCCACAGGTCCAGAGGGTTGACGGCGTCGCAGGCCCTTGAGCTTCTGGACCATTGGATGCTTGACGCCACCGGCGAAGACGCGGCCGAGGCAATGCAGCGCCGGGTCGAGTCCGATGAGGATTCCGTCAGGATCCTGACCATCCACACGGCCAAGGGACTTGAGTTTCCCGTGGTCCTGCTGCCCGACCTGGCAGCTGGAGGCAACAGGGTGACAGCCAAGGGCGACCTGTCGTTCTTCGACGGCGATCTGGGCCGGAGGGTGCTTGATGTCTCCACCGCCCAGAGCGACCCGAACCGGGCCAAGGTGAGGAAGCGGCCGACGGTTGCTCCTCGCTCTACGAAAGAGACCAAGCGTCAGAACTGCGGTGATCAACATCGTTTGACCTACGTCGCACTGACCAGGGCATCCCACCTGACGGTTACCTGGTGGGCGCCGCTGACCGGGTGTGAGCTCACCGGCCTGGCGCGGCTTCTATTTGGTGTGGAGGGCGATGCGGCGTCCGACGTAGCCATCAAGGTCCCGAAGATCGAGGAAGCCTCGGCCCGGCTGGCGGAACGGCTCGATCACCTGGGGGCCGGCGACTCCATTCTGCTCAGCACCGTCGCCCACGAACCAACTGAACCCGTGCAGTTCAAGCCGCATCGGCCTGCAGACCCGGGAACCGTCGAACCGCTGAAGGTGGCGCGACTCGAACGCGAACTGGAACGTTCATCCAATCGCTGGTCCTTCTCAAGTCTCAAGGACGCCGTGCGTGTCTCCGTCCCGGGCGCCCCCACCGATTCGTCATCGTCGAACTCATCTACGCCGACAGGTCTGTCGCCCGACACCGGGTTGCTAACCGATCCCAGCATCGAGAACTCCGACGACAGGGGCGCCGGCGACGAGGGGTTGTCGGAACCGCCCCGCCGACGGTCCGATACGAACACTGCCGGCGGATCCACTTCGGGCTCGGGCTCCGACTGGCTGGCGCCGACCCTCTTCGACGGGCTCGGAGCGGGGGCCGAATTTGGGAGCATGGTCCACGAACTCTACGAAGTGGTCGACTTCACGAGCCCCGACGCGGTCGGGGCATTTAGCGCAGCGCTGGATAACCAGCGCCACTTCGCCGTCACAGCCGAGCAGCGGGAGCGTCTGCCCGAGGCGCTGGCCCAGACTCTTCTCACGCCGTTGGGCGCCAAGTTCGGAAACCTACGCCTCGCGGACCTCGGTTCCGGTGACCGACTCAACGAACTGGACTTCTACATTCCCGTAGCGCCCAATCAGATCCTTGCTGCACGAAGGATTGGTGAGATCGTCGCTGACCATCTCGGGTCAGGCCATCCGCTGCGGCACTGGGCCGAGCAGTTGGGCCTGGGTCTCTCGCACGTGGATCTGACCGGCTATATGAGCGGTGCAATCGACCTGATCTTCCGATATCCGGTCGGAGATCAGGTCCGATATTCGGTGCTCGACTACAAGACGAACCAGCTCTCCGGAGCCGAGGGGCAAACGGTGGGGGACTATCACCCCGACCTACTCGCAGATGCCATGGAGCACCACCAGTACTTCCTGCAGGCGCTCATCTATTCGGTGGCCCTACATCGGTACCTCCGACTCAGGCTCGTCAACTACGACCCCGCCAGGCATATGGGCCCGGTCGCGTACCTCTGTCTCAGAGGGATGGTCGGAGCCCGCACTCCCATTTCCGAGTCGGGCTATTGGGCGGGCTCGCCCGCCGGCGTTTTCACCTGGTCGGTTCCGCCAGAACTCGTCGAGTCACTCAGCGACGCCTTAGATCATGATCTTCACCAAGAGGTCTCCTGATGAACTCGGAAGTCTTAGTTCCAGAGTCCGTGCAGTTCCTTCGTCCCTTTGTCGAGGCTGGGGTAGTCGGCGTCACCGAGGTCAACACGGTTGCGACATTCGCCAGGTCGTCCGGGGCGGAGTCGGAGTCGGTCCTGCTGGCGGCTGCGCTGGCGGTGAGGGCGCCACTGCTGGGGCACGTCTGTGTCGATCTCGCCACTGTCGCGGCCACAATCGTCTCCTCGGTCGACTCGCTGCCGGATGCAGAGATCGTGGACACCGACCAGGTCGCGGTCGGCCGGAAATCTGTCGACCACGACGGACAAGGTCTGGGCGGACTCGACGAGGGCATCGCCCGGCTCCCTTGGCCGGACCCGGTGACCTGGGAAGCAGAGATCTCCGAATCGGATCTGGTCGCACGACTCGGTGAGCCGGGTGAGCCGCTTTCTGTGGACCCACGAAGCGCTGCCAGTGCCACCAGTGTCATCAGTGCTGCCAGTGGTCGCCTCAAGCCCCTGATTCTGGACGGTGGTCTTCTCTACCTCAGTCGTTACTGGTACCTCGAGAGGTACGTCGCCGCAGATCTGGTCCACCGGACCAACTCGACCGCTGCCGGGGACGGTTCCCGGAATGCGGATTCGATGATCGCGGCCGAGACACATGTTCGTCGCCTGTTCGGCCAGGGGCCCGCTGACGCGGACGCAGGCGGAGGTGGCGGCCCGGACAGGGACCAATTGGCGGCAGCGCTGGCAGGGCTACAACGCGACCTCGTGGTCATCTCAGGTGGCCCCGGAACCGGAAAGACGACGACCGTCGCCCGCTTCCTCGCCGGGCTTCTCAGTGGACTTCACGACGCCGGCTCGGACCTGCAGATCGCACTAGCCGCGCCCACCGGGAAAGCCGCGACGCGCATGACTGAATCGATCCGCGGCGCCATCGCAGCCCTCGGCGCCGACCTTGCTCCCCAGGTGGTCAACTCACTCCAGTCCGTTGAGGCAACAACGATCCACCGGTTGTTGGGGAGCCGCGGGGACGCAGGATTCCGTCACGGACCCGACAGTCGCCTGGTCCACGACGTGGTGATTGTTGATGAAGTTTCGATGGTGTCGGTGTCGCTCATGGCGCACCTGCTCTCCGCCATCAAGCCCGACGCGAAAGTTGTACTCGTGGGCGATCCATATCAGCTCGCAAGTGTCGAAGCCGGCGTCGTTCTGGGCGACATCGTCGGCCTGTCCGGGTCTAAATCTGACACCCCCGAATCTGCTGACGTGCCCCCCGAATCTGCCGACGTGCCCTCTGAATCTGCCGAGCCCGCCGAGTCGGGCATGCCCGTGGCACCCGCAGCGATCCGGGCTAGCGTCCGGACCCTGCGAACGGTCCACCGCCAAGCCGCAGGTTCCCCGATCCTTGAACTTGCCGGCGCAATTCGGAAGGGCCGAGGTGACGACGCCGTCTCGCTTCTTCGCTCCGGCGTGGACGACGTCGTCTGGGTCGAACAAGGCGACGGATTCACCAGCGACCGCGCTTCTTCGAACCCTCCGTCATCAGGCCGGTCGATCGTGGAATCCCTGGTTGTGGACCAAGCGGTGGAAGCGGTCAAGGCCGCAATCGACGGCGACGTGGCCCGGGCTCTCGAACACATCGGGGGAACCAAGGTCCTGTGTGGACTCAGAGTTGGGTCATCCGGTGTCATGTCGTGGAACAAGCTGGTCGAGGACGCGCTACGCGAACGAGGGTTCATCGGCTGGAATCCGTTCTATGCCGGTCGCCCCGTGATGGTCACCGAGAACGACTATTTGAACAATGTGTTCAACGGGGACGTGGGGGTTGCGGTGGCCAGTGACGACCACTTCCAGGTCTGGTTCCCGAGCGCAGATCGTGAACGCGTGATCGAGGCGGCACGCCTGGACCACATTGCGACGCAGTGGGCCATGACCATCCACAAGAGCCAGGGGTCTGAGTTCGGCCACGTAATCGTGAGCCTGCCACCCGCAGGGTCGCGCATACTCACCCGCGAGTTGCTCTACACCGCTGTTACCAGGGCCAAGTCGCGGCTGACGGTCATCGCGTCCGAGGGGGCGATCAGAGATGCGGTCGATCGTCCCGTCACCCGATCGACGGGTCTGGGTCGGCGGTTGGAGCGTGCCGACATCAATCCCGAGAGTCTCTTTGCGAGGCCAGTGTGAGCCAGATCGATCCCGGCCAGAACACTCCCGGCCAGAACGCTCCCGCCCAGAACACTGCCCGCCAGAATGACCGCGTCTACATCCACGAACTGATCGACATAACCGGTCACAACCGCGCCCGGTACCAGCACCACATGACCGCCAACTGGTGCCCGATCGCACGTGAGGAGCGCAATCAGCTCTGCTGCGGAGTGTGGTCGACCATCGGGTCAACCGGAGCGTGGCCCCAGGTCGTGAACATGTGGGAACTGCCCGGCTGGGACGGACTGGTGGCCAACCTCGAGCACGAGACGGGCGGAGGTCGGGATCAGGATCCTTCGCTCGCAAAGTGGTGGGCAGAAGCGGCATCCATGCGCAGTGGGGGATTGGACCGCATCCTCGTGCCGGAGCCGTGGACGTCACCGATCGAGACCCTCTGTCAGGGCGGGGCCGGCGGAGCGGTATACGCACACGAAATCGTCAGCGTGGCGCCAGGGCTGGCCCCGCTGCGAACCGGCCGACAACCCCAGGTGAGCGATCGAGTTCCACTCGACGAGATCTGCCCCGCAGCTGACCGAAGGGGATGGTTACGTAAAAACAATCACGCGTCATTGATTTGTTCAGGGCGATGTGTAACTGTGCGATGTGGCAGATCTCGCATCACTCCTCGAAGACCTGGCGGCCGAAGGACAAGCGCTCGACGACACGGTTTCGGGTGTCAGCGATGAACAGTGGGCGTCGCCAACACCAGCAGAGGGATGGACCATCGGCGTCCAAATTGGGCACCTCTGCTGGACCGACATCGTTGCGATCAAGGCTGCAGACGATCCGGACGGGTTCAACAAATACCTCCAGGACCTGCTGGCCCGAGCCACACCTGAACAGCTCGGAAACCTCGTCGATGACGAAGCCTTCGCAATGGCACAAGGCCCTCGACAGCAGTTGATGCAGCGCTGGCGCGAGGGCCGCCCCAAGCTCGTCGAGGCGCTCGGGAACGTGCCGTCGGGCCAGAAGGTCCCATGGTTCGGCCCTCCGATGAGCGCAGCGTCGATGGCGACCGCCCGACTCATGGAAACCTGGGCCCACGGCCAAGACATCGTCGATGCCCTCAAGATCGAGCGTCAACCCACCCAGCGGCTCCGACACATCGCCCACATAGGTGTCCGGACCCGGGATTTCGCATACATCAACAACGACATGACGCCGCCGACCGGCGAGTTCAGGGTTTCACTCGACGCACCTGATGGGACCGAGTGGACCTGGGGCCCCGAGGACGCCGAGCAGTCCGTGACCGGCCCCGCCCAGGATTTCTGTCTGCTGGTAACCCAGCGCCGGCACCGGTCCGACCTCTCCCTAGAGGCCATTGGGGCAGACGCCGACGCCTGGTTGGACATGGCCCAGGCGTTCGCGGGGCCACCCGGAGGCGGTAGGAGGCCAGTCGGATGAGCGACGTTCTACGGATCGCAAACGCGTCCGGTTTCTACGGCGATCGATTCGATGCAGTCGCCGAGATGCTCGACGGCGGTGAAATCGACGTGCTGACCGGGGACTACCTCGCCGAACTCACCATGTTGATCCTCGCCATGGATCGGTTGCGCGACGAATCACTCGGCTACGCGAAAACCTTCCTGCGTCAGATGGAGGACTCGCTCGCTGTTGCCGTCGAACGAGGGGTCAAGATTGTGGTCAACGCCGGGGGCCTCAACCCTGCCGGCCTGGCAGCCAAGGTCCGGGATTTGGCCACGCGCATCGGAGTGGATGTCGCGGTGGGTCACGTAGAGGGCGACGACCTGTTGCCGCGTGCCGACGAACTCGGGCTCGGCTCGCCAATCGCGGCCAACGCCTATCTGGGTGGTTGGGGTATCGCCGAACTACTCAGACACGACATCCAGGTGGTGGTCACGGGTCGGGTCACCGATGCCTCCCTGGTTGTCGGTCCGGCGGCGGCCAACTTCGGTTGGTCCCTCGACGATTACGACCAGCTCGCAGGTGCCGTGGCCGCGGGCCATGTCATCGAGTGTGGCACCCAGGCGACCGGTGGGAACTTTGCGTTCTTCACCGAGATAGCAGATCTTCGACACGCCGGGTTCCCCATCGCCGAGGTCCACGCCGACGGTTCGAGCGTCATCACCAAACATCCTGGGACAGGGGGAGCGGTGACTGTCGATACCGTGACGGCCCAACTGCTCTATGAGATCGGCGGTGCCCGGTACCTGGGTCCGGACGTCACGACAAGGTTCGACACGGTCACACTCGAAGATGCCGGTCCCGACAGGGTGCGTCTCAGCGGAGCGGTTGGGGAGCCTCCGCCGCCGACCCTGAAGGTTGGGGTCAACAGCCTTGGCGGATTCCGGAACGAGGTCGTGTTCGTGCTGACCGGTCTGGACATCGAAGACAAGGCGGCGCTGGTACGGGCCCAGATGGAATCAGCCCAGAGGGACTCAGGACTTTCGGCCGATCTGACGTGGACGCTCGCACGTACCGACAGGCCCGACGCCGACACCGAAGAAACCGCAAGCGCCATGCTGCACTGCGTCGCCAGAGGTGACGACGCCGATTCGGTTGGCAGGGCATTCTCCGGAGCGGCGATCGAATTGGCGCTCGCCAGCTACCCGGGATTCCACGTCACGGCGCCCCCGTCCAAGGGATCGCCCTACGGCGTGTTCACAGCCGCCCATGTGCCGGCGGCGGTGGTGGCCCACCGGGCGGTCTTCCCAGACGGGTCCGTCAGCCCCATCGCAATCGACCCCGACTTGTTGACGAACGAAACGAACTCGCCCGCTGCTAGCTCGACAGAGCCGAACCCGCCGGGTTCGAGCCGGGCGGACTCGAACCGAACCGCCACGGGTTCGGGCAACACGGGTTCGGGCAACGCGAGCTCGGGCAACGCGAGCTCGGACAACGCGAGCTCGGACAACGCCGGTGCGATTACCGCAACGTCAGGCGCAACGCGGCGGGTTCCGCTCGGTACTATCGCCGGCGCCCGTAGCGGAGACAAGGGTGGGAACGCGAACATCGGAGTGTGGGTCAGGAATGATCGTGCGTGGGAGTGGCTCCATTCCTATCTGGACGTCGCCGAACTGAAGCGTCTGCTCCCCGAGACCGCAGAGCTGCTCGTGACCCGCCATGTGCTGGCAAACCTTCGGGCGATCAACTTCGTCATCGAGGGAATTCTCGGCGAAGGCGTCGCATCCAATGTCCGCTTCGATCCCCAGGCAAAGGCACTCGGTGAGTGGCTCAGGTCGCGCCACGTCGACGTTCCGGAGGAGCTTCTGTGACCGTACTGAAATCAGTCATCGACACTGGAGACGAGACGTTCAGGTCCAATTCGGACGCACTTCTCGAACAGATAGCCGCGGTGGATGTCGAGCAACGCAAGGCCGTCGACGGTGGCGGAGCCAAGTACATCGAGCGTCATCGCAAGCGGGGCAAGCTCCTTGCACGTGAGCGCATCGAGTTGCTGTTGGACCGAGACTCCCCGTTCCTCGAACTCTCGCCCTTGGCGGCGTGGGGGAGCGACTTCGTGGTGGGGGCGAGCGTCGTCAGCGGAATCGGCGTGGTCAACGGCGTCGAGTGCATGATCAGCGCCAACGACCCCACGATCAAGGGTGGGGCGAGCAACCCCTGGACACTCAAGAAGATCCTCAGGGCCAATGAGATCGCCCGCCAGAACCGGCTGCCGGTCATCGGCATGACCGAGTCCGGCGGCGCTGACCTTCCGACCCAGAAGGAAATCTTCATTCCGGGTGGCGCGATGTTCAGGGACCTCACCAGGCTTTCGGCAGCCGGCATCCCCGTCGTATCGATCGTGTTCGGAAACTCGACCGCAGGCGGTGCGTACGTTCCCGGCATGTCTGACCACGTGATCATGATCAAGGAGCGTTCCAAGGTATTTCTCGCCGGGCCGCCGCTGGTCAAAATGGCAACCGGCGAGGACTCCGACGACGAGTCGCTCGGTGGCGCAGAGATGCACGCCCGGGTGTCGGGACTAGCGGACTACTTCGCGCTGGACGAACACGACGCCATCCGAACCGCACGCAGGGTCGTCGGCCGTCTCAACTGGCACAAGGCGGGTCCGCCGCCGTCCCGGGACGTGCTCGAACCCCGTTATGACCCTGACGAGATCCTCGGTCTGGTTCCCACCGACCCGAAGGTGCCCTTCGACCCTCGCGAGGTCTTGGCCAGAATCGTCGACGACTCCGACTTCGACGAGTTCAAGGCCCTCTATGGATCCTCCCTCGTGACGGGCTGGGCCCGCCTACACGGCTACCCGATCGGCATCCTCGCCAACGCCCGAGGCGTGCTTTTCAGCGAGGAGTCCCAGAAGGCAGCGCAGTTCATCCAACTGGCCAACCAGACCAACACCCCGCTGCTATTCCTCCAGAACACCACCGGCTACATGGTGGGAGAGGAGTACGAACGTGGAGGCATCATCAAACACGGGGCGATGATGGTCAACGCGGTCGCCAACTCGAAGGTTCCCCACATCACCGTCGTCATGGCAGCAAGTTACGGCGCCGGCAACTACGGAATGTGCGGAAGAGCCTACGAGCCTCGGTTCCTGTTCACCTGGCCAAATGCGAAGTCGGCCGTCATGGGCCCACAGCAACTCGCCGGTGTCATCTCCATCGTCGCCCGTCAGGCCGCCGAGTCCCGCGGTCAGGTCTATGACGAGGAGGCCGACGCCCAGTTGCGCGAAATGATCGAGGGCCAGATAGAGGCCGAGTCGCTGGCGCCCTTCCTGTCGGGCCGCCTGCTCGACGACGGGATCATCGACCCTCGCGATACCCGCACAGTTCTGGGAATGGCGCTCTCCGCGATCCACTCCGGAACGGTCAAGGGCGCCGACGGCTTCGGCGTCTTCAGGATGTGATTGTGATGATCAAGTCAGTACTGGTGGCCAACCGGGGCGAGATCGCCCGACGGGTGTTCAGAACCTGTAGGGATCTGGGTATCGGAACCGTCGCGGTCCACTCCGATTCCGACGCCGCTTCGCCCTATGTTCGCGAAGCGGACGCGGCTGTGCACCTGCCCGGAGACACAGCTGCCGAGACATACCTGCGCATCGAGTTGCTCATCGATGCGGCGCAGCGAAGCGGTGCCGATGCGGTCCATCCCGGATACGGCTTCCTCTCCGAGAGCGCCGAGTTCGCCGAAGCCGTTCAGACCGCAGGGCTCACGTGGATCGGCCCGTCGCCCCAGGCGATCCGCTCGATGGGATCGAAGATCGAGTCCAAGAAGCTCATGGCGGACGCCGGGGTTCCCGTGCTCCAACAGCTCGACCCGTCGTCGATCACCGAGGCCGACCTGCCCGTGCTGATAAAGGCTTCGGCGGGTGGCGGGGGCCGCGGGATGAGAATCGTCTCGACGCTGCAGGACCTGCCCGGTGACATCAACTTGGCCCGTGCTGAGGCACAGGCGGCCTTCGGTGACCCCACTGTGTTCTGCGAGCCGTACCTGGTGTCGGGTCACCACGTCGAGGTCCAGGTAATGGGTGACGCCTCGGGTGCGATCGCCGTTCTGGGTGAGCGGGAATGTTCAATCCAGCGGCGCCACCAGAAGGTCGTCGAAGAGTCACCTTCACCGTTGCTGGAGCGGATCGACGGAGTTCGCGAAGCCATGTTCGAGGCCGCCCGAAAGGCAGGCGAGGCGATCAGCTACGTCGGCGCTGGAACGGTCGAGTTCATCGCCGATGACCAGGGCCGTTTCTTCTTCCTCGAGATGAACACCCGGCTCCAGGTCGAACACCCTGTCACCGAGATGGTCACGGGCCTCGACCTGGTGGCGCTGCAGATCCAAGTGGCCCAGGGTCAGAGCCTCGAACTCGAGGAGACCTCCTCGTCCGGCCACTCGATCGAGGTGCGCCTCTACGCGGAGGACCCTTCAGCCGACTACCGCCCGAGTTCCGGAACCCTGCACCGATTCGAACTGGATCGTGTGACCGCAGAGTTCAACAACCCGGCCGGCGCGGGAGTGCGATTGGATAGCGGTGTCGAGAGTTCCACCGTCGTGGGCACGAACTATGACCCGATGCTCGCCAAGGTGATCAGCTGGGCGCCCGGTCGGGGCGAAGCCATTCGTCGGCTCCGGGCAGCCCTCGAATCGGCAACCATCCACGGTCTTGTGACGAATCGGTCCCACCTCGTTTCGATTCTCGGCCACGACGCGTTCGCTGCAGGACTCACCGACACTGGATTCCTGGTCGACCACCATGACGATCTGGTGGGCCCAGACCCCGATGCGTCGATCGGCTCGATCGAGGCTTCAGCGGTCGAGGTTTCTGCGATTGCGGCAGCGCTGGCGATGGCCGCGGCCGCCAGGCGCGCGGCGCCGGTACTGGCCGGAATCCCGAGCGGCTGGCGCAACGTGCGATCCCAGCCCCAAGTGCGGGGGTTCAGAATCTCGGACGGAGCGACGATCGACGTCGCCTACGAGCTCACCCGCGACGGCCTGAATCTCGTCAGCCCGGAACTTGGTGACGATCCATCGCTCATTTCGGCCGGCCCGGGAGAAGTGGTCCTCGAGATCGCCGGAGTTCGTGAGAGCTTCCGGGTCTCGACCTACCCCGGGCTTGTCTGTGTGGACTCCCGCCGGGGCAACGTCAGCCTTGTGCCTGCGAGTCGGTTCCCGGAAGCCCAGGACGAAGTGGTCCCCGGGTCGTTGCTGGCACCGATGCCCGGGTCGATCGTCCGGCTCGCTGTCGAGATCGGTCAGCCGGTCTCCAAGGGAGATCCGCTGATGTGGCTCGAAGCAATGAAGATGCAGCACGAGATTCGTTCACCATCCGATGGGGTGGTCGAAGCTCTCGGGGTATCGGAAGGGCAGCAGGTCGAGGTCGGTGCGGTGTTGGCGATCGTCGCGGACGCGTCACCGACCCGGACAGACGAGGTCGGGCCGAACAACTATCAAACCAAAGGACCAAAAGCTACATGAGTTGCACCG
>JBATWQ010000316.1:0-3283 GCA_049672765.1 Microthrixaceae bacterium | reverse complement strand
GATGCGCCGGGGGAGTTTCGAGTTCACCCCGGTTCCGCGGGCTGCGGTAGTGATCGAGAATGATCTCGCGGTAGAGGTCTTCAAGGCCCGACATTTCGGTGCCCTCCGTTTGTGTGAAAGAAGTAGTTGGGAGTCGGCTGCAGGTGGGAAGCGAGGTTTCGTGGTGTTACATCGCGAAGAACTGACCGGCAGCTTCGATCGCGTCGCTCAGATCATCGATATCAGATTCGTCGTTGTAGACATACCACGATGCTCGCGCGGTGGCGCCGACTTCGAGAACTCGCATGAGCGGTTTTGCACAGTGGTGACCCGGTCGGACACACACGGCGTGGTCGTTCAGGATCTGTGACAGATCGTGGGGATGGAGGTTGTCGAAGCCGAAGCTCATTACTCCACCCCGCTTGGTGGCGTCCTGGGGACCGTAGATCGAGATCCGATCTCCGAAGCGCTCCTTCAAGGTTCGGAGCGCGTATTCGGTGAGCGAGATCTCGTGCGCCCGGACCGCGTCCATTCCGATCTTGTCCAGGTAATCGACCGCCGCTCCCAGGCCGACGATCTCTGCGATTGGGGGAGTGCCGGCCTCGAACTTGTGGGGCACCTCAGCAGGGGTGAAGCCGTCGAGGCGAACATCGAGGATCATGCCTCCGCCGCCCAAGAACGGGGGCATGGCCTCGAGCAACTCCTTGTGCGCCCAGAGCACTCCGACCCCGGTGGGGCCGAGCATCTTGTGGCCTGAGAAGGCAAGGAAGTCGGCACCCATTGCATGGACATCGGTGGCGAGGTGCGGAACGAACTGACACGCGTCCACCGCCACGAGAGCGCCGGCGGCATGGGCTGCGTCCGCAAGCTGTCGCACCGGGGTGAGCGTGCCGACAACATTCGACATCGCCGAGACCCCGAGAAGCTTTGCGCCATCGAGTAGCTGATCAAGGTTGGTCAGATCCAGCTGTGCATCGTTGGTGAGGGGAATCCAGCGGATCTCGAAGCCCTTCTCGGCCGACAGCTGCTGCCAGGGGACGATGTTGGCGTGATGTTCCAACTGGGTCAGGACGACGCTGTCGCCGGGACCCAGGTTGGCGGCGCCCCAGGAACGGGCAACCAGGTTGAGGGACTCGGTGGCGTTCTTGGTGAAGATGATCTCGTCGGCATCATCTGAGCCGATGAACCGTGCGACGTTGCGTCGGGCGCCCTCCATGGCGTTCGTGGCTTCCTCGGCCAGGGTGTAGGCGGCCCGGTGCACGTTGGCGTGGTGGAGTTCGTAATAGCTGTCCATTGCGTCGAGGACCGAACTCGGTCGTTGCGATGAGGCGGCGGAGTCGAGAAACACCAGCCGTCTGTCGTTGACGATGCGCTTGAGAATCGGGAAATCGGCCTTGATCGAAGCGACGTCGAGCGTGTCAACGGTCTTGCCAGTCACAGTTTCGGCGGTCGCAGTCTGATTTGTCGCCATGCATCAATCCTTCCCCCTCGCACAGGAGGGCTGCAACAGTCTATTTCCACTATGCCCGTAGTGGAAATACCAAATCTCCACGAAGGGCTTGACAACTGCAATTCACATCTGTTTCATGGGAAAGGTGAAGAATAGTTCGAGGGCGGAACACCCGACGGCAGGCTCGGCAGCGAGATAGATATGGAAAAGCTGATCGTTTTTGCCCTGGCAGGCTTGGTGGCACAGCTCATCGACGGGTCACTCGGCATGGGTTTTGGGGTCATCGGCACCTCGATGCTCGTCGCCTCGGGGGCGTCGGCCGCGTCGGCCTCGGCGGTGATTCACGCTGCCAAGGTGGGAACCGCACTCGTGTCGGGCGGAAGCCACTGGAAGTTCGGCAACGTGCACTGGCGCACGGTCGGGCTGATCGGGGTCCCGGGAGCTCTCGGTGCTTACTTCGGGGCCACGTTCCTCTCCAACGTCGACGGCTCGGACGTCGCCCCGTTCACTGCTGGGATCCTCTGCGCACTCGGGTTGTACATGCTCTACCGCTTCGCGTTCGACGTTGCCCGCGCAGTGGTTGATCCGTCATCGCTGAGAGTCCGCTTCCTGGTTCCGTTGGGGCTGGCTGGTGGCGTGATCGACGCCATCGGTGGTGGAGGTTGGGGACCGGTTGCGACGCCGACCCTAATGACGGCCGGACGAATGGAACCTCGGACGGCCATAGGGTCTGCTTCTTTGGCAGAGTTGCTGGTTGCGCTTGGTGCGAGCCTCGGGTTCCTTCTCCACCTGAGCAGCGAGCAGGTCAACTGGTCCCACGTTGTTGCACTGTTGGCAGGAGCGGTGGTGGTGGCGCCCTTTGCCGCCTGGGTCGTGAAGGTGATGGCCCCCCGGGTCCTGGGAACGCTGGTGGGTGTACTGATCGTGGTGTTGAACACGCGGACGATCCTCGTCGGTTTCGACGCCCCCGGCGTGTTGATTCTGGCCGCGGTCCTTGTGCTCACCGCCGGCGGCGCTGTCCTGGTTCTGCGTAGTTGGAAGGCGTGCCGGGCCATGGAGCGCATTTCCAAGGCTGGCTCCGTCGTCATCGAGCACCCAGACGAGGTGTCGGTAGATATCACCGGCTGAACCGCAGCCGGCTGAACTCTCCTACCAGCCGCGGTCGACCCACTCCTGGAGGTGCGGTGACTCGGCGCCGATCGTGGTGTCATTGCCATGGCCGGGCATGACGATCGTGTCGGGAGAGAACCGGGCGAAAAGGCGCCTGTCGATCGACTCGATGATCGACCCGAAATCGCCTCCGTCGAAGGTCGCGTTGCCCGGACCCCCGGGAAAGAGCGTGTCGCCGCTGAACAGCAACGGCTTGCCCTCGACCGAGAAGCACATCGACCCCGGAGTGTGGCCCGGGGTCAGGATGGTGTGCAGACGGAGGTCACCCACCTCGATGACGGTGTCATCGTCGATCAACTCGTCGTAGCTGTCGAGCATGGCCGAGTCCGCAGCGGTGACCCCGACCGAATAGCCGGCGTCGCGCATCTCGGGAATCGCCTGGATGTGGTCCCAATGGCCATGGGTTTCAATCACGCGTCGGACTCCGAGGCTCCGAGCCAGGTCGAGCAGCTTCTGGTGTTCGTTGGCCGCGTCGATCAACACCGACTCACCTGTGTGCCGACATCGCAGCACGAAAACATTGTTGTCAACCGGACCGACGACCAACTTGTGGACCTCCAGGTCGACGTCCGCGTGGTGCAGCGTTTTGGGTGGTTGGGCCCCGTGTGGATCTGTGTCCTGTGAATCAGTCATTTCCAGCCTCCAGCGTCGCTCAATTGTCGCACCCGTGGACATAGGCTCGCT
>JBATWQ010000315.1:0-10845 GCA_049672765.1 Microthrixaceae bacterium | reverse complement strand
GGGCCGGGAAGGATTCGAACCTTCGAAGGCAATGCCGACAGGTTTACAGCCTGTTCCCTTTGTCCGCTCGGGCACCGACCCAACGGGCCGTCACGATAGCGTTGTCTGGCTTCGAGTACGAAGCCGGATCCAGATCCGGTATGAACCAGGTAGGCCAAGGAGACAAGCCATGCCCAGCTTCGACATCACCTCAGAGGTTGATCACCAGGAAATTCGCAACGCGGTCGATCAGGCGATGCGCGAGATCGTCAATCGCTTCGACTTCAAGAACACCAACTCGGCGGTCGAACTCGACGATGAATCCATCACGCTGAAGTCGGCAAGCACCGACCGACTCAACGCGGTTCGTCAGGTTCTCGAGGAGAAGCTGGTCAAGCGTCAGCTCTCGCTGAAGGCGCTCGACTACCAGAAGGTCGAGGACGCTTCAGGCGGTTCGGCCCGCCAGGTCGCGAAGCTCGTCGCCGGTATCAGTTCCGACAAGGCCAAGCAGCTCAACAAGTTCATCAAGGATCTGGGGCTCAAGGGAACCCAGTCACAGACCCAGGGTGAGCAGATTCGGGTCACGGCCAAGAAGCGCGACGATCTTCAGTCGGTAATCGCCGCCTGCAAGGAACACGATTTCGGTATTCCGTTGCAGTTCGGCAACTTCAGGGACTGAACCGGAGCTTCAGGCCCACGCACCGCTTCGTAGCCGGGCGATTCGCTCGGCGACGGGCGGGTGGGTCGAGAACATATTGGCCATCGACACACCCGCGAGGGGGTTGACGATGTAGGCGGACGCCTCGGCCGGATTGATGTCCGCCGGGATTCGCTTGGCTCCGAACTCGAGCTTCTCGAGCGCTGCTGCCAGGGGTTCTCCGGTGCCCAGGATCCGTGCCGCCGACGCATCGGCCTCGAACTCACGGCTGCGGCTGATCGCCATCTGGATGACAGCTGCAGCAACGGGGGCGAGCAGCATCATCAGTAGCGCTGCGAACGGATTGCCGTCTCGGTCGTCGCCACGGCCTCCCCCGCCGAAGCCTCCGAACATCAGACCCCAGCGGGCCATGCTGGCAGCGAAGGTGATGCCCATCGCCAGTGCGGCGGCCACCGAGCCGATGAGGATGTCGCGGTTCCGGACGTGGGAAAGTTCGTGCGCGAGCACTCCCTCGATCTCTCTCCAGGTGAGGACCTGCAACAGGCCTTCGGTCACACAAACTGCCGCGTGCTCGGGACTGCGACCCGTCGCGAAGGCGTTGGGTTGGGGCTTGCGCGACACGTAGAGCCGAGGCATTGGAATGTCGGCCTTTTGGCAGAGGTCCGACATGATCGCGTGGTACTGGGGCATCTGCTGCTGGGTAACTTCCACAGCGTTGGCCGAGCGAATCGCGAGCTTGTCCGAGAACCAGTAGGACCCACCGCACATCGCCAGGCCGATCAGCAGCCCGATGGTCATTCCCGATGAGCCACCGAAAATGAATCCGATCGCCATGCAGAACCCGCCGAGCCCTGCCAACAGAACTGCAGTTTTCAGGTTATTCAGCATCCGCGATCGATCCAGGTCATTCGTTCGGTGAACTTCTCACACGGTAGGCCTCTGGACCGTGCTTCACTCACCGATGCGCCGAGCGACTGAAGCGCCGCTCAGTTGGACCCGCTCTGCCTCACTCGTAGTAGCCCGAATGAATGTAGATGCACGGAATTCCCTCAGAGTGGAACATGTCCACGTTGCGGGGATCGTCCTCGAAAGCCAGGCGAAGGTCGAATTCCTTGTGACGCAACTCGTGGACGGTCCGACGTTTGTAGACCCTTGCAGGCGCGAAATCACCGTATTCACGCATGATCAGGCAGTTCCAGCGCAGATCATGACGTTTCAGCCACCCGAGTGTCTGCGGTTGGACACTCATGGGTCGGGCGGTCAGGAGCACGATGCGGTGGTCGGCATCGATGACCCGCAGGAGAGTTGCAACCTCTTCGATGAGCTCGTCGTCGCCGCAGGCGTGGAAGAACGAGTCCCAGTCCCTCCGACCGGGGTTCAGGAAGTGCTGACGGCCACTTGCGTTGGACAGAACGCCGTCCATGTCGAACACCACGGTCGGCCCGGAAGTCGCCGGCTTTTCGTTCCACAACCAGTTTGAAAATGTTTCATCCCAGACAGGCACGCCACAGAGGTTAGTTCTGTACGTGCCGGTTTCTATTCGGGCTGGGCCGAGCCCGCTCGGATGGTGTCCATCACGCCGGCGTCGGCCAGCGTGGTCACATCGCCCAGGGCGCGACCCTCTGCCATGTCACGCAGCAGCCGTCGCATGATCTTGCCCGAACGCGTCTTGGGTAGATCGGCGACCGCGACGACCGACTTGGGACGTGCAATCGCGCCGAGCTTCTTCGAGACGTGCTGACGGATGGCCTCGATGAGTTCGGGGGATTCCTCGACCCCGCCGATGAGGATCACGAATCCGTGGATCGCCTGACCGGAGAGCGGATCTTCTGCGCCGACCACCGCCGCCTCGGCGACGGCTTCGTGGTCGACCAGCGCGGACTCGACCTCGGTGGTCGAGATGCGGTGACCGGAGATGTTCATGACATCGTCCACCCGGCCCATCAGCCACAGGTATCCGTCCGCGTCGACCTTGGCCCCGTCGCCTGCGAAATAGCGGCCTGGGAAGCGGCTCCAGTAAGTGTCGAGGAAGCGCTCGGGGGCCTTCCAGATGCCTCGGAGCATGGAGGGGAACGGTTTGGTCACTGTCAGGTAACCGCCGCCCTCCTCGACCTTGTTCCCCACGTCGTCGACAACCTCGATAGCGACTCCGGGAATGGCGGCGCAGGCCGAACCGGGCTTGGTCGTCGTGATTCCCGGCAGCGGTGAAACCATGATTCCGCCGGTCTCGGTCTGCCACCAGGTATCCACTACCGGGCAGCGGCCGCCGCCGATGTTCTCGTGGTACCACATCCACGCCTCGGGGTTGATCGGCTCCCCCACCGAACCGAGCAGCCGCAACGAACTCAGGTCGTGACGGGCGGGCTCCTCATCGCCCCACTTCATGAACGCCCGAATTGCGGTGGGTGCGGTGTAGAGCTGGGTCACGCCATATCGCTCGACGATGTCCCAGATTCGATCCTTCGGCCATGACGCCGGATCCTCGGAGGGGCGCTCCGACTCCCTGGGTGTGTCGGGGGTTCCCTCGTACATGACCACCGTCGCACCATTGGTGAGTGGTCCATAGACGATGTAGCTGTGCCCGGTCACCCATCCGATGTCCGCCGAACACCAGTAGACGTCGCTCTCGGGGTGTAGGTCGAAGACTTCCCGGTGGGTCCAGGCGACCTGGGTCAGGTAGCCACCCGTCGTGTGCATGATCCCCTTGGGCTTGGCGGTGGTGCCCGAGGTGTAGAGCAGGAACAACAGGTGCTCGCTGTCGAGGTGCACCGGGGGGCAATCTGTCGATACCGAATCCATCAGGTCGTGCCACCACAGGTCCCGGCCTTCGACCATCTCGGGTTCGGTGTCACAACGGTTGACCACCACGACGTTGCGGATCGTCGGACAGTCCGCAAGGGCGACATCCAGGTTGACCTTGAGCGGCGACGGCTTGCCCCGCCTGTACCCGGCGTCTGAGGTAATGGCGACGACAGCTTCCGCGTCGTTGATCCGGTCGATGAGCGAGTCCGGGCTGAAACCTCCGAAGACCAGGGTGTGTGGAGCGCCGAGCCTGGCGCACGCCAGCATCGCAATGGCGGCCTCGGGAATCATCGGCATATAGATGCAGACCCGGTCCCCCGTCGTGACCCCCAGGTCGACGAGGACATTGGCGAAGCGCTGGACCTCTTCGTGGAGTTCCGCGTAGGTGATCGTACGGGTATCTCCCGGCTCGCCCTCGAAATGGATGGCGACACGTGAGCCGTGACCGGCTTCGACGTGACGGTCGAGACAGTTGTAGGAGACGTTCAGCTTCCCGCCGACGAACCACTTGGCGTCAGGCAGGTTCCATTCAAGGGTCGTGTCGAAATCCTTGAACCAGGTGAGCGTGTCCCGGGCCTGTTCGGCCCAGAAGGCTTCGATGTCCATACCCCGTTCGTAGATTGCGGGATCTGTCAAACGAGCGGTGGCAAGGAACTCATCTGACGGAGGGAAGACCCGGGCCTCGTCGGAGTAGACGTTGATGGCCGGGCTGCTATTTGCCCCCGAATTGTTCTGCGAGTTCTCTGCCACGTATCCCCCTAAGGCACTGGAATCGGCTCTTCGGGATGCTAGCGCCGCCTCATAGGTCGACGTCCCGTAGAGCATCCTCCACACCGCGATGGAAGGTCGGGTAGGCGTAAACCATCGACCGGAGGGTGTCGAGTGGAACCCGTGCGTGGACCGCCAAGGTGAGTAGGCCAAGGACCTCTCCCCCATTGGGACCCATCGAGGTGGCGCCGACCAGGACCCCCTCGCCGCGGTCGGCCACCAGCTTGATGAAGCCGTCATTACCCACCTTGTGCATCCAACCCCGCGCAGTCTCCGGCACCGGAGTTGATCCCACCACTACGTCGAGCCCCTCCTCTCGCGCACGAGATTCGGTCATACCTACTTGCCCGACCTCGGGATCGGTGAAGGAGACACTCGGGATCGCCCGGTAGTCGGCGGGTCCTCCGGGCCTGCCGGAAATATCTGCCGCAGCGATGTGTGCCTGGTACACCGCCACGTGGGTGAACTGGCCCTTGCCGGTTATGTCGCCGAGAGCCCACACACCTTCTGCGACACGCAGGTGTTCATCAACCTTGAGTGACTTCTCCTCCGGGTCCAGTCCCAACACCTCAAGACCGATGTTCGAAAGGTTCGCCTTCCGACCGGTGGCGATCAGCAACTTGTCCGCCTCGATCGTCTCGCCGCCGTCCAGGGTCACCCGAAAGGTCCCGTCGTGATCCACGCGCCGCGCACCCACTCCGGTGTGGACCGTTATGCCCTCCCTCTCGAAAACTTCGCGGAGGATCTTTCCCGCCTCGGGCTCGTTGCTCGAAAGCAACCTATCGGCCGATTCGACCACCGTGACACGGGACCCGAACCGGGCGAACACCTGGGCAAGCTCCGAGCCGATCGCCCCGCCACCCACGACGATCAGACTCTGGGGCACCTCTTTGGTCTCGATTGCCTCACGGTTGGTCCAGTACGGCAGGCCCTCGAGCCCGTCGATCGGTGGAATGAGGGGTTCGGTGCCGGTTGCGATCACGACCCCGCGACGGGCGCGGAAGCGGCGACCGTCGACTTCGACACAGTTTGGTTCGACGAGCTTCGCGTGACCGCGGACGAAGTTTCCTCCGCGGCCCACGAAACGCTCTACGTGCTCCGAATCGTCCCAGTCCTTGGTGACATCCCTGAGGCGCTCCGCCACGGGCGTCCAGTCGGGGTCGACCGTTGCCCGTCCCGCCATCTGGGGCACCCGGCGGGCCTCACCCAGAAGGTCGGCGGCCCGGATCATCATCTTGGAGGGGACGCAACCCCAGAACGGACACTCTCCACCCAACAGCCGAGCATCGATGCCGGTCACCGAAAGACCGGCCGATGCCAGTTCGTTGCCGACGTCCTCCCCGCCCGGACCCATACCCATGATCACGACGTCGACCTGCTCTTCGTTGCTCATGGTCTGCATCTACCCGGCCGGGCCGTCCGGTGTGCCGAACGGCCAGGGGCCCACGGCCACGGGTTCCCGAATTTCCGCACCGGGGATATGAACAATGCATGTCGACGTCGAGGATGCTCCTGGTTCACAACCCCGATTCGGGAGAGGGAGACCATTCCGGGGACAGCCTGACCGCCCTGCTGGAGGGGGCCGGTGGCGAGGTGTCGCACCTGTCCACCTCGACGACCGGATGGCGGACTCGGATCCACGACTCTGACGCCGACGTGGTGGTCGTCGCTGGTGGTGACGGCACGGTCCACGCCGTGATGATCGCCATGGCGTCGAGCAGAAAGCCCATCGCGATCATCCCGCTCGGCACAGCCAACAACATCGCGCGAGGTGTCGGCATTCCCGTCGGCGATGTCTCGGCGAGCATCGAGTTCTGGCGGGAAGACCCGAGTGGGAGTGCGAGGGGTTTCGACGTTCCGCTCGCGGTTATCGGTACGCGCGAGAATCGCTGGGTCGAATCTGTAGGTGTCGGGCTCGTCGCCGGAGTCCTGCTGGAAGCCGACCACACGGAGCAGGATCCAACGGAGCAGGATCCAACGGAGCAGGGTCTTTCCCACGGACGAACATTGCTGGGCCGGGCGCTCGATGAACCGCCCAAGGAGTTCCATTGGGAGATCCGCCTGGACGACAAGGATCTGTCTGGAAAGTTTGCTGTGATCGAGGCGATGAACATCCCGGCGATCGGGCCACGGGTCAAGCTCGCTCCCTCGGCCGATCCGGGGGACGGTCTCATCGACTTTGTCGCACTGACCGCATCACAGTGCATGGAGATGACCAACGCCGAGGACACCCCCGAGCATCGATCGGTCCAGGTGGGACAACGCCTGGGACCGGAGGTCCATCGAGGACGTCATCTCACACTCCGTTGCGATGACCTCGGCCTACCGGTCCACATCGATGATCGGTCCTGGACCTCTGACGGGTCAGCGACCGAAATCGAAGTAGTCAATGACGGCGTCCAGGTGGTGGTCCTGTCACCGCGCTGAGTTGACGGCTTCGACCAGACCCCCGAGGTCCGCCTCGCGGGCGCACACAGGAGCCAACGCCGTGATGGTTGCGAATCCCTCTGAGATCAACGCTACGTCGGTGCCCGGCGTGGCCTCCTCGTCGGGAGCCCGGTAGTCGAGTGTCACGTGACCCTGTCCACGCTCGGTGACGATCGCCGTCACGGCACCGAACGGAGCGAGTGTGGCTACACGCAGGCCGAGTAGGTCCGTGGCTTCGACGTTCGGCACGTTGATGTTCAGCAGGGTTTGGGGCATCGAAGAGTCGAACCAGCCGAGTATCGCGGTGGCGACCCGCTGGGCTGTCCGCCAGTGAACGTCGCCGCTCGCATCGATGGAGAACGCAAGAGCCCCAACTCCCGAACTCGCGGCGGTCATCGCGGCGCCCACCGTTCCGGAATGCAGGACCGACATGCCGCAGTTCAAGCCCCGATTGACCCCGGAGAGAACAACATCGGGAACTTTCCCGAACGATCCGCTCAAGGCCGCCCTCGTGATGAACGCCGGCGCCGCCTCGATACTCACACACCGCCCCGGGACGCCGTCCAGTCGGACATCGCTCATGACGAAGCGTCCGTTTGACTCCACGGCCGTGAGCGACGCGCTGGCACCGCTGCTGTCCCAACTGGGTGCTGCGACCACCACATCCCAGCCGGTCTCCACCGCAGCAAGTGCCAGGGCATGGAGTCCGGGGCTCTCTATGCCGTCGTCGTTCGTGATCAGCGCAAGCATCTCAGCCCCTTGGACTCTCGTGGCAGTCTCCGACCCTCCGATACCTGGCCCTGTGGTCCGTCGCTCATTTCTGATCACCGCCCGCGGTCCAGGCCCACTCCCTGATGTCGGGGGCGTCTTCGCCGTGATCTCGAGTCCAGGTCCTGGCCCAGAGGCGTAGGTCGATCATCTCTTGGCGCAGAGCCCCGTACCTGGCGCCGAGCGACGGCACTCGATCGATCACATCCGTGACCAGGTGATACCGGTCCAGATCATTGAGCATCACCATGTCGAACGGAGTCGTCGTCGTCCCCTTCTCCTTGAAACCCCGCACGTGGAACTGGCTGTGGTTGTTTCGCCGATAGGTCAGTCGGTGGATCAGCCACGGATAGCCGTGGAACGCGAAGATCACAGGGCGATCGCTGGTGAAGATGGTGTCGAATCGGCGGTCATCGAGCCCGTGGGGATGCTCAGTGTCCGGAAGAAGTCGCATCAGGTCAACCACGTTGATCACCCGGATCGACAGATCGGGGAGCTCCCTGCGCAGGATCGACACCGCTGCGAGCACTTCGAGGGTTGGCACGTCTCCGGCACAGGCCAGCACGACGTCGGGTTCTGACCCGGGCCGTTCCGAGCCGGCCCATTCCCAGATGCCGAGGCCGCGTGCGCAGTGGGCGGCCGCCTCGTCGACGGTCAGCCAGTCGGCCTGTGGTTGCTTGCCGGCCACCACCACGTTGACGTAGTGCCGCGAGCGGAGGCAGTGGTCAAAGGTGCAAAGGAGTGTGTTGGCGTCGGGAGGTAGATAGACCCGAACCACTTCGGGGCTCTTGTTCATGACGACATCCAGGAACCCCGGGTCCTGGTGTGAGAAGCCGTTGTGGTCCTGACGCCAGACGTGTGACGAGAGCAGATAGTTGAGGCTCGGAACCTTGCGCCGCCAACTGACCTCCGATGACGCCTGGAGCCACTTGGCGTGCTGGTTGAACATTGAGTCGACGATGTGGATGAACGCCTCGTAGCAGGTGAACACGCCGTGACGCCCGGTGAGCAGGTACCCCTCGAGCAGGCCCTGGCAGATGTGTTCGGACAGGACCTCGATGACGCGACCATGGGGGTCGAGGCGGTCGTCGGATTCCTCGATCGGCGGTGGCCAACGGCGACCGGTGACCTCGAGTATGTCCTGGAGGCGGTTGCTCACCAGTTCGTCGGGGGCGAAGGTGAGGAATCGGTCCGGGTTGGCTTCGGTCACCTCGCGCAGCCATGAGCCCAACACCCGCGTGGCCTCGTGTTCGCTGGCGCCGGGCGACTCCACGTCCACTCCATGCGCGCGCCAGTCAGCCAGCCTCAGGTCGACCATCTGGCGTCCCCCGTTGGCAGTGGGGTTGGCGCTCATTCGTCGATCACCTATGGGCGCAAGCCCTGCCACCAACGCGACCGGTCGCCCGTCGGAGTCGAATAGCTCCTCCGGCCTGTAGGACCGCATCCAGGCTTCGAGCACCGCGCGGTGGCGGTCATCGTTGCGAGCTGCTGGCAACGGCACCTGATGGGCGCGAAAGGTGCCCTCGACCTGCTGGCCGTCGACGATCGGCGGGCAGGTCCAGCCTTTGGGGGTTCGCAGCACGATCATCGGCCAAACGGGATTCTCGGGAAGATCCCCGGAACGGGCCTGCTGCTGGATGACCGCTATCTGGTCGAGGCACTCGTCAACCGCTGCGGCCATCGCCTGATGGACCGCGGCCGGATCATCGCCAGAAACCAGCCGGGGTTGGTAGCCGTATCCGCGCAACAAGCTCTCCAGCTCGAATTCCGGTATTCGGGCGAGCAGCGTCGGATTGGCGATCTTGTAGCCGTTCAGATGGAGAATCGGAAGTACCGCTCCGTCGCGACTCGGGTCGAGCAGCTTGGCGCAGTGCCAGCTTGTGGCCAGAGGACCCGTCTCGGCTTCACCGTCCCCGATCACACAGAACGCCACCAACTCGGGGTCATCCAACACCGCTCCGAAGGCGTGCAGCAACGAGTAACCCAGTTCCCCGCCTTCGTGGAACGAACCCGGGGTCTCGGGGGCGCAGTGGCTCGGGACACCCCCGGGGAAGGAGAACTGTCGGAAAAGTTCGGCCATGCCACGGGAGTCCTGGGTTATATCGCTGTCGAGCTCCGAGTAGGTGCCCTCGAGCCAGGCGCAGGCATTGGGGCCGGGCCCTCCGTGGCCGGGGCCGGCGACGAACACGGCGTCCAGGTCTCGCGCCACTATTGCCCTATTGGCGTGGACCCAGGCCAGATTGAGCCCGGGTACGGTTCCGAAATGACCCAGCAGGCGTGGCTTCACATGCTCGGGCGCAAGGGGTTCTGACAGCAGGGGGTTGTCCATCAGGTAGATCTGACCGACGGACAGATAGTTCGCCGCCCGCCACCATGCGTCCACCGCTTCCAGGGCTTCCCGGTCGAGAATCCCGTGGGCCTCGCTGAGCACAAGCGGATCGGGAGCCACCGTCTCACCGTGCTGACCAGGGGTCGGGCTCTGATCGGCCGAGGTGTCGCCACCCATGCTCGCGAGTTTGCTCACGTCGAGTTCTCCTTGTCGCAGCTAGTGCTCTCCTACCCCTCTGCGGTCGGCGTCACCCCTGACAGCCGTCTTGGAGGACTGCCCGACGGGTGTCGTGGGCCGCGCCCTCATAGCTTCCAAGCGAGTACCCGGAAGCCTCCGAGGCCAGACCCGTCAGTGAGCGCTTGGGCTTCAGATATCCGGCTCCTCGCTCGGATCGCGGCCAGGTCTGGCGCAGCGGCGCTCTCGTTCCAGATGCGCCGACCCTCCTCGACAAGTTCACCGATGCCCAGGTCAGCCAGCCATTCGGCCTGCGGGACGTTGAATCTGGGCTCAGCCACCCGTGTCGGTGCGAAGTGTGCCAGCTGGTCAAGGGCTACATCGCAGGTGATGTCCTGTGAACCTGGCTGAGACAGTGGCGGGCCACCCCGTTGTTGTTCACGATAGGTCCGTAGCCATGCGGTCCAGTCGAGTTGGGCGAGTTCACCTGTGTTTCGGCAGTAGTCGATGACGATCAGCTCGCCACCCGGCACCCGCACCAATCTGAGCGCCCGGACCAACCAATCAGATGCCTGCTGCTGAACCGGAATACGGGCACCAACCGAGGCGCCAGCAGCGACGCTGTCGGCCCAATCAATCAGATTTCTCGTCCCCGGAATTCTCGCCCCCGAAGTTCCGGTCCCCGGGGTTCCAGCCTCAGGGTCGGGCTCGACGTCCGCCGGCATCGGGGTCGGATCCAGCGGAACGAGAACCTCGCAGAGCATCCCCGGCTCCGACGGGTCGACACCGACATGGAGTTCGCTCCAGCCATCCTCGGTCCGTTGGAGTATCCGGGTGGGGATGTTGTCGAGCAGCTCGTTCGCAAAGACCAGATCGACCGGTCCACCGACCTGGTCCATCTCGTTGTGGGACAAGAATCGCGGACCGCGGGCCGCGAGGT
>JBATWQ010000314.1:0-11046 GCA_049672765.1 Microthrixaceae bacterium | reverse complement strand
CAGTGGTGTCGTCGGGACTGAACGTAACCTCTGGCGACAGCAGGCTTGTCACTGACGCCTTGATCCCGGTCAGCGGGGTTCGGAGGTCGTGGGAGACCGCCTGGAGGATCGCGTTTCGCAACTCATTGGCCCGTCCCAGGATCTCGACCTCGGCGGCCTCAGACCGCAATTCGGTCGACTCGAGCGCGACCGTGATCTGATCGGCAAGGCCGTTCAACAGAGCGATGTCGTTGGAGTCCAGGTCCCGCCCATGGAGTACGAGGACGTGCCTGGCGACCTCGTCAACCGGGTGTGCGGTTCCATCCGAGATGGCGGCAGGTGGATCCTCGCCAGCGGTGGCGAGTCGCAGCCAACCCCCGTCGCTGGACCGTTCAAAGATCGCAACAGCGCGTTGTTGCAGAACGGTGCAGGCTTCGTGGGCAAGCTCGGTCAGGGGGTCCTGGCTGCTCGCGAGAACCATGGCTGATCGGGAGAGGGCTTGCGCGTCGCCTCTTGCCCTGGTGGCTTCGGAAGCGCGTCGCGAGGCCTCGTGAACGAGCGTTGCCACGATAATTGCGACAAGAACGAATACGGCCAGCGAAATGGTGTCGGCGGGATCCCGCACATCGAGAGTTCCGTACGGCGGTACCAGTACCCAGTTGACCGAAAGTGCACCGACGACAGCACCTACCAGCCCGGGGAGCTGGCCGCCGATGGCGGCGACGATGACCGTGAGCAGAAGCGCGACGAGTAGACCAGTACCGACCGCGAGGTGCTCTCTGAGAAACCGCATCGCAGTCAGCAGAGTTGGTAGGCCGAGCAGGAGAAGAACCCAGGCGGAGCGTCTTCTTTTGAGAGACAAGGTCGGCGCCTTCGGCAGTCCCAGCCGCGAATTGTTGGACTGCGGACGTCCAGATCGTGGGTGACCCGGGCGCGAGCCAGGGACCCGGGGCTCAGAGCTGATCAGTCGTATGTCGAGGTCGCGGCTCGGGTGGGTCACGTCTCGCCCTCAGCGTCGGGCGAAGAGTGGGGCATGACGTGAGAGTAGGGCCAGCGCCACCATCACCGCTTTCAGTGGCCGTCGGCCCGACCCCTACCGACCACCATCGCGGCGACGCGTCCCCGTTCGACCTTGTCCATCTGTTCCGAGATCTGCATCCAGCTCTCCAGAAATTCGTTCCTGGACTGACCTGACGAACCACTGTCGAAATCGGCTTGGGCGGTCACCCTCAGCTGTTTGAGCCGATCGAACTCTCGCCGCTGCGCTCGGGTCAGGGGGTCGTACTCAAGCAGAGGCCTCCAGCCCTGTTCGACCAGATGTTCACGCATCTGGATGGGAGCGACCTGCACCTGGTACTCACCGCCGTTGGATCGGTGCTGTCCGACTTTGGCCGGACCGAGTTCTGCGCTGCTCACCTCGTAGCCCTCACGCTCCAGCTGCAACATCAGAGCGATCGCGACCTCTGCCGAGTGGATGTCGGCCGCTGACGAGACGTCAATGCTCCGCCCGGCAGCGTGTTCTTCGACGACCCTCTCGAGGGCTCTGACCGTCGGTGCGTAACTGGCAAAGGGATTCTCGGCACCGAGCTGTTGGATGCCGATCGAAGTGGAAATCACGCCGATCGCCACCGCGACCGCCGACATCCGGATTGTCCGGGGGATGCCGGGGAGGCTCCTGAGGATCGACCCGAGACCGATACAGATAGCTGCTATCGCAATGGGCCGGAGTCCGAGTGTCAGGTAGTTGAACAGGCCGCCCGAGGTGGCGGCTATGGAGGTCCAGACCCCGACCAGAGCTGCAGCACTGATTGTCAGGCCTCGCAGGAACGCGTGGTCCCGCCTTTGGAGTGCGACCACAGCGCCGACGATTGGAACGAGCAGCCAGACGGGCGGCGCAAAGCTTACGTTGACTATCACCTTGTCCAACTCGGAGTTGTTGAGCACCGAGGGCCAAGCTGCGAACGCTTGGGAGACGACGCCCGTGGCTTCCCTGAAGCCGACCCTTGATCCGTCACCCCCGGTGCTCAGCAACGTGGTTAGGTTGCCACGACTGCCGGTTAGCTGCTGAACGATCGGTGGCAGCCACATGAGCGCCGAAATTGCGGCGCCTACTCCGAGGTGTAGCCAAGGCATCGGACTTGCGTCCATGGCCCGCGAGCCGGAGTCTGTGGTTTCGAGCGAGGAGCTTTCGGCTCGATCTGCCCGTCTTGCAAGGGCGAGGGCTGCGGCCGTCACGACAACGACGAGTGTCATTGGCGCTGTCACCACGTGGCTCTGGATCAGATACGTCGCAACCGGCAATGTCAGCACCGCCCCGAAGCGCTTCCGCTCGGAGAGGGACCAGCCGAGGCCCACCATCGCGAAGCCACCGATCAGGACGACATAGGGGTTCCAAGGCGTCCGCAGAAGTTGTGGCGAAGTGGTGGCGAGGATGAGCCCAACACCGGCCAGAATGAGCAATCCCAGTGTCCGGTCAATGTTTCGGATCGCCCGCCAGGCGAGAACCGCGAAGCCCAGGTGGGTCGCCATCGAGCCGACGAGTAGAGCAGACGAGGACGAGCGACCAAAGAAGTAGAAGAGCGACAAAAAGTAGAACTGGCTGGGCCCCGGATGGTTCCAGCCGAACTTCGAGTACACACCTGTGAGGGGCAGATGGGCCGGGACGTCACGGACACGAAGTTCGATCAGAGCTTCGTCCGAGATCGGGACCCATCCGTGACGAACGGCGAGCACCGCGCCGATGAGCAGTGAAATCGACAGAGCCAACAGTGAGACGACTTCCGCGGGGAGAAGCGTCACGCCCCCGGTTGTCGGCTCGGCTCCACTGGAGGCTCCCTCGGAGATCATCGGGCCCGGATCCTACGGTGCAGGAATCCAGCCACGTGCACCCGAAGGGCTACGCCAATCGTTGGGATGCCGCGAAGGAGAGAAGTTGGTTGTAGAGGGTCAGAATCTTGACTCCGTACCCGGGTCCGGTTGCCCACACCCCTGACAGCCTCATCCATGTTTCGCAACAGCCACGCACCGAAGATCGCTCTGGGACGAGACGGGGAGGAGGGTTGGACAGGTCCGCGGTCTTCAGGCCCTTTGTCGCGTAGGTCCGGAGGAGTTGTATCTGGCTCCTGACACCATCCTCCATTGACTTGAAGATGATTCCCCGGGAGCAACTGTCGCACGCGCCGATGCCCGCATAGTTGTAATCGTCAGGTCTCACCATCGATGCGGCGAATGAGAACCAGCCCGTCTCGATTATCGACTGGACCCACGCGACGTCGGATCGCACGCCCTCGGCCTTTCCCTCCGCGATGAAGGCCTCGGCAAGCTTGTCCAGGTCGATGCTCGGATTGGCACGGCCATTCTGACGGACGAAGGCCGCGAGGTCCTTGGCCGAAACGAGCGGGTCGCCCAAGATCTCGAGGCCCCCGGTCAGCTCGGTGCTCTTGAGAGACGGGGCCTCGGCAGCGACCTTCGCGACCTGTCTGGCACCTGACGACTTGGTGTCAGCGACCTGCTTGCGCGCCGCGGCGAGTTCACCTTCGACCTTGTGGGCTGCCTCTGCGGCGCTGCGAAGCCTGAGGTTTGCGGCTTCAACGACGTCCTCGGCCTTCTTCACCCTCTTCTTGGCCTGAGTGGCAGCGTCCCGAGCAGATCCCAGATCGTTGAACGCCTTGTTCGCGACGGCGTCCCGGTAAACCTTCGCCGCGGACTCATCCGCTATGTCATTCGCACCGGACAACACCGCAAGTGCAACCCCCATTCGCGGGTCGCGTTCGCTGCCACTCACTATGTACATGGAGACGCCGACGGCGACAGCCTGTTCTGCCATGGCGTCTGCGCGAGCCGTCGCCTGCCTGAGCAACTCATTCGCCGCGTCGAGTTTGCCCTGGCGGTCCGCCACAACACTAGTTGCGTCGGCAACGGCTCGGTGCGCCTGGTCAACGACACCCTGGGTGGACGCGACGATTGCCTCGGCCGCGGCCACCTCGACTGCGGCAGCCGCCTCGGCGTCGGCCACGGCGGCGGCCTTCCGTTCGTTCTCGAGAACCGCTGCGATTTCGCTGTCGACCGACGGAGGGATTGGCAGGAGCATCCCGACGCCTGATGTGTCACCGGTCGACGGCACGGTCGTACCGGATTGTCCGCTGCCAGGCTGCGCTCCGCCGGTCGGCTGGGTCGTCGCCGTCTGCTGCGAAGCCTGCGACACTCCGGAGCGCGACTGGCGGGCGTCTGCTGGGGTCGATAGCAGTGCCAGGGCAGTGGCGATTGCTATCGGTGCGACGCGGCGGAGGTTCATACGGAAGTGGTCCGTCCCATACCGGTCGGTCGGGAAGCGACGGTGACCGTGCCACCGGCATTTGGACGAAACGACTCTAGGTCGGAACGACCAGGAGACTCGATAAATCAATCGGCACGCGGAGGGGAGGAATTAGCCTCGACACACCGATCCGTTTCTGTGGCGGTCGGTCCGCAATTATGTGTAGCGAAATCATTTCGCACCCGTAGAGTCTTTGCGTGAGCGAAGTCGGTCGCGAAAGTCCTCAATCTCCGGCTGATCAGCCCGCCAAGCTTCAAGATGCCGGGCGATGGGTGCTCGCGACGCTGGAAATCAGGTGGCTCCAGGTGGTCGTGGGTCTGAGCGTCCTCACCTCACTGGCCGCCGCAGGAGTAGCGGCCAGGGCGGGCTCGACCGTCAGCTTCGCTGATGAACAGGACTATCTGTCGCTAGGAACCAATCTCGCTGGCGGCCTCGGCTTCACGATGGACGGGGTGCATCCCACGGCGTTCAGGCCCCCTGGATTTCCGATGTTTCTGAGCCTTGTTGCGACAGTCAAACCTGAGTTGACCGCGCTCAGGGTGGGCAACGCGCTGCTGGCCGGCGTCGTGGTGTTCCTCGGGTCGCTCTTGGCGAAGCGGATCCTCAACGGTGCGGGGGCCGCGGTTGCAGCCGTGGCACTCGTGGCGTCACCGGTAGCGTTCTATACCGCCACGAAGCTCTATCCCCAGACACTTGCTGCATGCCTCCTGCTGGGCGGGTTGCTTGCGGTATTTGCCCTTGAGCAAGCAACCGGTACCAGATTTCGTGTGGGTTGGTCGGTGGTGGCGGGGCTGTGCCTTTCTGGGCTGACGCTCACCGTCCCGAACCATGGGGTCACGCTGGTGGTGGCCGTGATCTGGCTCGCCGCCAGAATGAAGCGCTCCGCAATGGTCGTCGTCGGAGTTCTGCTGGTGGCCTTTCTGGTTCCGATCGGCGCCTGGACCGTCCGCAACTATTCAGTTTTCGATCGCGTCGTTCCTGTATCGACCAACGGTGGGATCAACCTGCTGCTCGGCAATTCTGAACACGCAGGTTCCAATACCGGCGTCAACGTCGACATTTCGAGATACATCGATGAAGCCCATCGTCGTGATCTCGACGAGGTCGAGGTGGACAAGTTCTTTCAGGAACAGGCAATTGACTGGATCCGAGAGAATCCGACCGACGCAGCCGGGCTCTACGTCGGCAAGTTCCTGAACACCTTCTCTGTACAACAGGAGTTCGCCACGCGCGAGAGAGCACCGTCCAAGACGCAGACGCTGGTGATCGCCGTGACCTACCTGCCGCTGCTCGCGCTGTTCCTGTTACGACATGGGGCTGTGGGTCGGGTTCCGCTGCGTCGAGGTGAACCGTTGCTGATCGGCGCCTTCTGGACCAACGCGCTCGTGGGGGCGCTGGCGTTCACCCGAATACGCTTCAGGGTCCCCGTGGATCCACTGATGACGGTGATCGCAGTGATCTTCCTGGTCGGATTGCTCGATGCTTACGTCAACCGCGGCGCGCGCCCGGCTGAAGCGGAATTGGCGGCCGCTGGAGCCGCTACCGTCCCCGTCGAGGATCCATCGGAGTGAAGCCTTCGCACCGTGGGGGTCCCCACACTGCGCCCGAGGTTTCGGACACTGCGCCGGTATGCTTCAGGGCGGAACTCCCTGGTGCTGGGCCCCATCCACCGCAATCGATATTTCCCGCATTTCGGAGAAGCCGACCCAATGAGCCGTATCACTGAAGCGATAGCAGAGCTGCAGGGCGCTCAGAAGTCCTCCAAGGGAGCTCCGGCCTACTCCAGGTTCATCAACCGGCCATTCGGCCGAGTCCTGGCCGCGGTTGCACACACAATCGGGCTGAGCCCGAACACCGTCACGATGATCAGCGGAACGGTGACCTACAGCGGGATCGCCGTGATCCTCCTGGTCGATCCCACCTGGTGGTCCTCGCTGCTCATCACCGGCCTCTTGGTCCTGGGCTACGCCTTGGATTCCGCCGACGGACAGGTGGCCAGGCTCCAGGGTGGGGGAAGCCTGGCCGGTGAGTGGCTGGACCATATGGCCGACTCGCTGAAGATGTCTTCGATCCACATTGCAGTCCTAGTTTCCTGGTTCAGGTTCACCGATCTTTCCGACGGATGGCTGGTCGTTCCGGTGGTCTTCCAGGTGGCTGCCTCGGTGTTCTTCTTCGGAGTGATCCTGACCGAACTCCTCCGACGGATCTCCAGCCTGCAGCACCCGGAAAAAGCGCCTGCCGCTGCCGCTGCCGACAGCGTCAAGACCTCGGCTGTCTATGCGATCGCAGTCCTCCCCGCTGACTACGGTCTCCTCTGTCTCGTCTTCCTGACCCTGTGGGTTCAACCGCTGTTCGTGGCCATCTACACGACCCTCGCCGCGATCAACACACTGCTGCTGGTCGCGTCGCTGTTCAGGTGGTTCAGGTCGGTCAAGTCGCTGAAGCGGGCGGGCTGACGATGTTCGAAGGGATCACCGGCCGAAAGAAGCTCGGCGCCCTGGTACAGCTCGGATCCAGGTTGTTGCCGATGGCGGTCCGCGGAGTCATCCGTAAGCCGTTCCTCGCGAGCTCGCGGGGACTTCTCTTCATAGGGAGGGGTGTGCGGCTGTCGAACCCATCCCACATTCACCACTCCGGACGACTCGTCATCGAGGACGGGGTCGAGTTGCAAGGACTCTCCAAGCACGGGATCCGTTTCGGCTCGGACGTTTCGATCGGAGCCCAGACGATGATCCGCCCATCGAGCTACTACGGCGGCGAGATCGGAGAGGGCCTCGTCATAGGAGACCGGTCCAGCGTCGCCTCGGGCTGCTTCTTGGGCTGTTCCGGCCTGATCAGCATTGGCAACGACGTTATGTTCGGTCCGGGGGTCAGGGTCTTTTCGGAGAATCATGTCTTCGCCGACACCCATCGGACCATCAAGAGCCAGGGGGTCGAGCGGTCGACGGTCATGATCGGGGACGACTGCTGGATTGGAAGCGGAACGACGATCACCGCGAACGTCAAGATAGGCCGCGGTGTCGTGGTCGGCGCCGGAAGCGTCGTAACCCAGGACCTACCGGACTACAGCATCGCCGCCGGATCACCGGCCAAGGTCATCCGATCCCGGCTTGGCGATGAAACGAATCAGATTGTCGACCCGTCATCGGGAAAGGTCACCGATGGCAGCCCCTGAGAACCCAAGCGGCAGCGCCGCGGCTCACCCCGATGCAGAAGGCACCCAGGACATTCTGATGGTCTGCACCGCAAACATCTGTCGATCACCGCTGGCCGAGCACATGCTGCGCGCTCTATTCGCCTGGGAATTCCGCAACGGAAGGGCGACGGGTCCCCACCGGACGGTCGGCTCTGCAGGCACCCTCGCCCAGCCGGGCATCCCGATTCACGAACTGAGCCGCGTGGCTCTCGCAAAGCGGATGGTCCCGGTGGGTGACACCCTGTCCCGGCCGGTGACCGACAAGCTGATCTCAGAAGCAGGCCTCGTTCTGACCTCCACGCGTCAGCAGCGAGCCCGGGTTGTCGAACAGAGCCCGTCGGACGTGAAACACGTGTTTGCGATGCGTGATTTCGCACGGCTGGTGATGGCTGGACGCCGCGTCGTACCCGACGCCAAGGACAATTCGACCCCGACACTGCTCATGCTCGCTTCCGCCGGAAGAAGCCTTCTACAGCCCGTACCAGAAGAGTTGGGCGACATCCCGGACCCGGTGACGGGCGGACCGGACGAGTTCGAGGCATGCGCCGAGATGATCTGTGGATGTCTCCTCGACATCTTTCATCCCCACCCGGAATTCCGGCCGACCCTGACTCCGGGCCGAACCGTTTGACCTTGGACCTGCCTGCTCCTATTACCGCGACTGACGCGGAGCGGCAGGCCCATCTACTGCATGCGGTGAGTAGTCGTAGGTCTGATAGCCGGAGGCCCACGAGGTGGGAACCATCGTCAGCACCGTCCCCAGTATGTTGGTACCGACTGTTTGGAGCGTCCGGACCGAGGTGAGTAGCTGGCGCTGAGTGGTCCGGCCGTGACGTGCCACGAGCACGGCGCCGTCCGCCCACGCAGACACGACGGCACCGTCGGTGACGGGCAGCAACGGGGGAGTGTCGATGATGATGCTGTCGTACTCGCCCCGAAACTTCACGAGCAGCTTGCCCATCAGCTCGTTGCCCAGCAGTTCCGACGGGTTCGGAGGAATCTGGCCCGAAGGGAGTACGAACAGTCCTGAGCGCCCCCAGGGCTGGACCACGTCGTCCGCCTCGGCCCGGCCGGCGATCACATGGGACAGTCCTGCGGAACGCTCCAACCCGAAGTACTCCGAGAGCATCGGTCTGCGCAGATCGGCCTCGATGACCAGCACCCTGCGCCCGGTAGCTGCCATAGCCAAGCCCAGGTTCGCGCAGGTTGAGGACTTGCCCTCGCCGGTGACCGACGAGGTGACGACCACGACTCTGATGTCGTGACCGACGTTGATGAACTGCAGGTTGGTGCGCAGCTTACGGAAGGCCTCCGCCTGGAGGACCTTGCTACCGTCACTTATCGTCAGAGGAGCGGTCTCGGCGGTGGAGTCGAAGGGAATGTGGGCGAGGATCGGACCGGCTCCAAGTTCGAGCACCTCTTCGTCGGTGTGGAGGGACTTGTCCCTCATGTCGGCGATCAGCGCCATTCCCAGCCCTAGGAGAAGGCCAAGTATTCCGTAGAGACCCACGGTCAGGCTGGGCCGTGTCGGGACCTGTGAGAGTGTCGGTCCCGAGACGAGGTCGAGGTTGACCGATGCAGGACCGGTGCCGACGTTCTCGACCTGCCCGACCATGGTCACGAATTCGATCGAAAGTGCTTTGGCGACGGTTGACGCCAGTTTGGAGGATTCAGAAGTGACCGTCGCGGTGAGCAGCACCGTGTCAATGTCGCCACTGGCGCCGATCATCGACTCGACCTGCTGTGGTGTCATGTCAAGCTTGGCTCGCTTGATGATGCCCTCCGCCAACCGGTCGGTGGAGAGGAGGGCGACGTAGGAGCTGACCCGTCGCTGGGCGAACTGGTCGGCGGCGAAGTTGGAGTTGACATCCCCGAGGGTGCGGACGAAGAACGTCACCGAAGACCTGTAGGTGGGCACTTCACGCTTCACGGAAACCACGCCGAAAACGAGTCCTACCACGAGAGGAATGGTCACCACCCACCAGAACTTTTGTAGCGCTCGAAGATACTGGCGCAGGTCCATCTGACCATCCTTTCGTGAGGCTGATTCTAGAGGTGGACTCTGCGTTTTCGCGCGGCCGGGGCCTGAATTGCTGCATAGGCGAATCTGAAGGCCTCGGCGTGCTCCCTTCCGATTCTCTCCCAGTCGCGGCTCGACAGGTCCGGTGGGGCAGACGGGGTGTGTCCCCGAATGCGCTCCATGGCCCACTCGATGTGGGCCGAGGTGAGGTCGCCCTCGTAGAGGAACACCCAGTCATCTCCCACCTCATGGGCCCCCTCGACGATCGAGGGGGCAGCCGGGGCGAGAACGGGTCGGTTCAGCGACAGGGCCAGGATCAATGAACTGGAGTTGGTGATGCGGGTGAACGGCAGCACGACAAGGGAGCTGGACAACACCTCTTCGACCAGTTGTTCGTCCGGCACGTAGTTGCTGACTGCGGTGATCCGGCTGTCAGCCTCGGTCGCCCGGACTATCCGCCGTTCCAGGTCCTCGTCCTCGATCGCGCCGACGATCCGCATCGTCAGGTCCGGGTCTTCGATCTTCTGAAACTCGCGGACCAGGTTGTCGACCCCCTTGTAACGGCGCACCAGCCCGAAGTGCAGCAATCGACCCGGTACGGGTTCGATGTCGGCGTGTTCGAACCAGTTTTTGAAATGGCCGATTACCGAGCTCCTCGTCAGCGATCCGGGTGGTGGATGGGAGCCGTCTCCGAGGACGATCCAGAGCGTGGTCCAACGTTCGGATAGGTCGATCACCCACCTCTGGAGGAAGTTGGGGGCTTCGTGTGGAACCTGATCGTGCAAAGTTCGGACGAGCGCCTTTTTCCCGATCCGGATTCTCAACAGGACAAGGAGAAAAATTGTTCCACGCAGCAATGACTTCAGGCCGTTCACACCTCTGACAGCAACTTCGGGCCAGTGAAGGTGGAACACGTCGAAATTGCCGAGAAGAGCGTCCCGTCTCGAGAAGTACCTTGCGTCGATTTCTTCGGGGAACGACCCGAACAACTGCACAAGGTACGGGTTGGTCCGATAGTGCGGCGGAGGGAACGACTCCATCACCCGAAGTCTTGGCGAACCGTCGTGTGTGGGGTCCGGGTCGACACGGTCTCGATTGATAACTGGCTCCCAGGTCAAGTGATTGGTCCACCGAGGAATCGGCCGAGACCAAGGGTAACCTCGGCCAATGGAGTTCGTGTGACGAGGCGGCAGGCGCACCGGTGACAACTGTCGTTCGAGAGTCCAGGGAAAGTAGAACTTCGGTCCTGAACCAGCTCAGGTCGTCGAAGTGGGAGGGCCTGAGTTCAAAGGCGGCTCAGTTCGGCGTGGTCCTGGTCGGCGTCGACTACTACTTCATGATGGGCGGCAGCGTCGCCCTGCTGTGGGCGGTCCTGCTGGCGCCCGTCTGCCTACCGAGCCTGCTCAAATACCCCCTGTCCCGCGTCATTGTCGTCGCAACACCCCTGACCTTGATTTGGGGGTACGTGCTGGCCCTCCAGGCGACCGCCGATCACTCGGTCGACGTGACGCACATGCAGGTGATCATGGGAGTGGT
>JBATWQ010000313.1:0-11988 GCA_049672765.1 Microthrixaceae bacterium | reverse complement strand
GGTCGATATTCGACCACTCCAATCACACTTCTGCAGAAATCTTCACCGCAGGCGGCTGTTTGGCGCAACGAGCTGGCAGCGTTCCCGCGGCGGACCCGCGCAGGCTCGCCTGGGGCGGCGGTGTCGGCTCAGCGCTTGGGCTTGCCGGCTATCGCCAGCAGCACCAGCGTCGACGGATCGATCTTGTCGGTGACGAAAAAGTCCTTGTCGGTGATACCCGACTGTCCACCGACCTGTTCGGTGTTGGTGAACCGGTACGCGACCCGACGACCGGTGGCGTGCAGCCAGACAAATGCCTTGCGTGGAAGCTTGTGACGCAGACCAAAGGGGTCGAGCTTCAACAGTTTGTTGGCCATCTCCCGCCGCTTCTCGAAGTCCGCCTTGACCGTCGGGGTGGCATCAAGGCCGATGACCGTGACGTCGTCGAAGTGTCGGGACAGCATCGCCTGCAGATCCTCGGGGTCGAAGAGGTAGACGTGATAGGGATTCTCGAAATCCGCGGGCTTGTTTGGCGTCAGGAAGAACGCCCGACCGTCCTCGGCGAGGACCCGCGACACCTCGGAAACGTGGAACTCCGGGTCGACGAAGTGCTCGATGAGGTGTGAGGAGCAGATGTCGTCGAACGCGTCATTGCGTATTGGCAGCTTGGCGCCATCGCTGCAGATGGCGCGAAGGTCGACGTCGGGGTGGAGCTTGACCGCTGTCGCAGCGGTTTCCTGGTCGTAGTCGACCCCGATGAGCATGCGGTCATCGGAAGCGAAGCTGACAGTGCCGTCTGCCAGGCCGCATCCCAGGTCCAGCATCTTGCCGCTGCCCACCCTGGCGCGCACCTCTCGATAGCCCGCGGCGTGGAGTGCCAGGAGCGAGTCTGGGGTCTGGCCCTCCATGGGGCGTTCACCGGTGAGCTTCAAGACTTCTCCTATTGTGGACTGTTCGCGGGCATTCGCTGCAGTTCGGGACTGCGGGGTCGTATCAGCAGTTCGACGACGCTGACTAAGTAGCATAGAAGGCCTAATCCCCCGGACTTGGGAGCGCCTGTCGCTGCCGCCGGAGAGACATTCGGAGAATCCTTGGAATCGGACCTGTGCAGACCCCTGTAGCCAGCGAAAGCACCATCAAGATCATCTCGGATATGGCTGAGCGGGCGGGTCTGGAGCGGATCCACATGCTGGCGTGGCGTGACCTTGACGACGACGAGGCCGGTGGTTCAGAGGTCCACGCCCACAACATCGCCTCCATCTGGACCCAGAGCGGGCTGAAGGTGACCATGCGGACATCCGAGGCGAAGGGGCAACCCGCTTCGGCGACCCGCGAGGGCTATTCGGTGTCGCGACGAGCGGGTCGATTCACCGTCTTCCCCCGGAGCGCTCTCGCCGAGATGACCGGGCGGCTCGGACCCTGTGACGGACTCGTGGAGATCTGGAACGGGATGCCTTTCGGCTCGCCCCTCTGGTGGAGGGGCCCACGGGCGATCTGGCTCCACCACGTCCACGGCCCGATGTGGGGGATGACTCTTCCGGGGCCGGTTGCCAAGTTCGGCGTGGCGATCGAAGAGAAGATTGCACCCCGCTTCTACCGGCATCAGCCGATCGTCACGCTGTCGCGGTCCTCACAGCGTGAGATCATCGACGACCTCGGCTTCGATGAGGACAAGGTTCGGGTCATCTCGCCCGGAGTCGACCCGTACTTCACACCTGGCGGTGAGAAGTCACCCACTCCCCTGGCGGTTGCGGTCGGTCGCCTGGTTCCGGTGAAGGACTTTCCTCGGCTGATCCGCTTCATGGCTACCGCCCGTGAGCGTGTGCCCGACCTTGAACTGGTGATAGTCGGCGAGGGCTACGAGCGCGACAAGATCGTCGCGACGATCGCCGAGTGTGGGGGCCAATCCTGGGTTCGCCTGGCCGGTCGGATCAGCGATGACGAGCTGCGCGACCTGTATCGACGGGCCTGGATAGCGTCATCGGCGTCGGTGCGCGAGGGCTGGGGAATGACCCTGACCGAAGCGGCGGCGTGCGGCACTCCGACGGTTGCGACCGATATCGCCGGACATTCCGACGCGGTGGACGAGGACCGGAGCGGGCTGCTGCGCGGTACCGATGCAGAACTCGCGGACGCGGTGGTGTCGGTCATGACCGACACCGAATTGCGCATGAGGCTTCAGAAGGGTGCTCTGGAACGGGCGGCGGAACTCACCTGGGAGAACGCGGCAATCGCCAACTTCGAGGTGCTCGCCGAGGACGCGATCGCCCGTCGCGCTGCGGGTGGCCGCATGCTCGGTGCTCGCAACGTTGGTGGCCGCAGGGTGGACGGGCGATGAGCGAATTCGTTCTCGGAGTTGATCTCGATGGAGTCTGCGCCGACTACACGCTCGGTTTCAGATCGGTCGCAGCAATCGAGTGGGATGTTCCGGAGGAGTCGCTGACCACCGACGTCAGCTGGGACTTCGCCGAGTGGGGACTGGATCGCGGGAAGTTCCTGACGCTGCATCGGACCTCGGTCCAGGACCATCGGATGTTCCGGGACATGCCGGCGATCGAGGGTGCATCGGACTCGTTGTGGCGCATCTCGGACGCGGGCGTGTGGCTTCGGATCGTGACCCACAGGCTGGTCACCAACTGGGGTCACGCCATAATCGTCTCAGACACGGTCGAGTGGCTGGACTACCGCAGCATCCCCTACCGCGACATCTGTTTCCTTGGACGCAAGGTCGAAGTGCAGGCCGATGCCTACATCGAGGACGCACCCCACAACATCGAGGCGCTCAGGGCGGCCGGTAACACGGTCATCGTGTTCGACCAGCCCTACAACCGCGACATTGAAGGTCTTCGTGCCACCACCTGGGCCGAGGTCGAGGTGATCGTCGCCGAGCTGGTCGCCCAGAGCGGAAGAGCATTCGCAACACAACTACCTGGTCTCGACGCTGGCAGCGGTCGCCTGGAGCGCCGCAAGAATTCCTGACGAGCGGCCCTGAGCCGGCTCTGAGGCCACACGCCGATCGGAGCACCCGTTGATCCGAGCTCCCGTTGATCAGAGCGAACTCGGCGGAGGCCCGAACCTTCTAAGGATGAAGTCACGTAGCCCCTTGAGCCTTGCCGTCGGGTCGAAAATGAGTGGCCTGCTCGCGGGCCAAAGAAGTCCCCGGACGACCTGCTCAATCGTGATGACCCCCCGGACGAACGCGTGGTACCAGCCGCTGTTCTCCTGGACCAGCAGCAGGGTGTTTCTGGTCTGGAGGTAATCGACCAGACGTACGCCCGAGCCGATGTGCATGTTGGTGACCTTGGCACCACGAATCAGGCCGACCCGCCATCCGGCCCGACGGACCCTGATCCCCAGGTCGGCTTCTTCGCAGTACGAGAAGTATCTCTCGTCGAAAATCCCAGACTCGTCGAGGCAGGCTCTCTTGAGCATCATCAGGGTTCCATGGGGATAGTCGACCTCCTCCCAGCGGGGCGTGCCGGTGCTCGGCAGCGACGAAGGGACCACCATTCCGCCGAAATAGGGGTCGATCACCGGTGTCATTCCGTCACCGACGTCGGCGCACATCAGCCCGGCCATCGGCTCGGCGCCGGCAGCGCAGAGCATCTCGCTCAGGCAGTCGGGTGCAGGGTCAACGTCATGGGGTGCCACCACGACCCAGTCCCCGTCGTTCGGGTCATCGAGGAACATCCGCAACCCGACGTTCGCTCCGGGTCCGAAGCCCAAGTTCCGGCCCGTCTCGACGAGCGTGACGGCCGAGCCTTCAAGCGTTGCCAGCCCCCTGCGAAGGACGGCGAGCTGCTCCGAAGACGATCCATTGTCTATGACCGTCACCCGCACCCGGAGTTGATCGGCGAGGAAGCGTTCGACGGTCTCGACGCAGGACTGCGCCTGGTTCCAGTGGATGATGACCACACGAAGTGGTGCTTTCAGACTTGCTGAGCTCAAGTCCCTCCCGGGGCGAATGACTGGAACGGCTACCGCCGGTCGCGGTTCGGACCCCGGGGTTAGCGGGACGTCGAATCGGTCAGAGGCTAGCGTCAGACCAGTGGTCGCTCCGAGGGCTTGATGGACACGGGAAGCGAGGTTTCACCCATCAGGTACTGATCGACGCTCGCCGCGCACGACCTGCCTTCGGCGATCGCCCAGACGATCAAACTCTGGCCACGGCCGGCGTCACCACACACGAAGACGCCTTCCGTGGTCGTCGCCCAACTGTCGTCACGGTCGATATTTCCCCTGGGGTCGAGTTCGAGACCCAACTCCTCGACCAGGCCGGTTCGTTCCGGTCCGGTGAAGCCCATGGCGAGCAGCACCAGGTCGGTCTCGAGGGTCTGCTCGCTGCCGGGAACCGGCTCGAAGCTCATCCTCCCGTCCTTGAACTCCTGGGTGACCTCGACGAATCGCAGTGCATTGACCCGGCCCGCTTCGTCGCCCTCGAAGCCGAGGGTGTTGACCGCGAACAGGCGCTCGCCCGCCTCCTCATGCGCTGACGAGGTCCGGTAGATGACCGGCCAGGTCGGCCAGGGGTTGGCCTCGGTACGGCTGTCAGCCGGACGCTCCATGATTTCGAACTGGTGAATGCTCGTCGCTCCGTGACGGATCGATGTGCCGAGACAGTCGGCCCCGGTGTCTCCTCCGCCGATTATGACGACCTTGCGGTCCTTGGCAGAGATGGCGACGTCCTCCACGGGATAGTCGCCGGCCTGGGCGTGGTTGGACGGCGGCAGGAACTCCATCGCCTGATGGATCCCGTCCAGATCTCGACCGGGAATCGGCAGGTCCCGGGGAACCGTTGAACCGATCGCCAGGACGACGGCATCATGCCGGCTGCGGAGGGCTTCGATGGTGACGTCGACACCGACGTTGACGTTGACCCTGAACTCGGTGCCCTCGGCACGCATCTGGGCGAGACGGCGATCGAGAACCCGCTTCTCCATCTTGAACTCGGGAATGCCGTAACGCAGGAGCCCTCCGATGCGATCCGCCCGTTCATAGACGACGACATCGTGTCCGGCCCGGGTCAACTGCTGCGCCACGGCCAGACCTGCCGGGCCCGACCCGATGACCGCCACCCGCTTCTCGGTCAGGCGGCTTGGTCGCACTGCGCTGACCCAACCCTCCTCCCAGGCGTGCTCGATGATCGTGAGTTCGATCTGCTTGATGGTCACCGGATCCGAGTTGATACCCAGGACACACGCGGCCTCGCACGGCGCAGGACAGAGCCGTCCGGTGAACTCCGGAAAGTTGTTCGTCGCGTGTAGCCGGTCGATCGCCTCGTGCCAGCGATCCCTGTAGACGAGGTCGTTCCAGTCGGGAATTATGTTTCCGAGCGGACAGCCGTTGTTGCAGAACGGAACCCCGCAGTCCATGCAGCGACTGGCCTGGACCTGCAGTTCCGACTCGGGGAACTCCTCATAGACCTCTTGCCAGTCATTTATCCGCACGGGTATCGGTCGGCGGGTCGGCAGCTTTCTGCCGTGCTTCATGAATCCTCTGATATCACCCATCAGTGACTTGCCTCCATGACCGCCGCAATGACGTCGCGGCCCTCTGCTTCTGCCTTCCGGGTTGCGTCCAGGACACGCTGGAAGTCCTTGGGCATGACCTTTCTGAACCGGGGAAATTCGTTGTCCTCGTCTGCGAGGATGCGCCTTGCCCGCTCCGACCCGGTGCTATCGGCGTGACGCGTGATCGTCTCTCGTAGGAACTCGATGTCGTCGGCGTCGAGTTTGTCGAGGGAAACCATGTCGAAGTTGACCAAGGTGTCGAAGTTGTCGTTGATGTCGTACACGTAGGCGATCCCGCCGGACATGCCGGCACCGAAATTCCGTCCGGTCTCACCGAGAATGACGACCCGTCCGCCCGTCATGTACTCACACCCGTGGTCCCCCACTCCTTCGACGACCGCGGTTGCGCCGGAGTTGCGGACACAGAAGCGTTCGCCGACGACGCCATGGATGAACGCCTCACCCGAGGTCGCCCCGTAGAGAATCACGTTGCCGGCGATCACGTTGTCCTCGGCGACCAGCGCAGGATGACTGCCGGTCGGCGGCGTGATGACCAGATGACCACCCGAGAGGCCCTTGCCGACGTAGTCGTTGGCGTCGCCGTGCAGTCGCAGGGTCATGCCCTTCGGGATGAACGCGCCGAAGCTGTTCCCGGCGGATCCGTTGAAGTCGATGACGATCGTGTCATCGGCCAGCCCAGCGCCTCCGTGACGCTTGGTGAGCTCATGGCCGAGCAGCGTTCCGACCGTACGGTTGACGTTGCGGATCGGTATCTCCAACTGCACCGGGGTACCGGAATCGATGGCGTCCCGACACAGTTCGATGAGTTCGTTGTCCAGCGCACGATCCATGCCGTGGTCCTGGTGGCGGTGCCACGACAGGTGGTCCTCGGGTTGGGGTGTGATCACCTGGAGGATCGGAGACAGGTCGAGACCCGACGCCTTCCAGTGGTTGATGGCATCGGTGGTGTCGATCACCTCGACGTGCCCGACCGCTTCGGCGATGGACCTGAAGCCCAGTTCGGCCAGGAGTTCTCTGACCTCTTCTGCGATGAACAGCATGAAGTTCTCGACGAACTCGGGCTTGCCCGAGAACTTGGCTCGAAGTTCCGGGTTCTGGGTGGCGATTCCGACGGGACACGTGTCCAGATGGCAAACCCGCATCATGATGCAGCCCGACACGACCAGCGGTGCGGTCGCGAAACCGAATTCCTCGGCGCCTAGAAGCGCTGCGATCATCACGTCACGACCGGTCTTCAGCTGACCGTCGGCCTGGACGACGATCCGGTCGCGCAGGCCGTTCAACAGAAGTGTCTGCTGGGTCTCGGCCAGGCCGAGTTCCCAGGGTCCGCCCGCATGCTTGAGCGAAGTGAGCGGACTTGCCCCCGTTCCGCCGTCGTGACCGGAGATCAACACGACGTCGGACTTGGCCTTGGCGACCCCGGCGGCGACGGTACCGACCCCGACCTCGGATACGAGTTTCACGTGAACCCTCGCGGTGGGGTTCGCGTTCTTGAGGTCGTGGATCAACTGGGCCAGATCCTCGATCGAATAGATGTCGTGGTGAGGAGGAGGCGAAATAAGTCCCACCCCGGGTGTCGAGTGCCGAGTTTCCGCGATCCAGGGATAGACCTTGTGGCCCGGCAGTTGTCCACCTTCGCCGGGCTTGGCGCCCGGGGCCATCTTGATCTGGAGGTCATCGGCGTTGGTCAGGTAGTGCGATGTGACGCCGAACCGTCCGGACGCGACCTGCTTGATCGATGATCGTTTCGAGTCGCCGTTGGGCAGCGGTTCAAAGCGGGAGGCGTCCTCGCCGCCCTCGCCGGTGTTGGATTTCGCTCCCAGCCGGTTCATTGCGACTGCAAGCGTCTCGTGGGCCTCGGCCGAGATCGAGCCGTAGCTCATCGCCCCGGTAGAGAACCGCTTGACGATCTCAAATGCGGGCTCGACCTCGTCGATCGAAATCGGAGGGCGGTCCGAGTTGAGATGGAACAATCCGCGGAGCGTGGCCAACTGTTCCGACTGGTCGTTGACCAGGCCGGTGTACTCCTTGAACACCTTGTACTGCCCGCTGCGAGTGGCGTGTTGCAGCTTGAAGACGGTCTTGGGGTTGAACAGGTGATACTCGCCCTCGCGACGCCACTGGTACTCGCCCCCGTAGTCGAGGTCACGGTGGGCCTGTTCGCTGGGGCGGAACGGGTAGGCGGTCGCGTGGCGGCGGCGCGCCTCTTCGGCGACCTCCTTCAGTCCGATGCCTCCGAGGCGGCTGACGGTGCCTGTGAAGTACTCATCGATGAGTTCCTCCCCGAGGCCGATCGCCTCGAAGATCTGGGCGCCGGTGTAGGAGGCCATCGTCGAAATGCCCATCTTGGACATCACCTTCAGCACGCCCTTGCCGACGGCCTTGATGTAGTGCTGACGCGCTTCGCCGAAATCGGTGACAGTGGTCCTTCGTTCCCTGACGAGTTGCTCGATCGTGTCGAACGCCAGATATGGGTTGACCGCTGCGGCTCCGTAGCCGATCAGCAGCGCGAAATGATGAACCTCTCGGGCCTCGCCCGTCTCGACGATCAGACCGACGCGCGTGCGGGTCCGCTCGCGGATCAGGTGGTTGTGGACCGCAGCGGTCGCCAGCAGCATCGGTATGGGCGCCAGGTCCGAGTTCGTGTGGTTATCGGACAGCACGATGATGTTCGCACCTTCGTCGATCGCCCTGGTCACCTCGCGGCGGATCCGTTCGAGAGCCCGGGCCAGGCCGTCTCCCCCCGAGAACGCCGGGAATAGCGTCCGGATGACCCGCGCCTTGAAACGGTGGTCGACCTCCTCGATGTGGAGTATCCGGTCGAGGGTGACGTTGTCGATGATCGGGCTCGAAAGCTCGAGCATGTGACAGCTCTCCTCGTCCGGAGCCAACAGGTTGCCCTCCGGCCCGACCAGGCGACTCGCCGAGGTGACGAGTTCCTCACGGATTCCGTCGAGGGGTGGGTTGGTCACCTGCGCGAACAGCTGCGAGAAGTAGTCGTAGAGCAACCGGGACCTGTCCGACAGAACCGCTATCGGCGTGTCGGTACCCATCGAGCCGATCGCCTCGGTACCGGAGCGGGCCATCGGCTCGATCAGTAGCCGGATCTCTTCGTGTGTGTAGCCGAACGTCTGCTGTTCACGGATGACGTCGCGGTCCAACTCCGGGACGTGGAACACCTCGGGCAGGTCGTCGAGGTGGGTCATCTTGTTCTTGAGCCACTCGCCGTAGGGGTGTGCGGCGGCGAGTTCGGCCTTGATCTCGGAGTCCTCGATGATCCGACCCTGGGAGGTGTCGATCAGGAACATCCGGCCCGGCCGCAGGCGCCCCTTGGCGACGACCGTCGACGGATCTATGTCGAGCGTTCCGACCTCTGAGGCCATCACGACAAGCCCGTCCTCGGTCACCCAGTAGCGCGACGGCCGCAGTCCGTTGCGATCAAGGACCGCTCCGACGATCGTGCCGTCGGTGAAGCAGACCGACGCAGGCCCGTCCCACGGCTCCATCAGACAGGCGTGGTACCGGTAGAAGTCACGAACGGCCGGGTCCATGTGCTGATGGTTCTCCCAGGCTTCTGGGATCATCATCAACATCGCGTGGGGAAGCGAATAGCCGCCCAGGTGCAGCAGTTCGAGAACCTCGTCCAGGTGAGCCGTGTCAGAGGCTCCTGGGCTGCAGATCGGGAAAATGCGGTCGATCGTTTCGGCGCCGCCTGGGAGCAGCTCCGACTGCAGCAGCGATTCGCGTGCCCTCATCCAGTTCTTGTTGCCGGCGACGGTGTTGATCTCACCGTTGTGGGCGACGAAGCGGTACGGGTGGGCCAGTGGCCATGACGGGAACGTGTTGGTCGAGAACCGGGAGTGGACCAGCGCGATTGCAGAACTAAGTCGCTCGTCGGAGAGGTCGGGAAAGAAGTCTCCGAGCTGCGGGGTCGTGAGCATCCCCTTGTAGACGATCGTGCGGGACGATAGCGACGGGAAGTAGACCAGCGGAGATCCGTCGGACTCGGTCAGCTCGCGTTCGATGCGCTTGCGGGCCATGAACACCTGGCGATCGAGTTCGATACCTTCCCTCGGGGCCGTTGTGATCTGGTCGGACCCGTTCGCGCCGGGTCCGGTCCTGCGCGCTGCGTCAGCCAGGAAGATCAGCTTGAACTCCGGCATCACCGCAAGCGCCGAAGCGCCCAGCGCCGAGGGATCCGTAGGCACGTCGCGCCATCCCAGGACGCTCAGGCCTTCTTGTTCGAAGATCGATTCGGCCTTCAGTCGGGCGGCGTCACCAACCCCGGGGTCGAGCGGCAGGAAGGCCATCCCGGCTGCGTAGCTTCCAACGGGCGGCAGCTCGAAATCGACGACGGATCTGAAGAACTCGTCGGGGATCTGGATGAGGATTCCCGCACCGTCGCCGGTGTTGGTTTCAGCCCCGGTTGCGCCACGGTGTTCGAGGTTGCAGAGCGAAGTGAGGCCCTTGGCGACGATGTTGTGGGAGCGACGGCCTTGGATATCGACGACGAAGGAAACTCCACACGAGTCGTGTTCGAGGTCAGGACGGTAGAGCCCGATGGGACCGGGCTGGTCGTGGGACATGTTGCTCCCGTTTATGCAGGCACTCTGACAGCGATGTCGAGTACGACGATCAGGTGAATCCCGCCGCGATGGGTGGGCGGGGTGCAGGCGTCGTTGACTGCGTACAGCGTCATTGCTGCTGGCACCGGCGGGGCAGAACTGCCCGGGGCAACACTGCCCAGACCACAGGTACAGGTGGAAACATACACCCACCGGGGCCGATCCCCCTGCAATTTTGGACAGGAGCTTTGCGGAACCGGGTCAAATCCGGGTGGCACCAGGACGGTAGCCAGTGCTGGACGGCGAGTCAGGGGATCCCGGGTGGGTCGACAACCATCGGATCTGGTGGAGCCTCCAGTACTCTCTGGCCGTGCCAAGGACCTCAGTTCGACTCCCGCGTAGAGCCCCCATGATGGGCCTGGCCGCTCTGATCGGTGTCCTCCTGACAACCGGGTCGTGCGGTTCGAAAGCCCCGGCCGAGAAGTCCGCCGGCATCCGTGACGGCGTGGCCATCGGCTCCCCCGACCGCCCCGACTCCCCCGCTGCTAGTGCACCCGAACGAGGCCCGCTCGGAAGCGGCGAAGCTGTCACCCTGGCCTTCGCGGGAGACGCGAGTTTCCAGGGACTCGGAGCGGCTGCATCCGCTGACCCGGACGGGTTGCTCAACGCCGTGGCCCCGGTCCTCTCGGACGCGGACGTGACAATGATCAATTTGGAGACCGCAGTCGGCTCCGGTGGATCCCCAGAACCTAAGGCGTTCAATTTCCAGGCACCTCCGTCTGTGCTCGACGCTCTGTCGAGCGCCGGAGTGGACGTGGTGACAATGGCCAACAACCACGCCATGGACTATGGCCTCGACGGTCTGCGCGCCACGCTCGAAATCAAGGCGAAGTCGAAAATTGCGATCCTGGGTGTCGGCGCCGATGCCACCGAGGCGTACGCACCTCACATCGCGACGGTTCGAGGTCAGCGCATCGGCTTCCTCGCGCTCAACGACGTGTTCGACTCGAGCCTTGTGGCCAAGTGGACCGCCGGTGAGGCCAAACCCGGCATCGCAAGTTCCAAGGCCAGCCACGTCGACCGTGTCGCAGCAGCCGTGACCGAGCTGCGAAAAAAGGTCGACACGCTCGTGGTGTATCTGCACTACGGAACCGAAACGCAGACCTGTCCGAACTCACGTCAGAAAGAACTCGTCGACCAGCTATCTGACGCCGGCGCCGACATCATCGTGGGCTCCCACGCCCACCGGTTGCAGGGTGTCGGCTATTTCGGCGACAAATTCGTTGCGTACGGCCTGGGCAACTTCATCTTCAGGGCGCCCAGTGCCCCGGGACGCCAGAGTGGAGTTCTGAAGGTCACAGCGACGGGTTCGCGAATCGATTCGTTCAACTGGATTCCGGCCGAGATTCGTGGCGAAGTGCCCGTCCCGCTGACCGGTGACGCCGCGACCCGGGCGGCCGGCGAAATGGCCAGGCTGCAGACATGCGCGGGCCTGAGCGTCGAACCAGGAGCCGGAGCCCGGAAAGGCAACTGACATGCACACAGCGAACGACCTGGCCGGATTCATCGACGCATCCCCAACCCAGTTCCACGCGGTCCACAACGTCGCGACCAGGCTGCTGGACGCCGGGTTCAGCCAGATCAGTCTGAGCAATGACGGCACGGGAAGCAACGACGCTGCAGCTGGGGGCCAATCTGCGCCCGCCCAGTCAGCTTCCAACCGATCGGCCACCGAGCCGGGTGCCCGCTTCGTCCTCAGAGACGGTGCCCTCATCGCCTGGGTCGACGGGCCTTCCCCGTTGACCCGGCTCCGGATGATCGGCGCGCACACCGATTCGCCGAACCTGCGTATCCGCCCCAGACCGGACACGGGTGCGGTCGGGTTCCGTCAACTCGGTGTCGAGGTCTATGGC
>JBATWQ010000312.1:0-7234 GCA_049672765.1 Microthrixaceae bacterium | reverse complement strand
GATCTCACGTTCCGACGGGGAGGTCGCGCTGCTGCACGTCTCGGACCTCCACCTCAATTCGGTTGGACTGGCCCTTGCCAGAGATCTGGCGAACCGCTTCGGAGTCGACGCAGTTATCGACACAGGTGACATCACGTCGTTCGGATTCGAGCCCGAGGCCAGCTTCGTCGAAACTCTCGAAGGCTTCGCAATGCCCTACTACCTGATCGCGGGCAACCACGACAGCGAATCTGTCCGCCGCCACCTCGCCGAATCAGACGCCGTCATCTATCTGGACGGCGAAACCGCGACGGTTGGCGACGTAAAGATTCTGGGAATCGGGGATCCGACCGTCACCGCGCTCCGGACGATCCCCAAGGACGAGATCAACAGCACCTACCGGGCGCAGTTCAAGTCGACCGAGAGGCTTGTCGAGAAGGACAAGCCTGATCTGGTCATGGTCCACAACCCGGTGCAGCTCCGCCCGATTCTGGGCAAGGTCCCGGCGGCCGCGGCTGGGCACTTGCACCAGACAAAACTCGAGGTCATCGACGGCACGGTCGTAGCCATAGTCGGATCATCTGGTGCGACGGGCCTCGGGAATCTGCTGGTTGAGGAGAAGGGGGAATACAGGTTCGAGATCCTCCGGTTCCTCCACGGCACCCTGGTCGCAGTCGATGAGATCACCCTCGATGGTGCGTCGGGTGATTTCACCCTGCAGCGACGCCTGATCGACAGCGACGAGACCGACACCGCCGACGACCTGCCGGACACCGACGTCGACGAGCCGTCGCGCGAGCAGATGGAGGAGGAGGATCCGGACGGGCTCGACGCAGTGACGAGCACGACCACCACTTCCAGTTCGACCACGACGTCTAGTTCGACAACCACGCCCGCCCCGACTTCCACGGACGGTCCCTGAGCTCAAGCCTTCACCCGGGAACGACCGCCAATACCAATCGTGATGACACAGATGAGGACACAGAATTGAACGACGAACTGGAAGCAACCGCAGGGGATCAGCCGTATGTTCCCGAATCGATCATCTGTGTCGACTGCGGTGGGACCTGCCATCTGCTGACTACTCCGTTCGAAGACGAATCGGGCCAGGTCGGGTTCCGAGCAGGTGACTTCGTGGCGTACCGCTGCGTCGACTGCCTCGACCGCTGGGACCTGGTCGTCGAATAGCAGAGGCAGTTGTAATTAGGTTCTGTCGGCCGCAAATGAAGTCACCAATAGCGACTTGTCTTTATTTATCTCACTGGGGACTGTTCGAGGCACTTTAGAGTTGCAACGAGTACGGAGCTATGCCGAAGGAAATCAGGCCGGAGAAGTCGACGACTCGTGGGCACACTGACCCAGACCCAACCTGTCACCGGATCGTGCACCAGTCCCCCATCCGCCGGATGTGGCGTGATGAACAACACCGCAAACATCAACAACCGATAGCAGCTTGACAAGGAAGCGTGCATCAGTCCCCATCGATCATGTTGGCGACCTGTTGCGATAGGGCTGGCAAGTCGATCACCAACTCATCGACGAACTCCAACGTGATGCGACTGATGTCGGCCAAAGATGAGTATGCGGGTATCAGCCGCTCAGTGTGCAGAATCGGCCCGGCACCCCCAACCGTTACTTCGAGGTCCACAGCCGCTGGATCGGACGGATTAAACTGGGATGAAGGTGGTCCGTTACCGGGTGGAGCGAGGGAGAAAACCCGCAACTCAAGCATAGCCAGCTCATGTTCATCGTGGACGGGATCGACCATCAGATAGGCCATAGCAGAGAAGTAGGATTCACCGTAGGTGTGCCTCTCCACACTGCCCGTCAACCCGGAGTGGCGCCGACACACGGCTGCATTGAACGCAATCAGCTCAGGCTCGAGCCGCGTCCAGAGGGGATCCCAGTCGTGGGCTAACAACGTTCCCTCCGGACGATCGCATCGCGAACGCTGGACGTCAGCCGGTGTTCCGCGCCAGTCTCGCGAGTTGCGGCCCACTCCAGGTGGAGCTCCTTTGTCGCGCCGCGCAAGAATACGTGAGTGGGATCTGCTGGGTCCAGCGCCAGTCCGAGCCCATCGACCGTCGCAAGCTTCGCTGGATCCAGCACCTGAACCTTGTCGTTGTTCACGCAGGCACGGGCCTTGGCCGTGTAGGTCGACAGCCCGTTCAGCGGATACCCGTCAGTGTCATTCCCAGGACGCGGCGTCAGAGACTTCTGACCAGCCGAACCCCCTCGGTAGAGGGCCCCCTGGGGGTCGCAATCGTTCGCTCCTGTTTGCGTGTTTTGTTGGTCTTGGTTGCAGCTGTTGTCTTGTCTGGTGTCGCCTTTGATGGCATCTATCACTGCTTTAGTGCCTGCTAGTGCGAGTATTTCGGCCAATCGTTTGAGCGTGTCCGCTCCAGAGTCAGTGTCTGGTGGTCGAGGTTTGGTGTCTGATCCGGCCGCCCGGTCGCGGGCTGTGAATGTGTCTCCTACCACGGTCATCGACAAGGCGAAGAGGGTGACGGTTGCGAGTGCTATTTCTATGAGCGGCACCGAAGCGACTACTGGGGCTCGTGCGGCTATCGCAGCCTCTGCGAGTAACACACCAGACTCGGAGATCGCCACCAACCCGGTCGCTGTGACAGAGAGAAACAACGCCAACGCCGCGGTTTGTACAGGCCCTTCCATGATGTTCGCCCGGATACGTTCCTCGTCGGTCAGGCTGATACCGGCGTGCCCGTCAGGGTCATGATTGCTGGCCGGGTTGGCGTTGCCGTACAGATACCGGTTCAAAGTGACCGGGACGGTCGGGTCACCGCCGTAGGTGGGACTGATGCACGATCTGGTGACATCTGAAGTGTGGTGCCGTGAGGTGCTGCTGGAAGGATGTCTGTCATGCCTAAGGCCTATCCCCGGGGACTGCTGCACGATCCGGTGACAGCCCGGCTACCAGGCCCACAACCAAGAACGCGATCAACAAACTCCATCGCCGAACTACCCCACCGCCCATAGCTCTCCCCCAACATCCGCTCCAACTACTACCAACACTCCTAACGCCAACCGTCAAGGAAAAGTGGGCTGATGCATCATTTGGTCACCGGTCCGGTGTGAGGTCAGGTCACGGGGAACCCGCCGACAAACCCTGCAGGAGCCGGTGATTGGCCGCATTAGGATCCACCGGACCGCCAGCACACGGAGCACCCCTCGATGAATGGCCCAGATCCCGACGCCGTCGCCGGAACGCCCTACCCAAATGTCCCGAGCAGGGCGGACTATCCCGCGATCGAACGCCGGATCCTCGATCGCTGGAAGGACCAGGACACCTTTGAGCGGTCGATCGCCCAGCGCCGCGAGAGCGGAGCTGATGAGTACGTTTTCAACGATGGTCCCCCGTTCGCCAATGGCCTCCCCCACTACGGACACCTGCTGACCGGCTACATCAAGGACGTGGTTCCTCGATACCAGACGATGCGGGGCAGCGTCGTCGAGCGCCGTTTCGGCTGGGATACCCACGGCCTTCCCGCCGAGATGCAGACCGAGAAGGAACTTGGCGTCGCCGGTCGTGCCGCGATCACCAAATATGGAATCGACCGCTTCAACGACGCCTGTCGCACCTCGGTTCTGCAGTTCACCAAGGAGTGGGAGACCCTCGTTGAACGCCAGGCCCGCTGGGTCGACTTCGAAAACGACTACAAGACGATGGACCTGGACTACATGGAGTCCGTCATCTGGGCGTTCTCGCAGCTGTGGGAGAAGGGGCTCGTCTACGAGGCGTACCGGGTCATGCCCTATTCGTGGGGTGCCGAGACGCCGCTGTCCAACTTCGAGATCCGCCTTGATGATGCAACCCGACCCCGCCAGGATCCGGCGCTGACGGTCGCGTTCCGACTCGACGCCGAAGCAACGCGGCAAACCCGCACCGAGCCGATTCCAGAGGCCCTCGTCGGGGACTTCGAGGTCGAGCTCTGGGCCTGGACGACAACGCCGTGGACTCTCCCTTCCAATCTGGCCCTGGCCGTCGGCCCCGACATCGAATATGTAGTGGTCGAGCCCACGGCAGCGGGTCGCAACGCCCGGGTCGTGATCGGCGCCAACGCGCTCGACAAGTACGCCAAGGAACTTGGTGAGGACCATCGCGTTCTCGCCCGACTTCGTGGGTCAGATCTGGCCGGACTGCGCTACACGCCGATGTTCGACTATTTCGCCGGACGGGACAACAGCTTCCAGGTTCTCGTCGACGGCTACGTGACCGACGAGGACGGCACCGGCGTGGTGCATCAGGCGCCCGGCTTCGGCGAGGACGACCAGCGGGTGTGCGAGGCGAACGGCATCGTGTTGGTCTGCCCGGTCGACGATTCGGGTCGTTTCACAGCCGAGGTTCCCGACTACGTCGGACAGAACGTCTTCGACGCCAACCCGCAGGTCATCACCGACCTGAAGGCCCGTGACGTGGTGATCCGCCACGACACCTACGACCACAACTATCCCCACTGCTGGCGGACCGACACGCCGATCATCTACAAGGCCGTCTCGTCCTGGTATGTCGAGGTCACCGCGTTCCGGGACCGCCTCGTCGAGTTGAACCAGGACATCAACTGGATCCCGTCCCACGTCCGCGACGGCCAGTTCGGCAAGTGGCTCGAAGGCGCCCGCGACTGGTCGATCTCGCGTAACCGTTTCTGGGGCTCACCGATCCCGGTGTGGCGCAGCGACGACCCCGACTACCCGCGCACCGATGTCTACGGATCCCTCGACGACATCGAACGCGACTTCGGTGTCCGACCCGACAACCTGCACCGCCCCTACATCGACGAACTGACCCGTCCGAATCCCGACGACCCCACCGGCAACTCGACGATGCGGAGAGTGTCCGAGGTCTTCGACTGCTGGTTCGAGTCAGGTTCGATGCCCTTCGCCCAGTTGCACTACCCCTTCGAGAACCAGAAGCGTTTCGAGGACCACACGCCCGCCGATTTCATCGTCGAATACATCGCCCAGACCCGCGGCTGGTTCTACACGCTCCACGTGTTGGCAACCGCCCTGTTCGATCGTCCGGCGTTCTCGAACGTCATCTGTCACGGCGTGGTGCTCGACAGTGAGGGTCGCAAGCTCTCCAAGAAGCTGCGCAACTATCCGGACCCGTCCGGCGTCTTCGAATCGCACGGATCGGACGCGCTCCGCTGGCACCTGATGTCGTCACCGATCCTTCGCGGAGGCGACCTGCGCATCGCCACCGACGCCTCGGATTTCACCGAGGTCATCCGCCTGGTGATCAACCCGATCTGGAACGCGTATTCCTTCTTCACGCTGTACGCCAACGCGGACGGCTACCGGGCCAAGTACCGCACTGACGCCGAGGGTCTGCTCGATCGCTACATCCTGGCCAAGACCTCGGACCTGATCGAGAGCGTCACCGAGAAGATGGACGCCTACGACATCGCCGGTGCCTGCGGCGACGTCCACGGATTCATCGATGCGCTCAACAATTGGTACATCAGGCGCTCACGCGAGCGCTTCTGGGCACCGGGCGGCGGTTCAGACACCGTGTCGCTGGCCGACAAGGAAGACGCCTACGACACGCTGTTCACGGTGCTCACGAACCTGGTCAAGGTGCTCGCGCCATTGCTCCCGATGATCTCCGAGGAGATCTATCTGGGCCTGCACGGCGAAGGATCCGACGGCAACGCATCACTGCACCTCGAGGACTGGCCCGACACGATCGAACTCCCCCAGGACCCGGATCTCGTCGCCAACATGGACCAGGTCCGCGACGTGTGCTCGGTGACCCTCGGCCTGCGCGAGGACAACCGGCTGCGGGCCAGGCTGCCGCTGCAACGCCTGACCATCGCGTCGCGCGACACCGATGGACTGGCCGAACTGACGTCGCTGATCCGCGACGAGGTGAACGTCAAGGAGGTCGAGTTCTCCAACGACCTTTCGCTCGTCGGGAATTTCGTACTGAAGCCCAACGCCAAGGTTCTGGGACCACGCCTGGGTAAAGAGGTGCAGACGGTCATCAAGGCCGCCAAGTCCGGCGACTGGGTCCAGGAGTCCGACGGGTCGGTCAGCGTCGCCGGGCACGTGCTGGGCGAAGGCGACTTCGAACTGACACTCGAACCCCGCGAGGGGGCCGTCGCCTCACCGCTCCACCACAGCGACGCGGTCGTTGAACTCGACATCGAGGTCAGCGATGAACTCGCGGCCGAGGGGATCGCCCGAGACCTGGTGCGAGCCATCCAGCAGGCCCGCAAGGACGAGGGGCTCGTCGTGACCGACAGGATCTCACTGGAGTTGTTCGTCCCCGACGAACTCACCTCGGTCGTAGCGGTTCACGAGCAGTGGATCGCCGATCAGGTGCTCGCCACTTCGACCGAGACCGGCAAGATCGCCTCGTTGCCGGAGCAGCCCTCCGATCCTGCGGCGGATGTTTCGCCGACCTCTGGGGCCGGGCTACACAGAAAGTCGATCGAGGGGCACCCGGTCGCAGTGTCGATCACGGTTGCCTGAACCAACCTTCCGCTCGCTCAGAAGTAGCCCCGTCGCCTTGGCGTCTTCGGTGAATCGGAACGCAGCGCCATGGCTGCGGAGCGATCCAGAACACCGCTGACCTCGAGCAGTCGCCGTCCGTCGACGATCGCCACCGAGACGTGGCCGACACCCGGCGGCCCGTAGAGCGAGATGCCTGTTCTGGTGGGATGCAGCGACTCGACGAGCGGCTCCGGGAAACGGTTGACCACGACGATCACCCTCTTGTCGGTCCGCGCAACGACGCACGCCAGACCCTTGGCCCAACCCTGAACTATTCCGGTCACGATCTCACCCGGTTCTAGCGATTCCGCCAGTGTCGGGAGTACCGGTGCCGCATCGCGTACCGACTGGGGAACCAGACGGGCGAGCGCATCTTCAAGGGCGGGTGGCACGTTGAGCGGTCTGGAATCGGACGACCCCGCTCCGGCGGTGCCGCCGCCGGGGGCGAAGAGGACTGAATCTCGCTCGCTCATCGGCGCAGATCTCGCCCGTCGGGCTCCCCCGCCTCTCGAACGCGACTTCGAGGCGCCCGAACGGGAGGTATCCGAGTGTGATGGACCGCCGCGTGAAGGACCGCCGCGTGAAGGACCTGGGTGTGCCGCAGGTGGGGCTCCTTCGGTCGGACGAGGAGCGGCCTCGGCAGGGCGACTTGGGTCGACAGGACCCGTCTTGGTGGCCTTCAGCCATGCGGCCGGCGCAGCGACTTCGGGCGCGACCGGATGCGACTCGACCGGTCGCGGCT
>JBATWQ010000311.1:0-2143 GCA_049672765.1 Microthrixaceae bacterium | reverse complement strand
CGACCGCCCACCGACAGGACCGCCATTGACGGACTAGTTCGAGGCCGAGAACCGCACCGTGATAGCGTTTTCGACTCCGCACGACATTGTTCCCCCTTCTCTTAATCCGCAGGTTCTGGGTTCAAGTCCCAGGGGGCGCACGAGTCACAGGGGCCGGACTTTCCTCGGAAGGTCCGGCCCCTGTGCTTTCAGACAACCGAGTTAGGTTGTCATCAATGCCCTCGTAGCTCAGCTGGATAGAGCACCGGACTTCTAATCCGACGGTCGCAGGTTCGAATCCTGCCGAGGGCGCCAACCTGCCAACCTGCCAACCTGCCAACCTGCCCCACGCTGGCGGGTAATGCACAGCACGCCACTCAACGAGGATGACCCCAATAGAGGCGGCCGGACCTCCCGATGAGGTTGGGACTCAGATCGACTGAGGCTCCATCAGCTCAATCCGGTTACCAAAGGGATCGTCCACGTAGACACGCTCATAGCCCTCAAGAGGCTGGTCCCGACTCACCTCAACTCCGGCTTCGGAAGGTCGGGCAACCAGACCAGCGAGGTCGTGGACGAGCAGCGCAGGGTGGGCTTTCCGGGCGGGTCGGAAATCTGCTTCGACGCCCAGGTGGAGTTGGACTTCACCGTTCGAGAACCAACACCCGCCCCGTGCCGCCAGGTGCGGAGGCTTGGGTATTCGTGACAGGCCCAGGAGCCCGTCGTAGAAGTCGGTTGCTTCGGATTCTCGACCTTGGGGCATTGCCAGTTGCACATGGTCGATCCCGTAGACGGTCATGTGACCAACATTGCCATGTCCGTGGAGGGAGCGAATGGCCCGAGGGTCTTGGGAGCTGCCGTCGGTCACGCACCTGGAGCGATCCGTGCCGATCCCGACCGATCGCCGTCAGCGGGAGTCAGCCTCGCTAGCGTCAAGTCGTGCCGAATCGCTCCATCCACCCGACCAGTTGGGATGACGCCTCGCCCCACGGGCCGGCAGGATCCGGCGAACCCATCGACCTCGTCATTTTCGATTGCGACGGGGTTCTGGTCGACAGTGAACGCCTGGCGGTCCGGGTGGAGTCAGAACTCCTGACCTCTCTGGGTTGGGAGCTCACCGAGGCCGACGTCCTGGAGCGCTTTGTTGGCCGCAGCGACGCCTACATGCACGAGCAGATCGAGTTGAACCTCGGGCGTCCGGTTCCGGAGTGGGATGCCATGTATCGAAGCAGTCTGCACGAGGCGTTTCTCGCCGAACTCGTGGCGGTGGAAGGCATCGAGGCTGCGCTCGATGAACTGACGATTCCCACGTGTGTCGCGTCAAGCGGTACCCACGAGAAGTTGCGGATGACCTTGGGTCTCACCGGCCTGTTCGACCGATTCGAAAGCCGCATCTACAGCACGACCGAGGTTGCCAACGGCAAGCCTGCGCCCGATCTGTTCCTGCACGCCGCTGCCCAGCACAACGCCGCTCCGCCAAATTGCCTCGTTATCGAGGACAGCCGATCCGGGGTCGAGGCAGCCCGCGCCGCCGGGATGCGGTCACTCGGATACGCCGGAGGGCTCACCCCTCGCTCCTGGCTCGAAGGGCCCTCGACGGTCGTCTTCGACGATATGGCCAACTTGGTGAAGCTGATCGACTCGCTGCAGGGCTGATTGGCTGCTCGCAGACCTGACGATGCTCGCAGCCCCTGCGGTGAAGGCAGACATGCCGACGATGGGTGGTTTCCACCGCCGGGGATGCCAGAATGACTCCCCGCTGCCACCTGGCGATGGAGCCGCCCAGACGGCGCGCAGGTCCGGGCCCCCAGCGGAACTACGGAGGAACATGGCCGACTTTGCGCATGAACAGCTGTCGAGAGTGCTCAGAGCGGACCTGCCCGCCGGCGTGGAGGCCATTTCCGAGGTCGACGCTGCCCGATTGTTCCAACTCGTCGAGGCGGCACTCGATGCACAAGAGGCCGATATCAGGCGGGCCGAGCGCGACCTGCTCGGTTATGTTCCGCTGCCCCTTCGCGGAGCAGTGAAACGGGTGCTGCGGTGACCTCCGACAGCAGGGCTCAGGTGATCAGGATCGCCCATGTCCTCGGCGCCGATGACAGCGATCTCGGGTTTCTCGAGGGCATCGACGCAGGTTCCCTGCGCGCTCTCCACAATCAGATGG
>JBATWQ010000310.1:0-1918 GCA_049672765.1 Microthrixaceae bacterium | reverse complement strand
CCGGATGGATCACGAGGCTGCGGACATCGCCGATGTGAGCGATGTGGCTGTGCAGCTCGAGTCCCTCGACGAACTTCTTTCCGGCATCGCGGCCGCCCGAGATGATGAACGCAGGCACTGACCCGGCACCCTTGGGCAGGTACTTCTTGGCCAGGGCGTTGTACGGGCTCGACTCAAGACCCGCGTATTGGACACGCTCCACCTGCGGGTGGCCCTCGAGATAAGCCGCGACCTTCTTGGCGTTCTCGATGTGGCGATCCATGCGCAGCGACAGCGTCTCGATACCGAGAATCGCCAGGAAGCAGTTGAACGGCGAAATCGCCGGACCCAGGTCACGCAGCATCTGGACGCGGGCCTTGATGATGTATGAACCGGCTCCCAGAGCGGGCCAGTAGGCCAGCCCGTGGTAGCTCTCGTCGGGCTCGGTGAACTGGGGGAACTTGTCGTTCGCCGAGAAGTCGAAACTTCCACCGTCGACGATCGCACCGCCGATGATCGTGTTGTGGCCACTCAGGAACTTGGTGACCGAGTGAACGACGATGTCGGCACCCAGAGCGAGCGGGTTGATCAGATATGGAGTACCGATGGTGTTGTCCACGATCAGCGGAACGCCGTTCTCGTGCGCCACGGCCGCCACCGCCTCGATGTCAAGGACGTCGTTGCGGGGGTTGCCGATGCTCTCGCCGAAGAATGCCTTGGTGTTCGGTCGGACCGCTGCGGCCCAGGCCTCGGGGTCGTTCGGGTTCTCGACGAAGGTGAACTCGATCCCCATCTTCGGGAACGTGTGGTTGAAGAGGTTGTACGAGCCGCCATAGAGCGAGGACGAAGCGACGATGTGGTCACCCGACGATGCCAGGTTGAGGATCGCCAGTGTCTCGGCTGCAAGACCCGAGCCGACCATCAGCGCGCCGGGAAGGCCGACGGCGGTGTCAGGAGCACCCTCGAGGCTCGCGATTCGGGCTTCGAGCACCCCCTGGGTCGGATTCATGATCCGCGTGTAGATGTTGCCGATCTCACTAAGAGCGAAGAGGTTCGCTGCGTGATCGGTATCACGGAACTGGAACCCGGTCGTCTGATAGATGGGTGTCGCGCGTGACCCGGTCGTCGGATCTGGCTGCGCGCCTGCGTGGATCTGGCGGGTATCGAAACCCCAGTTGTCGCTCATTAGGACCTCTCTGTGTGTTTGCTGAGCGGATCGTACACCCATTCCCGACCAAGTCAGTCAGGTATCACCGGGCGTACGCCTTGGACATCAATGTTGAGAACTCGTACCCGGGACCGGTTGCGATCATCCAATGAGGACGTTTCGGAAGACTGTCCTGACAGCTGGTCGGCTAGGTGGCGGGCCGCTTCATCGGAGACAAGCAGCGCAGCGACCGTGGGCCCCGAACCGGACAGCCAGGCAGCGAGCACCTGCTCGCTGTCCAGACAGGCGTCGAGTATCGCTGCGGAGTCAGGTCGTGCCGCCAGACGGGTCGGCTGGTGCAACTCGTCCAGACACGCCTCGCGCAACAGTTCGAGCCGACCCGACGCGATTGCCGCAACCCAGAGAGACGTACGGCCGATCGAGGAGATCGCAACTGGCAGCGGCACACCTTCGCCAAGGTGTGATCGGGAGGAGTCGGTAGAGGTGCCCTCCGCCGGGGACCAGGTCACCAACCGCAGGCGTTCGACAAGCCCCTCGGGTCCGCGGACGCGGACGGCTTCACCGCCGGCCGCGACGGTCAGCCCTCCGAATGTCGACGCCGCGGCATTGTCCGGATGCCCCTCCAGGAGGGCCGCAATTCTGAAGGCCCGGGTCCCTGCGTCGTCGGTTGCAACGTCGTCGACGGCGCCCTCGCGGATGTCGCGGTGGCGTGTCGCTGACTCGTGTACCGCAGCGTCGGCTTCGGGTCCGGCCCCGAGCAGCGCCAGATAG
>JBATWQ010000309.1:0-9777 GCA_049672765.1 Microthrixaceae bacterium | reverse complement strand
GGGCTCCCTTTCTCGCGCATTGACCGGGTTGTCGTTGGGTACTGATGATCCATGAACGTGAATGACCGATGAGCCGCGTTGAGCAACGAGCTTTCGAACGCAGGTGGTGGATTCTCGCCGTCCTTTGCTTCAGCCTGTTGGTAATCGTCCTGGACAACTCGATCCTCAATGTCGCGATTCCTACGATCATCAAGGAACTTGACGCCACAAACAGTCAGATTCAATGGATCATCGACGCCTACACGCTGTCCTTCGCCGGGCTTCTTCTGACGGCCGGGTCGCTGGGTGACCGCTTCGGACGTCGGCCGGCGCTCCAGGTCGGCTTCGTGATCTTCGGGTTGGGCTCGGTCGCATCGGCGCTCGTCGGATCGGCGGATCATCTGATCATGACCCGGACCCTGATGGGTGTCGGCGGTGCGGTGATCATGCCGGCGACGCTGTCGATCATCACCAACGTGTTCCCTCCAGAGGAACGTGGTCAGGCGATCGGTGTCTGGGCCGGGGTCGCCGGTCTGGGCGCCGCGCTCGGACCCCTCGCCGGAGGGTTCCTCGTAGAACACTTCTACTTCGGCTCAGTCTTTCTGGTGAACGTACCGATCGTGATCTTCGGACTGGTCACGGGGTTCCTTTTGATCCCGAACTCGAAGGATCCCCACGCACCCCGCGTCGACGCCGTCGGCGCCATCCTCTCCGTCGCCGGCCTGACGCTGTTGCTGTTCGCCATCATCGAGGCTCCCGGCGACGGGTGGGCATCGACCAAGATCCTGCTCACGATGGCAGCCGGTGTGGTCATATCGGTGGCGTTCGTGCTGTGGGAGCGTCACTCCGATCATCCGATGCTCGACGTGAGTTTCTTCAGGAACCCACGTTTCAGCGCAGCGAGTGGATCGATCGCGGTGATCTTCTTCGCCATGTTCGGATCGATCTTTCTCCTGACCCAGTACTTCCAGTTCGTCCTCGACTACTCGCCCTTCGGCACCGGCATCCGGATGTTGCCATTTGCCGGTTCGTTGATGCTCTTCGCCCCACTCAGCGCCGTGTTCGTCAAGTGGGTCGGAACCAAGTTCACGGTTGCGACAGGTATGGCCCTGGTGGCGGTGGGACTGGTCACGATGTCCAACTTCACCGTGACGAGCAGCTACGGGTCGATCGTGTGGCGCCTGATGCTGGTGGCGGCCGGAATGGGAATGACCATGGCACCGGCTACCGACTCGGTGATGGGCTCACTTCCCCTCGCCAAGGCGGGAGTCGGTTCGGCGGTCAACGACACCACCCGCCAGGTGGGCGGTGCGCTGGGCGTGGCCGTCATCGGCAGCATCATGGCATCGATCTACGGCGACAAGGTGGCCCACTTCCTCTCGACCCTGGGCGCACCGGAGCAGGCCATTGACGCCGCAAGGAATTCCCTGGGAGGTGCGGCTCAGGTCGCGGCTGACCCGAGGGCGCCGGCGAGCCTGGGCCAGGAGTTGATGCGAACGGCGAACCAGGCGTTCGTGGACGCGATGCACCGGGGCTACCTGTTGGCCGCCGCCATGGCGGTCGTGGGAGTCCTGATAGCTCTGCTCTTCCTGCCGTCGCGTGCGAGCCAGGAGGACCTCGACATGCAACTTGGGGAGTGGGTCGCCGAGGCTCGGGCCGCCGACGACCTCAGTCCACTGACGAAAGAGGTGCCTCGTTCGGGCCCGGGTCACCCTTGACCTGAACCGAGTAGTCGAAGGGAAACAGGGCGAGCTTGGCCATCGAGAAGTTCTTGAGTCCAAACGGGATACCGATGATCGTGACACACAGGAGGATCCCGAGAAGCAGGTGGCCCAGCGCCAGCCAGACTCCGCCGATGACGATCCAGATGACGTTAAGAATGCCCCGCGACAGCTTTCGACCGGAGGCCTCGACGAATTCGCGTCCGAAGGGCCACATCACGTAGCTCGCGAGTTTGAACGACTGGAACCCGAAGGGGATACCTATGACCGTCAAGCAGGACGCGACGCCCGCAATGACGTATGCCAGGCCGAGCCAAACGCCGCAGAGAACGAACCAGAGAGTGTTTCCGATGGTCTTCACGTTGCCTCCAGGAAGTGTCGAACTGTCACGGTACCCGCGAACTAGCTTGCTGCGATGGCCTCAAACTCCAACTCTGATTCTGGACCCGTTCTGCCCGGTACCGCCGCTCTCATCACCGGAGGAGGCAGTGGGATCGGACTCGAATGCGCCCGTCGTCTACGCAACGACGGCTGCGCGGTGACCATTAGCGGTCGCACCGAGGAACGACTGGCCCAGGCCGTTGACACACTCAACTCCGACGGCGCCTCAGGGCTACCCGACGCCCGTTACGCCGTCGCCGACACCACTGACGAAGCCGCGATCGGGGCAGCGGTCGCAGCGGCGAGCGAGGCAACCGGGGGTCTGGACTTCGCCGTGGCATCTGCGGGGCGCGGGGGACTGGGGCCGATCATCACGACTCCCATTGAGGAGTGGAACGACATCATCGGAACCAACCTGACCGGAACGTTCTTGTTGTTCAAACATGCGGGTGCCGCAATAGCCAGGAACGGGGGCGGTTCGATGGTCGCAATTTCGTCCATCGCCGCCGCTGTGACCCACCCGTTCATGGGTCCGTACTGCGTGTCCAAGGCAGCGATCGACATGCTCGTGCGACAGACCGCGGACGAGCTCGGCCGGGCAGGCGTGAGGGTCAATTCGGTGCGTCCTGGAATCGTCGCCACGGACCTGGTGTCCATGGTGATGGACGACGAGCAGGTGATGTCGAGCTATCTCGAGAACATGCCCGTGTCACGCGCCGGAGAGGTCGGTGACGTCGCGTCGGTCGTGCGCTTCCTGCTGGGCCCCGAATCGTCCTGGGTGACCGGGACTGCGACCTCCGTCGACGGCGGCCATCACCTGCGTCGTGGACCGGACTTCGAGCCGGCCGCCAGGGCTTTCTTCGGTGACGACGCCGTCGACGGGGTGGTCACCAGTGACTGAGCACCGTTCCCGGTAGCTGAGCGGACTCAGCTACCGGGTTCTGGGCTACCGGGTTCTGGGACTGGCCCTAGTAGTTGAGCTTGGGCTCGGAACCGGCGGGCAGGTTGATGGTTTTGAACTCGAGGAACTCCTCGAGGCCCTCGGGGCCCAACTCCCGTCCGATTCCGGAGTCCTTGAAGCCACCGAAGGGTGCGCCCCAGGCCATCGCGTAGGAGTTGATCGAGTAGGTGCCGGTGCGAACGCCCCGAGCTACTTCGACTCCCTCATCGACATCTCCGCACCAGACCGAACCGGACAGCCCGTAGTTGCTGTCGTTGGCGATCCGGACGGCATCGGCGGTGTCCTCAAAGGGAATCGCCACCACCACCGGACCGAAGATCTCTTCCTGGGCGATGCGCATCGAGTTGTCCACGTCTGCGAACAGCGTCGGCTCGACGAAGAATCCATTTTCGAACCCGTCGGGTCGACCGCCACCGGTCGTGATCCGGGCGCCTTCATTCTTCCCAATGTCGATATAGCCCTCGACCCGCTCGCGCTGACGTTCGGCGATCAGAGGACCGACTGCGGTGTCGAAGCTGGATGGATCACCAACGACGAGTCCAGCCATGGCTTCGGTGAGCGCGTCGACGACCTCGTCGTAACGCTTGCGCGAAGCCAGGATCCGGGTCTGGGCAACACAGGCCTGCCCATTGTTCATGGTTGCGGAGCTGATCAGCTCGGGCATGATCGTGTCGAGGTTCGCGTCGTCGAGGATTATCGCGGCGGACTTGCCTCCGAGTTCGAGGGTGCAGCGGCGAAGTTGTTCGCCGCACAGCGACGCGATCTTTCGACCGGCAACGGTTGAGCCGGTGAACGAGATCTTGTCCACGTCGGGATGGGTCACCAGGTGCTCACCAACCTCGCGGCCGGCGGGAACGACGTTGAGGACTCCGGCGGGTAGGCCGGCCTCGTGGGCGATCTCGGCCAGGCGGAAGGCGGACAGGGGAGTTTCGGGGGCGGGCTTCAGGACCATCGTCGAGCCGGAAACCAGAGTCGGGGCGAACTTCAGGACCGTGATGAACAGCGGGACGTTCCAGGGGATGATGCCGCCCACGACACCGACGGGCTCCTTGCGGACCAGCGCCGGGCCGAGCATGTCCTGGCGGACCTCCTCGAACTCGTAGGTCGAGGCAAGGTTGGTGAAGTACTCGAAGACCATGTTCGCCGCGCCGACCTGGCCGAAGTGTGAGAACAGCAGAGGTGCCCCGACCTCGGCGGTTATCTCGTTTGCGAGTGCATCGGCCTGCTCGGTCAGCAGGGCATACATGCGCCCCATGATCTCGGCTCTGTCCGCCGCCGTGGACCCTGCCCAGGGACCGCTCTCAAGTGCTGCCCGGGCAGCGGTGACTGCCCGGTCGATGTCGCCTGCCGATCCCTCGGGGGTGGAGCCGACGTGGGAACCGTCGGTCGGGCTGGTGATGACGTAGCGGTCGGTTCCGGCTGGCTCGACCCAGTCGCCGCCGATGTAGAGCCGTTCGTAATCGGTCATTTCTGTCCCCCTGGGAGAGTTGTATTTGTCTCGAGCAGTGCCAGCGCGAGCAAGAGTTAATTCGGATCGTACCTGACGGGGCGTCAGATAATCTCACGGGGTGAAGGACGACAAGATCAGCCCCGGCGACCCAGACAGCTTTCTGGCCGCGCCGACCTTGGCGGGCGACATCGTCACTCTGGCGCCCCTCGCGATGGCGCACTCGGAGGCCCTTGCCGAAGCGGTAGCGGAGGACGATCTGTACAAGGTCTGGTACACCCGTCTGCCAACTCCGGAGGGGATGGACCGGGACATAGAGGATCGACTTGCCCAGCACGCCGATGGTGTCAAGGTCCCGTGGGTCATCATCCGCAACACGGACGCCCGTCCGGTCGGAATGACGACATTTCTGAACATCCGCCCCGACGCCCGACGGCTTGAGATCGGATCGACCTGGATCGCGGCGAGTTGTCACGGCACCGGCGTCAACCCGGAGTCGAAGCTGTTGATGCTCACACACGCGTTCGAGACCCTCGACTGCATAGCGGTCGAGTTCAGGACCCATTGGCACAACCGACGATCGCGACGCGCAATCGAGGGCTTGGGCGCCAAACAGGACGGCGTCTTACGCAGCAACGACCTGTGGCGCGACGGCACCCGCCGGGACACCGTCGTGTTCTCGATCCTCGATTCCGAGTGGCCGACCGTACGGCTCGGCCTCAACGAACGTCTCGCGCGGTTCGGTGCTTAGAGATCGCCCGACCCACAGGTAGGAGCCCACGAGTCGGGGCCACAGGTGGCAGGGTCTGCACTTCGCCGGAGATCGTCTGCTCGCAGTCTCCTGAGATGCTGACGCGACTCACAGTTCCATCGTCACCGCCGCCTAGTAGCGTTGAAGCTGATGACCTCGCCAGATCCCGACGCAACGCCCGGGAATCCCCACGTCAGTAACCGAGTTGCTACAGATGTGACCACCGCCGTAGCCACCCCACCTGGGTCGGATGTGAAGCCGATCGCCGATGACGAAACCGGGGATCAGATCTTCACCCGGCTGGTTCTTCCCGAGGTCGATGTCATGTGGCGGGTGGCCATGTCCCTGACACGCAATCGGGCGGATGCCGAAGACCTTGTTCAGGAGAGCCTTCTGCGCGCCTACCGGGCGATTCACACCTTCGACGGCCGCTACCCGCGGGCATGGCTGTTGACGATTGTGCGCAACACCGAACGGAACCGCCACAGGCGCCGTCGGCCAGAGCTTCTCTCCGATCCGAACATCGCCGAGGAACGGGGCCCTGCAACCGAACCCGACGATGTCGAGCGATACGCCGAGGACCGTGAGTTCGATGCTGCAGTGACGGCGTCGCTCGAAGAGCTACCCGAGAACTTCCGCCGGGTGATCGAACTGGTCGATGTGGACGGTCTCACCTATCAAGAGGCAGCCGACCTGCTCGAGGTGCCACTGGGAACGGTGATGAGCCGGCTGCACCGTGCCCGGCGACGGATCCGTGAGTTGCTTGTTCCCCTCGGGTACGGTCCCTCCCGTTCGAACAACGAAGATGCGGGCGCGGTCCAGCCTGACGGGACCGTTCCGACCACTTCGGCATCGGCTCCGAGTGCAGCGGAGGGTCGACCATGACATCCAATTCGGGTGACAAATTCATTCCGTTGTCGGAGCAGTCCGGAATGTGCGGCGGGCAGGGGCAGATCTCCTGTGACGAGGCCAACGAACTGATCCAGGATTTTCTGGACAAGGTGACCGACAGCGCCAATGGAGCCGTGCTCCAGGAGCACCTGGGCGACTGCCCGCCCTGTGAGAATGAGTTTCACGTTTACCAGCGCATCGTGGAGTCGCTGGCCCGATGCCGACCGGATATTCCTTCCGAAACGGCAGATCGCATCAAGCAGTACTGCGAGGGGCTCTGCTCCGGTGAGGAATCCGCGTTGCCCCAGACGTCGGACATGTTCAGTGGCGAACAGCCCGGGGTGAACTGAGACACTCCCAGTGGAGGCAACCCAGATGCAGCCGGAAGAGGGACCGTCGCGAACTACCAGGATTGTCATCCTTGCGCTTCTGGCTGTGTTTCTGCTCGCCGGCGTGGGAGCGATCCTCGCGGCAGTTGGCCTATTTGGTAGCGATGACGGGACCGTCAGAACCCGGGATGCGTCTCAGGCCCAACGGGACTCCGGGAAGGACGCCACGCCCGAGGCGGGCGGTACTACGGAGAATGACTCTCCAACCACCAGCGACCCCTGGAGCGACACCACCTCTGTGCCGTCAGCGTCTACCTCCGCCGGGTCATCGCTTGCAGGTGCGGCGACCACTCCGGTGAGCGTTCCGTTTCCGGCCCAGCAGACCTCCCGGCTCAAGAGCGTCCGCGTCGCCCGACACGATGGTTTCGACAGGGTCGTGTTCGAGTTCGACGGCAAAGTTCCGGGGTACGTCGTCCAATACATCCCTGGGCCACTCACCGAGGACCCATCGGACCGGCCGGTCAGCCTGAAGGGCGACAAGATCCTTCTGGTCACGATGAACCCGGCGTCGGGGTTCGACCTGTCCGGGGTCGACTACGAAGAGGTCTACACGGGTCCCCAGAGAATCGAAGGACCGGGTTCCCCGATCGAGGAACTTGCTCGTTCCGGAGACTTCGAATCGGTTCTGACCTGGGCTGTCGGGACGACAGGCGAAAGGCCTTTCAAGGTATCGACCCTTGGGTCTCCGACGCGATTGTTGATTGACGTCGAAGGTTGAGCCGCCCGACCCGGACTGCTCGTCTGTTCTAGGTTGCAGATATGGAGTTTCGATATCTCGGCCGTTCAGGTCTCAAGATCAGTGCCATCGCCTACGGGAACTGGATCACCCACGGATCCCAGGTCGAGGATCAAGCGGCCATCGACTGCGTGAACACCGCTCTTGAGCTCGGAATCACCACTTTTGACACCGCCGACGTCTACGCAGGCACCAGGGCCGAGGAAGTCCTGGGGCGGGCAATCGCCAACCAGGACCGCGACTCACTCGAGATCTTCACCAAGGTCTACTTTCCGACAAGTGACGGCCCCAACGGTCGAGGGCTGTCGCGCAAACACATCACCGAGTCGATCCACGGCTCGCTCCGTCGCCTGGGCACCGACTACGTGGACCTCTATCAGTGCCATCGTTACGACACCGAGACACCCCTCGAAGAGACGATGGAGACCTTTGGCGATCTCGTCCGGGCAGGAAAGATCCTCTACATGGGGGTTTCGGAATGGACGGCCGACCAAATCCGCGAGGCCGCTGGAATGGCGCGGGAGTTGAAGTTCCAACTCATTTCGAACCAACCGCAGTACTCCATGTTGTGGCGGGTGATAGAGGACGAGGTCGTGCCGGCGAGCCGCGAAGCCGGCTTGTCCCAGATCGTGTGGTCCCCGATCGCGCAGGGAGTGCTGACAGGTAAGTACATCCCCGGTGAACCGGTCCCGGAAGGGTCGAGGGCAACCGACGACAAAGGCGGAGCGACGTTCGTCAAGAACTTCCTCGACGACGACGTGCTCACCGCAGTGCAGAAGCTCGTCCCTCTTGCCGCCGAGGCGGGCATGTCGATGGCGCAGATGGCGGTCGCCTGGGTTCTGCGCAACGACAATGTGGCGGCAGCGATTGTCGGAGCATCCAAGCCCGAGCAACTCCGGGACAACGTCGGGGCACTCGACGTAACCGTCGATGACGACCTTGCGGCCAAGATCGATGAGATCCTCGACCCCGTGGTGGTCCGTGATCCGTCGCTGACCCAGAAGATGGCCCCCAAGAAGCGCCGCTAGTCACGAGGGCCTGGTCACGGGCCCCGAGCACCTCGTCGCGGAATGCTGCCCACCATTGGCGGCGTCCGTCGGCTCCGCTCACGTGTGCCAGCCGGCGGTGACCAGACCGGGCCGGAACGTCCCACCAACGCGCCAGCCCAGTTCACGTCGGGAAAGGGCTCGGATTGTGCGGCAGGGATTGCCGACCCTTGACTCTCGTTCAGGATGAAAGGAGGATAGGGCGTTGACCTGTCCGTCGGCTGTGGCGGATTGCTATCTGGGGAGCTCTTGAATGAGGCGAAATTGGCGTACCGCCGCGGTGGTACTGGGTGTCATGACTTTGGCAGCCGTACTACTGCCGAACGGAGTTGGTGCCCAAAAGGTGGACAACCCCGGGACCTTCAGTCTGAGTGGCAGTGGTGGGCAGATCACCATAGGCAGCATGCTCAACCTCGACCTGAAGCCGAGCGTCGTTCCGCAGTGTTCCGACGGAGTGGACAATGATCGTGACACCCGGATCGACCTCGCCGACGCCCAGTGCGCGGCAGGCCCGAACGGCCAGCCCGCCTCCGAAGACGACAATGAGCTCGTAGGCGGATTCCAGCCGAAGCAGAACGTCTCGATCACCGGAACCATCGCTGCTGACGGCACGATCAACATTCCGACTTCGGGCATCTTCTTCCCCGTCTACTACGTGCCGCTGGTGCATCCGGTCGACGGATCCACCGCGATCGTCCAGGTCAAGCTCGAAGCCACCGCGGCAGCGACCGGGAGCCTCAATCCGCTGACCGGAGCGTTGGACTTCGGTGTGAAGATGCGGGCCCTCCTCACCGGAGACCTCTGGGGTAACTACCTGCCCAACAGCTGCATGATCGGCAGCGCCAACGACCCCATCTCGATCGACCTGACGACGGGGCGTGTTCCTGCGGTCGGAACGAACTCCGGTCTAAATGGCCTTCCCTACTCGACCGACACCGGGACCGCCAGGGTCGTCAACAACACGTTCGCTGTACCCGGCGCCATCGGATGCACGGTCGGCTGGTTCGACCTCAATCCGATCATCAATGAAACCATGCACCTTCCTTCCCCTCTCGGGAAGAACTCGGCGATTCTCATCGGACAGACCAGCCCGATTCTGGGAGCCGGGGTCAGGGCCGCGTTCACCACTTCGCCGACCACCGGCGATGCTCCTTGGAACGTCATTTTCAACAGCAGCACCTCGTATGTGAAGAAGGGTCCGGCGACCTACAACTGGAGCTTCGGTGACGGACAGAGCTCGACCGAAGCCAATCCGAGCCACACCTTCACCAAGGTAGGGGTCAACACCGTCACGCTCACCGTGACAGATGCCGATGGTGACTCCGCCTCGACCAGCAAGACCGTCACCGTTACCGGTGAACCCACAAATCCCAACCCTCCGACCGCACACATCGTGACCAACCCGGCTTCGCCCACGGGCCAGGCGCCCTTCACCGTCGGTGTCGACGGGTCCTCGTCAACCGTTCCCGACGGTC
>JBATWQ010000308.1:0-18459 GCA_049672765.1 Microthrixaceae bacterium | reverse complement strand
TCAGAAGACCTAGATCAGGCTGCTCCGGATCAGGCCGCTCCGGAGACCATCGTCCAGGTGTGCTGGCCGCAGTTGCCGCCGAGTAGACCGCAACCACCGTGGAAGCTGCGTGTCCAGGACTTCGATCCGGTCATCGTGAAGAAACCACCACCGTCGATGGACGGGGGGATGTCGAGGACCGGGATGTTGACCTGGGGGAAGGGGGTCTCACCAATAGCAGTGTCGAGCAGGCTGCCAAGAGTGCCCTGAGCGCCGATTCCGATATAGAGCGCACCGCCCATGACGTCGTCACCGAGTCCGAACAGCGGAATGTTCTGCACGGCGATGCCAAGTGCATTCCCAATGTTGGAGAAGACCAGGTCGAGGATGAAGTTGGCGTCGAGGTTGTCGAGGCTTTCCTTGGCCAGGGTCTCGTTCAACGCGTCCTTGAGCAGGCTGGCCATGGAATCGGCAGCAAGGCCGTTACCGATCTGGTCCTCTTCCGATGCCCAGACGTAGGTCCCCATGATCTCGAGGTGGTTGTTGGTATTGGCCAGGTCGAGGAGGTCGACGGGTGCGACGTTGTTGAAGACAACCGGGCCACCTGCTGCTCCAACGCTGACGGTGCTGCCTGCGCCGACATCTTGGGGAGCGCTCGTGCGGTTGTTGACAGCCCATGCCTGTGCGGAACCGGGCACGCCGATCTTGACGCGGAAGCCGATGTTGAGGAGGTAGGGCTCGTCCTTGCAATTGACTACGCAACCAATGAGCGGTACGTCGACGGCATCCTGAGCGTCATCGACCCTGACAGTCGTGCCCTTGAACGACCAGTTCTTGGTCGGAAGAGTTCCGTCCGAGGCGGGAGGCGTACAAGCTGACGCCATCCCAATCACTGCGACCATGGCGAACAAAGTCACCATGAGCTTCCGGTTGTTAATCACGAGTGTCCTCCCAGACTGTCCGAACCAAGTTGGCCCGTCCTACATCGCCTCGCCATACGCCAAGTGACCTATGACCACCTGTGAACTTACAGGAATTGACCTAAAAGAACCAGACTTTCTGATCGCCGTTCAGGAAATTACCCAGAACCGTCATCCGCCCTTTCACCGTGATTCTCGGACGGCTTGGCTCGCGCAGCTGGTTGCAGAGGTGTTCACCGGGTCGCAACGAACTTCAGGATTCGTGCCGAACGAGACCACATAGCCACTCGCAGAGGCCTCACCCGCGGGAAAGTCGCTGTGCACGATCTGGGCCCCCGAAGCGAGCGCAATATCTCGCTGGGCGGCACTTGGAGAGGTCACTTCGTCATCGGCCCGGGTCCTGACCAGGTAGCCGTCCTCGACGAGACCTCTGATTCGACTGCCGTCACCGGGATCGTTGACCTTCAGGACCGCACCGTCGGGCTGGCCTTCTCCGGAACTCGTGAACATGACGCGACCCTCGAGGCCGGGGTGACCCTGCAGGTAATCGAGGCGCTTGCCCTCGTTGTCCAGGAAGAAGAGGAAGCGCCCGCGTGAAGCTTCCAGGGTCGGCCAGCCGTTCTGGGAAACGGCGGTTCGGAGGTCCGGGGCGTCGCCGCGCACATCGTCGGGGGTGATCAGGCGGTCACCGAGAACCGAGCGGATTTCGGAGTCGACGCCGGCGAGTTGTACCGAATCGAAAGGCGTGATCTGAGTCGCGTCGAAGGGCTCGGGCAAAGGGTCGTCCTTGAGCTCCAGATTGATGATGATCGGAAGATGGCCGGGGTTCTGGTCCGACCACGTCTTGAGTTCGGTCAGGCAGTTGGTGAAGACCTGACATGTCGAGATGAAGTCGATGTCTTGGATATGGAGGACCTTCAGGCCGGGCTGATCCATTCCCTTTGGTCCTGCCACGGACAGATTCAGGATCTCCGGAAGCAGCGGGTGGGCGAACTTTCCACCGTCTGGATCGGCGAACAGATCCAGCTCGAAGGTCCTGAGTCCCCGATTCAACTGGGTGGTGAGCGGTGCATGGGTGTAGTTGAGCAGTGCAGGGTCACCCAGACCCGCAGCGACCTCGGGGATCGCCGACGAAAGCGCGTTGAGCCAGTTCAGGATCGGAGCTTCGGGAGCCACGTGGTAGCTGTTGTGGGAACCGATGAACTGCAACTCGTTGAGCCGGATGCTGGACTCGTCCGTCGGCAGGTTGGGGGTGGAGGTGGGCACGTTCCCGTCGGAACTGTTCAGCGGCGGGCTCGGTGTACAAGCCGTGATGGTCAGGGCGACAGCCGCCACCGAGACGACAGCCGCCTTGACGACGGCCTTGGTCGAGACGGCTTTCAGCCGATGCATCGTGTTCGCCATTTCATTCCCCCAGGGATGACCTTCCGACCGACTCGCCTCGCCGGTCGTGGAGAATCCATGGTTGCAGGTGACGGACACCCCGGCAATGGCTGGGAGTGATACGGGCACAGTTACCCAAGCGGGGTGCGACTATGTATCAAGATGAATTCCGCAGCTCACGTCGCGACATGGATCGACAAGGTGGTCCCAGCGGAAACGGTCGCGCCGGGTCTCATCGAAGAGCTGCGCGACTTCCTCGATCGTCGGGCCCGCGCCGCCGTCGTGGGTCTCGACCCGGCGCTGCTTCCGCTCCGCCTCCCCAAGTCTCGTCTAGCGGCGTTGGAACGGTGTGAGCGGATGGCCGTGGCACAGGCCGAACCCTCGGATGAGCCGGAGGTTCCGACCGACGAAATGTTCAAGGGTTTGGCGCTGGACCGCTTCGTTGTGCACCAGCTGACGCTCGGGCGCGTCCTCGACCCGGTCGAGACGCTGCGAGAGATGTTCCTGGCCGAGGGTGAGGCAGAGCTCGTAGATCACATCGAGGTGCGGGAGGAGGAGGACCTTGACCGGCTGAATTCGATGCTCGGCCCCTTGGCCACTGCGGCCTCGGATGGGTGGTCCGGAATAGATCCTTCGTGGTTGCCCCGGACCCAGAGTCGGGCGTTGGCGGTGTTCGACCAAGGTGGGGTGGTGTGCTCGGGCAGGCTCGACGTCGAACTCGGCGGAGGTGTCACAGGACTTCCCGGTGTCGTCGTGGAGATCAAGAGCGGCCAACCCCGCAGCGACCACCTGGCCGAAATGTATTACTACGCACTTCTCGTCGCGCTGCGGGACCGGCGTGCTCCGGGAGCGATGTTGTGCTGGTATCCGAACTCGGCCCCATTGGGCGCTCCAGTATCGGCAGCGCTCCTGGAATCGGTCGCCATGAGGATCGCCGATTCGATGCAAACCTGGGCGTCCCTGGTGGGAAGGTCGGACCTACCTGCGCCAGCTGAAACGTCGGGGGCCTGGTGTCGGTGGTGCCCAGACGCCGACCGCTGTCCGAGTTCTTCCACCACTTTCTCGACGGCCTCGACGTTCTCGACCGAATCCGACTTGGAACCCGACATGGGGGCTTGATGAGCATTCCGCTGGACAGTCAGGCGCGGTTCGGACTCGCCAGGTCTGCCGGGGAGCGCCTCGTGACCGGCCTGGGTCAGGTGCTCGACCAGGGCTTCGTCAGGGTCGAAGGCCAACGTGTCGACGTCTTCGTCGACGGGATAGTTGTTTCGAGTTTCAACCTGTTCGATCGTCCAACCGATGACGGGACAGACGATGACCCATCGGTAGCGGCGCCGTATGCCGAGTCGGCGTTCAATGCCCGGCGGCGCATAGGGCTCATCGTGATGCGACGCCTGGCCGACCATCCGCAGATGTCACGCAGCCATCTCGGGGGTGCGCCCGGCGGAGTCAACGGTCGGGGCCCCGAGTTGGGCGGAGCAGTGTCGGAGACGCTGAAGTCCGTGATGGACAGTTCCGAGGGTTGGCCACTTAACCTTCGCGACTGGGTAGAGGGTCTGGAACCGGCTGGGCGTGCAGCGGTCATGGCCGCGGCATCCGCCTGGTGCGAAGGTGCGCTCCGGCTGGTGGGTGCCGACAGCAGGGTCACATGGACCGATCCCCAGTATCCAAACGCGTGGCTGGTCCCGGGACGGCTCGTTCGGCTGCAGGCGAATGTCGACGCGACAACGGGAACGCCTGCCTCCGGCGAAAGGCTTTTCGTGGTGAGCGAGGCGCTGCCATCGCCGACGGATCGAATCCGAGCCGGGTTCGTTGCGCTCGTGCGTGCAGTAGGCACCCGATCCGCTCCCGAACGTGTAACCATCGGAGCGCCGTCACGCGGTTCGATGGAGCGCTTTGACGTCACAGGCGATCTGCTCGATCTCACTGTTGATCAGGTGATCGAGACGGTTGCCCTGGCGGCCAGGTCCCATCGCAACGGCGAGACCCGTTCCCCCAACCAGCCCGGTTCCCCAAACGAGCCCGATTCAACCAATGAGCCCACATCCCAATACCAGGCACGTGCCGACAAGGAGTCGCAATGAGTCCCGACGTACCGAGCGAGTTCACCAACTCGATCCTGTCGGCAGCCGCCGACGGTCTACCGATGTCGGACCGGCGGGACTTCGAGGACAGTCTGCGGGGTCTAATCGCACCACTTGCCAACGGTGGAGTCATCAAGAACCCAGCCGGAGGAGTGGTCTGGGACCTTGGGCAGTACGACTGGGTGAACGAGGGCGCCTGTCCGGACTCTGTCCATCCTTCCCTTCATCGCCAGACCCAGCTTCTGACGATCGGTGGTCTGTTCGAGATCTGTGAGCGGATCTACCAGGTCCGCTCAGCCGACATCTCCAATATGGACATCATCGAGGGGGACACCGGAGTGATCGTGGTGGATCCCCTGACCTCACCTGCCACCGCGAAGGCAGCTCTCGAGCTCTACTTCGAGCATCGTGGCCACCGTGAGATCCGTGCGGTGATCTTCACCCACAGTCACGTCGATCACTACGGGGGAATCCGCGGTGTCGTGGATGAGGGCCGGGTTGCCTCCGGGGAGGTGAAGCTGATCGCACCGGTCGGATTTACCGAGGCAGCAGTGTCGGAGAACGTTCTGGCGGGCAACGTCATGACGCGCCGCGCCGCGTACATGTACGGAATGCTGCTCCCGAAGGGGCCGACCGGAACGGTGAGCGCAGGGCTTGGGCTGGGCATACCGTTCGACGCCCCCTCGTTCATGATCCCCAACGTCGAGATCAGCGAGGCGGTCGAGTCGATGGTGGTCGACGGGGTTGAGTTCACCTTCATGCTCGCCCCGGACACCGAGGCGCCGGCAGAGATGCTGTTCCACCTGCCCCAGTTCCGCGCACTCTGTTCAGCGGAGGACGCGACCCACACCCTCCACAACCTGTACACACTTCGTGGCGCAAGGACACGCGACGCGAAGGCCTGGGCGTATTACATCAACAAGGCCATCGATCTATTCGGAGCCGACAGCGACATTGTCTTCGCCCAGCACCACTGGCCCCGGTGGGGCAACGACGGAGTGATCGACTTCCTCGAGTCCCAGCGTGACGCCTACAAGTACCTGCACGACCAGACCCTTCGCCTCGCCAACCACGGGGAGACGATGGTCGAGATCGCCGAGCAACTCGACTTCCCCGACGAACTCGGCCTGCAGTGGCACAACCGCAGCTACTACGGATCGATAAGCCACAACGCCAAGTCGGTATACAACCTCTATCTGGGCTGGTTCGACGCCAACCCAGCGACATTGCACCCGCTGCCACCCGTCGAGTCCAGTGTTCGATATGTCGAGTACATGGGCGGAGCGGAACAGGTCATTGAGCGGGCGAGGAATGACTTCGACCGCGGCGACTACAGGTGGGTGGCGCAGGTGCTCAACCACGTGGTCTTCGCGGATCCATCCAATTCCGAGGCCCGTGAGCTTCTCGCGTCGACATTCACCCAGCTCGGATTCCAGACCGAGAATGCCGTGTGGCGGAACTTCTACCTGACGGGAGCGCAGGAGCTTCGCAACGGGGTGCTCGACCTGGGCCCCCGCCCGGTAGCGAGTCCGGACACGCTGAGCGCGATGTCTATTGCCATGATCATCGACCTGCTCGCCGTCCAACTGAACGGTCCTGCCGCCTCGGGCAGACACATCGCGGTGAATCTGGTGATCACCGACACCTCCGAGAGGTTCCTGCTCGAGGTTCGACGCGGAGTTCTCCACGGCTTCCCGGATCGTCAGGCCAATGACGCCGTGACCCTCACCACGACCGCTCCGCTGTTCAAGTCGATCGCGACCCGGATGATGTCCGTGGCTGACGCTGCCGCATCGGGAGAGATCAACGTCGATGGTGATATTGAGATCCTCGAGGAACTCATCGGACTCTTCGATGAGTTCAGCCTCTGGTTCAACGTCGTCGAGCCGTGACGATCGGCGTCGGGCCGAGCTCTGCATGCCGGCTCTGTTGCCGGAGCAGATCCTCTATGAGGGAGTCGGAGGGTCGCCCACCTGGTAGAGCAGGTGGCCGGTAGCAACCTTCACCGCCGTGACGGTCCGGACCTCCACCTCGCAGAACACAACGCGACGGCCCCGCTTGGTGACCCAACCCTCTGCGACCAGGTCTTCTTGACGCACCGTGTCGAGATAGCGCACGGACATCTCGATCGTGGAGAAGCTGCGCGGATCCGGATAGGCAGTCCCGATCGGAGGGACGACGACGGTGTCGATGAGCGTCGCGATCGCCCCGCCGTGCATGAGCCCCTGGGGCTGGTTCAGCTCGGGTCGCCAGGGAAGCCGCATTCGCGCATAGTCGCGACGGAGTTCCTCGACCTCGATGCCGAGCACGTTCGGGAAAAAGGTCCTGTCCGGCCATCTCCCGTAGTTCGCCCACCGATCAAGGACGGACTGGGGGAGGAGATCGAACTGATCCGCGCGCCACGACGACATGGCCAGAGTGTTGCAGTTCTCGACGCAGAACTACGGTGTGAATGCACAACTTCTTTCCCAACGCAGTAGCCGACCGGTGAGCCCGGATCAGCGCTCACGACATGGAGGTCCAAAATGGCCGAGGCATACATCATCGATACCGTTCGTACGCCGGTTGGACGACGCGGTGGTTCGTTGTCCAGCGTTCACAGCGCAGACCTTGGTGCACATGCTCTGAACGCACTCATGGACCGGACAGGAATCGACCCGGTGCTCGTTGAGGATGTTGTCTTCGGTTGCCTCGACACCATCGGATCCCAGGCAGGCGATATCGCCCGCACATGCTGGCTTGCGGCCGGGCTCCCCGAAGAAGTTCCGGGCACCACCGTGGATCGCCAGTGTGGATCGTCCCAGCAGGCGATCCACTTCGCTGCCCAGGGTGTCATGTCGGGCACCCAGGACCTGGTCGTCGCAGGCGGCGTGCAGAACATGTCTGCCATTCCGATTTCATCGGCGATGCTCGTCGGTCAGCAGTTCGGATTCGAGGATCCTTTCTCTGGGTCCGAGGGCTGGGTCAAGCGTTACGGCGACCAGCCGGTGGACCAGTTCCACGGGGCTGAGATGATCGCTCGCGAGTGGGACATTTCCCGTGAAGAGATGGAGGCGTTCGCGGTTCAATCGCACGAGCGTGCGATCGCGGCTCGTGCTGAAGGACGCTTCGAATCCCAGATCGTCCCCTTCGGCGAGATGACCCAGGACGAAGGCCCCCGCGAGCCGAACATGGAAAAGATCCGTTCGCTCAAGCCGCTGGTCGAGGGCGGGCGCTTGACCGCCGCGCTGGCATCGCAGATCTCTGACGGTGCAGTCGCGATGCTTCTGGCCTCCGAAGAGGCCGTGGAGAGATACGGCCTCAAGCCCCGCGCCAGGGTCCACCACCTGTCGGTACGCGGCGAGGACCCCATCCGGATGCTCTCAGCGCCCATTCCGGCGACCCGCTACGCCCTCAACAAGGCCGGAATGACCTTGGACGACATCGACCTGGTCGAGATCAACGAGGCTTTCGCCTCTGTGGTAATCGCCTGGGCCAAGGAGCTCGACGCCGACATGTCGAAGGTCAACGTCAACGGTGGAGCGATTGCTCTGGGTCACCCGCTCGGTGCGACCGGCGGCCGACTCATGACCACGCTGCTGTGCGAACTCGAGCGCACCGGTGGGCGCTATGGCCTTCAGACGATGTGCGAGGGTGGCGGCCAGGCAAACGTCACGATCATCGAAAGGCTGTGAGTTCGGAACTTCTCGAGGCGCTGGCCGCGGTGGAAGAGAGGATCTCTCGAGCCGCGGCCAGAAGCGGGAGGGACGACAGCGACGTTCGGCTGTTGCTGGCGACGAAGACCGTGCCGGGCGAACGGGTCCGACTCGTTCTGGAGGCGGGCTACACCCTCATCGGTGAGAACCGCGTGCAGGAACTAGTGGACAAGGCTCCGACACTGGCCGACATCCCGCACGAGGCACACTTCATAGGTAATTTGCAGCGCAACAAGGTTAATCAGGTGCTCCGATTGGCGAGTTGCATCCAGTCCGTCGACCGGATCTCGCTGGCCCGGGCTCTGTCCGACCGGATAGACCCGTCGGCCCCGCTTGATGTGTTGATCCAGGTCAACACCTCGGGCGAGGAATCCAAGTTCGGTATGACCCCTGACATGGCGGGGGATTTCGCTCGTGAGGTCGCCCAACTGCCGGGCCTGCGGGTCAGAGGTTTCATGACCATCGGACTGTTCTCCACCGACGAGGTGCCGGTTCGGCGCTGCTACGAGATGCTCCGCGGGATCCGGGACGAGGTCGTCGCTGACCAGTCGATGGCCGATGCATCTGGGTTGTCGATGGGCATGAGCGGCGATCTGGAATGGGCCATCGAAGAGGGCGCCACCATCGTGCGTGTCGGTACTGCCGTGTTCGGTGAACGCGCAACTCCGGACTCCTATTACTGGCCGGACCGGACCACCCCTTAACGGGTAGTAGTCGGGCCGTCCAGGGCCGTGGGCCACTTGGCCCGATCGTCGCCAATTGTTCAGACAAGGCGAGGATCTGCCGATAGCGCTTGTAGCGGGCCAGTCGTGGCTCGACTACAAAACCAGATGCCTGACCTAGTCCCACATCCAAAAACGTCGATTTCGGCCCCGATCGTCCAAGACCCCGCTGTGACACGAGTTGTCCAACGTCACGACGATCCAGACGGGGTAAAGCTCCTGGGCCGCCTGGCGCGGACAAGTTGCTCCTTCGTGATCCTCGACGGGCCCTCTGTCACGGTTCGATACGCGCTCGACACCTCAAGGTTCGATGCAGCGCAGATCCGTCGGGAGTTCCTCGTCGTGGCGGACGGCAACCGGAGCGAGACGATGTCTTCGCTGCGCGCGGACCTTGGGGGAACCGGTATCGGCTGGCAGGTGTGCGACCGGGTAATGGGTGGCCGCGCGTCGGTACTCGCCGAGGCCGTCGAGTACGCCGCGAACGAGTTCCTGGTGATGAGCTTCGGAGTGGGTTCGCAACTCGACCGAATTCCAAATCTCCTCGCCCACATGTGGATCGAGGGGGCGGACGTCGGGGTGCTGAGCACGGAACCCTTCAACGACGACGAGGTCGGCTTCAGGGAGGTTCCTGACGCGTCACATCGTCTGACCGAATGGCTCGGGCTGTCCGGATCACTCCCCGAAGGTGGACTCGTCGTAATGCGCCGCTGGGTCGCCCGTTGGCTCTTCAACGAGATCTCGCGTTCGATCGACCCCGCCGACGAGCTGGCTGATCGTGCGCGACTCTTGGGACTGGCAATCGTCCACCTGACGTGAATCTCCGTCTCCGAGGTCGCCTACTGTTCGGCGGTGGACTTCGAGGACTCAAGAGAGTTGGCAGCGTTCCGGGCAGAGGCCCGATCGTTCCTTGACCAACACGCCGAGCTGAAGCGGGGCGACGAACGCGACTGGTCGCGTAACGGCGCGGCGGTCGATCCCGATGTAGCGGCCGACTATCGGCGGCGCTGCGTCGCCTGGCAGAAACTGCTCGCTGAGTCGGGCTGGGCCGGGCTGACCTGGCCGGTCCGCTTCGGCGGGCGTGGTCTGTCGAGCGCCTACCAGATCGTCTTCAACCAGGAACTCGCACGCTACGACGCCACTTCAGGATTCGTCACCGCCGCCCAGGCGCTCGTCGGACCGACCCTCATGACCCACGGAAGTGCGGCGCAACAAGATCGCTACCTGGGTCCGCTGCTCACCGGCGACGAGGCCTGGTGTCAGTTGTTTTCTGAGCCCGGTGCGGGATCGGACCTGGCCGCCATGGCGACAAGGGCGGTGCTCGACGGTGACGAGTGGGTCGTCAACGGACAGAAAGTTTGGACATCGAGCGCCCAGCACGCCGACTTCGGAATCCTGATCGCCCGGACCGATCCCGAGGTGCCCAAGCACAGGGGCCTCACCTATTTCATTGTCGATATGCGCACGCCCGGGATTGATGTGCGGCCGCTGGTCCAGGCACAGGGGGTCGCACATTTCAACGAGGTGTTCCTGTCCGACGTCCGGATACCGGCGGAGAACGTGGTGGGCGAAGTCGGCGATGGCTGGAAGGTCGCCCGTACGACGCTTCGTAGCGAAAGTTCGATGATCTCGGGTGCGGGTCAGGCGACAACCTTCGGCGCGGTCCTGTCTACCGCCCGCCGTAAGGGTCGCACTGACGACCCGCTCGTGCGTCAGGGCCTAGCCCGCGTGTGGACCAACGAGCAGATCCTCAAGTGGATGGGTTGGCGGACCCAGACGGCGGTAATGACCGGGCGCCTGGAACTGGCTCTACACGGTTCGCTGCTCAAGAACTTCTTCACCCGGGGATTGAGCTTCCGTGTGAACCTGGCGCTCGACCTCGAGGGCGCCGAGGGAATGCTGCAGCACGAAGCCGAAGGTGACGGCTTCTGGCAGTACCAGTGCCTCAACCAGTTCGCCTCGCGCATCGGCGGGGGCACTGAAGAGGTACACCGCAACAACCTGGGTGAACAGGCGTTGGGTCTGCCGCGCGAGCCGAGCGTTGATCGGGACGTTCCGTGGAACGAGACCAGACGATCATGAACCGGACCCGGTGACCACCGGGTTTAAAGCTGCGACCTCGTTGTCGCTCCACAGCACAGCTACAGGGGGATTCAAAAGATGATGCTCGAAGGCAGAACAGCGATGGTGACCGGCGTCGGGCCGGGTATGGGTCGAGACATTGCCCTCGGCCTGGCAGAACAGGGTGCAGACCTGATTCTCGTCGCGAGGTCCGACAAGGTCGTGCCTTCGGTAGTAGAAGAGATCGAAAAGCTCGGCCGCACGGCTGTTCCGGTCTACGGCAACATCGCAGACCGCGATGACTGTTTTCGTATCGCGGCCGAGGCGCACTCGGCTGTGTCGGCGCTGGCCGAAGGGGACGCCGGGGTGGACATTCTGGTCAACTCTGCGTTCCACGGTGGTGAGCACGCGAGTTTCGAGGACTCGGATCTGGACCGTTGGATGCGGCCGATGAAGATCAACTACCTCGGAACCCTTCAGCTGACCAAGGCGATGTTGCCGCTGTTGAAGACGGCGGCGGCGGTGACCGGTGACGCGCGCATCGTGATGGTCAACACCATGTCGGTGCAGCACATCGAACGAAACGCGGGCGCGTACGCAGGATCGAAGGCTGCCCTTGGTGCTGTCACCAAGACTCTGGCGCTGGAGCTGGGTGAATACGGAATAAGGGTCAACGCGGTCCACCCGGGCTACATCTGGGGCGACAGCGTCAAGATTTATTTCGAATGGCAGGCGAAGGACCGGGCCGGTGGCACAACCTGGCAGGACATCTACGACGAAAGGGCTGCCGAGACGGCACTGGGGTATCTTCCGCACTCGTCCGAGATCGCAGGTGCCGTGGTGTTCTTCGCTTCTCCATTGGCCAAGTGCGTGACGGGCACCGCCCTTCCGGTCAACGCCGGTCACTGGATGCCGCCCAGCGCCTAGCCGCCAGCGCCTTGGGTCAGGGGGTCAGGGGGTCAGGGTCTCGATCAGCTTCGTCTGCTGCTCAAGGATCCTCATGACAACTTCTCGATCTGATGAAGGAATGCGAAAGACGCATTCATCCACACCGAGCGACTCGAAGTAGTCGAGTTTCCCCTGGTTCGGGACGGTACCGAAGGGGATGATCCTCATGGCGGCAGGGTCTCGGCCAGCGTCCTCGACCGCTTGACGGAATAGAGGGATGGCCTCGGCCAGGCCGGTTCCACCTATGGGGATCCAACCGTCTCCGTATTCGGCGATGTGGGCGAAGAGCTTTGGCCCGGCGCCGCCGCCGACGAGGATCGGGACCTTCCTCTCGGGCTTGGGCCAGGACCAACTGGGCGGGATCTTCACGAACTCGCCGTCGAAGGAGCCGATCTCGTTGTTCCACATGGACTGCATCGCCAGGACGTGCTCGCGGGTGTGGGCGCGACGGGTCCGGTAGGACACGCCGTGATCGGCCATCTCATCCTCGTTCCACCCGAACCCGACACCCATCTCGAAGCGGCCACGGGACATGTTCTGGAGGGTGGCGACGGCCTTGGCGGTGACGATTGGTTCGCGCTGCATCGGCAACATCACGCCGGTCCCCAGCCTGATGTTCGTCGTGGCGGCAGCAGCGAAGGCCAGGGCCACTAGTGGATCCAGGGACCGCTTGTATTCCTCGGCGAGCTCAGAGTCACCGGTCGGAGGTGGTGTGATCCGCGAGGTCGGAATGTGCGTATGCTCCGGAATCCAGAGAGAGTCGAAGCCGCGTTGCTCCGCTTCGACAGCCAACTCCGCGACGTCCATAGAGATGTCGGTGGCGAAGATCGTCAGACCAAAACGCATTGTGGACCCCCGGTCAACCGGCGCTGGTGACCGGCCGGGCTCCGTGAACGATAGCGAGGTTTGTGCAGCGACCTGACGGAGTGTCAGATTCTTGGGCATGGGTATCTGTGACGGACGTGTAGTTATCGTGACCGGCGCCGGGCGAGGCCTTGGCCGTGAGCACGCTCTTGAGTTCGCCCGCCAGGGTGCGAGCGTGTTGGTGAACGACCTCGGGGTCGCCCAGGACGGTTCGGATCCCTCCGACACCCCTGCGCAGCAGGTCGTCGACGAGATCGTGGCACTCGGGGGAGCGGCAGTCACGTCGAGCCACGACGTGTCGGACTGGGATGCAGCCGGCGAGATGGTGCAGTCGGCGATCGACGTATTCGGTGGGCTCGACGTCGTGGTCAACAACGCCGGCATCGTGCGGGACCGGATGTTCGTCAACTCCGAACAGTCGGAGTGGGAAGCGGTCTTGAAGGTCCACGTCATGGGCCATGCCGCTCCCGCACGTCATGCTGCGTCTTATTGGCGTGCCCGTTCCAAGGCTGGCGAGAACGTCGACGCCCGGATCATAAACACCTCTTCCGGCGCCGGGCTCATGGGCTCGATCGCCCAGGCGGCCTACTCCGCGGCCAAGGGTGCAATCGCAAGCCTCACCCTGGTCCAGGCAGCAGAACTCGGGAGGATAGGGGTGACGGCCAACGCGCTCGCGCCGGCCGGGCGTACCCGGATGACCGAAGAGGCCTTCAAGGACATGATGGCCGAGGTCGGCGAGGATGCCTTCGACGCCATGGATCCGGCGAACGTCTCACCGCTGGTCGCATGGCTCGGGTCCACCCAGTCCGCAGACGTCACGGGGCGCGTCTTCGAGGTCGAGGGGGGGATCATCGGAATCGCGGAGGGCTTCAACCATGGTCCTCGGGTCGACAAGGGCGCCCGCTGGGATCCGGCCGAAATCGGCCCCGTGGTCGCCGAGCTTCTTCGAGAGGCCGCAACCCCGACCCCCGTCTACGGCGCCGGCTGAACCCGGAACTGGCCGGACCTGTGGCGATCGGTGACTCTTTCAGCTCCCTGGTCCACAACCGGGCCAACCCGGTAACAAGTGATGTCCAGCGCGTCGTGTTTGGCGCAGGATCGGATATCGGTGAGCCAGGGTCCTCGGCGATCATCAAGACGATCCGTGCCGACGGTCCCCAGATCGTCCCCCACTGGCCGGCAGGTGCCGATAGTTCGCACTGGAACTTCTGGAGTCGCGAGGCCCTGGCATATGAGAACCACGTCCCCGATGCCTTCCGGGTCGGCGGACTTCGGGGTCCCCGCCTACTCGACCGGGTCGAGTTGTCGGACGGCTCGGTCCAACTGTGGCTCGAGGACGTTGTCGGGCGGTCCGGCCATGAACTCGACCTTGCGGACCATGCGCGTATCTCCCGGCGTCTCGGGAAGGCCCAGGGGAGCATCCGCCCCCGAGTGGACGGATCGTCTCCTGTAGAGATTGAGGCCGAGAGAGCGGCCCGGGCCGAGGCACAGGCACAGGTGCCGGCAGAGACACCGACGCCGGTTCCGGTGCAGACGCAGTGGCTGGATCTGCCGTTTCTGTCCAGAGGATGGATGCGCTCCTACGCGCTCAGCAGGCCCGCCGGACCCGGGATCCGTGACGACCCACAGGCGTGGGAGCACCCCGTGGTCGTGGCGGGGTTCGGAGAGGCTCGCCACAGGTTGCGAGCCCGGTTTGGCGAGCTCTACCGGGATGCGCCGCGATGGTTCGAGCTGATGGAGTCGCTGCCCCGCACTCTCTGCCACCTCGACTTCTGGCCGAACAACGCAATAGCTGTCGTCGGGACGGATGAACCAGATGATGTGCTCATCGACTGGGCGTTCGTGGGTGATGGTGCCGTCGGGGAGGATCCGGGGAACTGGGTCCCAGACACGCTGTTCGACCACTTCATGGAGCCCGAACGCTTTGCAGAGTTGGATGCCGCAGTGTGGCAGGCCTACTCGGCGGGCCTTATCGAGGCGGGTTGGCCGTGGCCGATCGAGTTCGCCCGATTGGGGATGTGCGCCAGCGCGATCAAGTTCCTGTGGCTTCCGGGTCTGATGGTTTCAACGGCGGATCACAAGGGGCCAACGGGGTACGGAGGGCAGCCGAGCTATCCCCTCGTAGAGGTGTTCCGCCGCCGTGCGCTGGTGTTCGAGCGGCTGCTCGGTTGGCTGGACGAGGCCAGTGATCTGGCCCGGTCGCTAAAGCTTCCATTCTGAGCAAACGTCCTCATCCGGGAATGCAGGTTGCCCCGGAACGGTTCAGTTAGTTACCGTTGAAGCTGAAGCACGCACCTTCCCGGGGCGTGACCGACCATTGGAAAGTTGTGATGCGCCGCAGAATGTTTGCGTCGAAGATCCACCGTGCGACAGTGACCCACGCCGACGTTGATTACGAGGGCTCAGTCACCATCGACCAGGACCTGCTCGATGCCTCAGGCATCCTCGAGTGGGAAGAGGTGCAGATCTGGGACGTGACCAATGGGGCGCGCCTTGCAACCTACGTAATTTCTGGCCCGAGGGGCAGTGGCGTGATCGGAATCAACGGCGCAGCCGCGAACCTGATCAACACTGGCGACAAGGTGATAATCGCAACCTTCGTCGACATGGAAGACGCCGAGGCCCGCACGCACGAGCCGACGGCAGTCTTCGTAGACGACGACAATCGGGTGAAGGAACTTCGCCCCGAGATCGTTTCGATTCCCGCTTCCGCCTGACCCGGCAACTGTCGGGGTGCACCACGCACTCCTGAGCAGGGGTTGCGCCTTTGGAGAACACCTGCCACTCCCGCTCTTCAACGCCGGGGACGGAAAGAAGTAGCGACTCGTGAATTTTTCCAGACTCTCACGAGGCGCCTGACCAGAGTTGACCGACCTCCGGCTGAAGGCCCGTCAGTCTATGACTGCCTCTGGAACGACTTCGGCCCGAACCCCTCAGTGAGGTCCGGGCCGAAATTCCAACTCTGTACAACACGCTGTGTTGTCAGTCCCAACGCCTGCGCCTTGCACACAACCCGTTCGAGCGGGCGGAGCCTGGCGATGGAATCTGCTTGATCAGTTGAGCCGCTCGATGATCATCGCCATGCCCTGGCCGCCACCGACGCACATCGTCTCAAGACCGAAGGTCTTGTCCGACTCGCGAAGGTTGTGGATCAGAGTTGTCATGATGCGGGCACCGGTCATGCCGAAGGGGTGACCGAGAGCGATCGAGCCGCCGCGGGTATTGAGCTTGTCCCACTCGATACCGAGGTGGCGTGCGGAAGGAATCACCTGTGCGGCGAAAGCCTCGTTGATCTCGACCAGGTCGATGTCGTCGATCGACATACCGGCACGGGATAGCGCCTTGCGTGAAGCCTCGACAGGACCCAGGCCCATGATCTCGGGATTCAGCGCGGTCGCAGCGGACGACACGATACGGGCGAGAGGTGTCAGTCCGAGTTCCTTGGCCTTGGTGTCGCTCATGACGACAACGGCTGCCGCACCGTCGTTGAGGGGGCAGGCGTTTCCGGCGGTGACGGTTCCATCAGGTCGGAAGGCTGGCTTGAGGCCGGCGAGCTTCTCGACGGTGGTTCCCGCACGGATGCCGTCGTCAGCGTTGACCAGGCCATCGGGAGTCTGGACGGGCGTGATTTCTGCCTCCCAGTATCCGTTGTTCAGGCTCTCCTCGGCGCGGTTCTGGCTCAGTGCAGCGAACTCGTCCTGCTCGGCACGCGAGACGTTCTCGAACTGGGCGACGTTCTCGGCGGTCTGACCCATGGCCAGGTAGATGTCGGGAAGTCCCTCGGCCGGGGTCCAGGTGGGAGCGCCACCCAGTGCCCGCTCAGCGCTGCGTGCCTCGGCCTCGGCGAAGATCGGGTTCTTCGGTCCATCGGCTAGTGCCAGGTGCAACATGTTGCGACTGATCGTCTCGACGCCACCGGCGACGAACGCCTCGCCGTCACCAGCGAGAATTGCGTGGGCGGCCATACGGATAGTCATGAGTGACGAGGAGCAGTAACGGTTGACAGTCACGCCGGGTGTGCCCTCGAGGCCGGCGAGAAGTGCCGACACGCGACCGATGTTGTGACCGGACTCGCCGGCGGGCTGTCCGCAACCCCAGAGGACGTCCTCGATGAGGCTGTTGTCCATGGCGGGAATCTGTTCGAGTACCGCCTTGATGGCAATTGCGGAAAGGTCGTCGGGACGAATGTCCTTCAGCGAACCCTTGCCAGCTCGGCCAATCGGCGTACGAGCGGTTGAGACGATCACGGCCTCGGTCATTTGGCTCCCCCTGAGGAAACTTGAGAGGTAATGACCGACGCTCGTCGGCCAAGGGTCAATGTTACCGATCGGTAACCACCGGTGGCCAACCGGGTCCTGTGCTAGCGGCCCCGCTTCGGGGCGCACCAGGACCGATCAGTGGCATCTGAACTGGGCTGACGGCGTGCGCACGCTCAGGGGAAGAATCGGCTGACTGTATCTGCAACACAGCACGGCTTGTCGGAGCCGTCGACCTCGATTGTGACCCGAACGGTGATCTGAAACCCGCCCTTGGCCTCTTCGACCGACACCACCAGCCCATGGCCACGCAGCCGAGAGCCCGTCGGGACCGGTGAAGGGAACCGCACCTTGTCGAGTCCGACGTTCACGCCCATTGACGCCCCCTGCACGTCCAGCAACTCGGGCAGAAACCTGTTTACCAGCGACAGCGTCAGATAGCCGTGGGCGATCGGTCCGCCAAAGGGGGACTCGGCCTTGGCGCGTTCGACATCGACGTGGATCCACTGGTGGTCACCTGTTGCGTCTGCGAACAGGTTGACCTCGTCCTGGGTGACAGGCGACCAGGCGGTGTGGCCCAGGTCCTGGCCGATGAGACTGAGCAGTTCACCCGGTGAGGAGACGGTGGTCGTCATGCGTGCTGGCTCGACACCGAGATGACCTCACCGGTGAGGTAGGTGGAGAGTTCACTGGCGAGAAAGACCATGACGTTGGCCACTTCCCACGGCTCAGCGGCCCGACCGAACGCCTCCTTGGCGATCAACTCCTCGAGAAGCCCGGGAGGGGTGACCTTTGCCAGGTTCGGGTGCATTGCCAGACTCGGGGCAACGGCGTTGATGCGTACGTTGAACTCGGCCGCCTCGATGGCCGCGGAGCGGGTCAGCGCCATCACACCGGCCTTTGCGGCCGCGTAGTGCGCCTGCTTCTCCTGGGCCCTCCAGCCGAGCACCGAGGCGTTGTTGACGATCACGCCGCGTCGACGTTCGTACATGTGGGGGAGCACCGCCCGCAGACAACGGAACGTACCGGTGAGGGTCACGTCGATGACCTTGGACCACTGCTCGTCGGTGATCTCGGTGATCAGTCCGTTTCCACCGAGGCCGGCGTTGTTCATCCAGACGTCGATGCCGCCGAGGTCGGCAATGGCGCCATCGACCAGGGCCTGCACGTCGTCCTCGTTGGTCACGTCACAGCGGAACGTTGCAGGACGGGTGCCGAATTCGGAAGCGAGCGCGTCTGCGGTCTCGCCCAAGCGGCGCTCGTGGGCGTCAGAGATGACGATGCGGGCACCTTCCAGCATGCAGCGTCTGGCCAGGGACCCTCCGATGCCACTCCCGGCCGCCGCGGTTATGACGACGGTTCTATCGGTCAGTAGTCCGTGACCTGATGGTTCGACCGGCGATTCCGGGCTGGTCTTCTGTGGGCTCATCTTCGTTCCTCGTTGTTGTGGATCTAGCGGGGCTCGCGGGGCAGGCCCAGGGCTCGTTCACCAATTACGTTGCGCTGGATCTCGTCGGAACCGCCGTAGATGGTGTCGGACCGGCTGAAGA
>JBATWQ010000307.1:0-21393 GCA_049672765.1 Microthrixaceae bacterium | reverse complement strand
GACATAGCTTCGGCTGCGGGGCGGCGCTATTTGAGGAATTTCGACGTCGTGTTGTCGGCCAGAACCTTGCCGCCCGTCTGACAGCGTGGGCAGTAGTCGACCTCGTAGGCGTTGTATTCAACGGCACGTATGGTGTCGCCGCAGATCGGGCAGGGCTCACCCTTTCGGTGATGAACCCTGGCTGGGCGATCAGCTGACTTGGACATGGCATCGAGGGTTCTCTCGTTGGTCAGGGCGGCGTCGATGCTTTCCTGGATCGCTTGATGAAGGCGCACGATGTCCTCGTCGGTCAGCTTCCGTGTCATAGCGAAGGGCGAGAGTTCTGCTCGATGACAGATTTCGTTCGCGAGCATCCTGCCGATGCCGGCAAGGCCGCTCTGATCCCGCAGGAACCCGTGAAGCCGCTGGTTCTTCGCCGCCAGAACCTCCCGCAGTTGATCGAGGGTGACGCTCGAGGCCTCAATTCCGAGCCCGGCGAGGGGAGCCTGGGAAAGTGGGTCCCCGGACATGAGCCAGATCCCCGCTTTGTGTTCCTTGCCAGCTTCTGTCAGCAACAGCGCGCGGCCGCTCTCGAAGGTCCAGCGAGCCACGCCGTTCTTCGGGCGCGGTGACTGCTTCTCGTCAGGTATGAGTCTTCCCGCCTGCATCAGGTGGATGACGAACGTGAGCTTCGCAAACTCCGCCCACTCCGCCGCCTTCGCCGGATCTGTCCCAGCGCTGCCCGGCTCGCCGAAGTGTGCCAGCAACAACTTGCCCCGCCGACCGAAGCCGAGCAACGACATCCCTATCGCGTCGTCAGGCGACGGTTGAACCGTCTTGAGCGCCGAGAACGACAGCAGCCGGAATGCAGTCAGGGCTTCGCCCGCGAAGTCCGTGCTGAGTCTCTCCGCGTGGGCCTGGACCTCGGGTAGCTCTGGCATGCCCAGAACGCTACCCATCGCAGCGGCCGCGTCGCGGCGCGGGTAGCTGGACCCCTATCGCACTGGCCTATCCCTTTGGCACAGTCGGCACGTTGCGACCGTCAGAGAGAGTCTTGGCAAACGGCCGATTGATCGTGGTGACGCGAGAGGGCCATGACGACCCTTGGTGGTGGTCAGGACCCGTGACGGTGGTCGTTCGTGGTGGTGGTCGGGACCCGTGGTGGCGGTCAGGACTCGGCTCATGGCGGTCGCCCATGCGATTGTCGATCGAATGGCGGTGATGACTTGTGGTGGCGTTGCTTCATGGGGGTGCTTCGATGACGGTGTTTGGAACGTGAGCCTTGGAGCCGACGTTCAAGCTCTGCGGAGTCTGGGTGCCGAAATGTCCTCGGGTGCGGCCGGACTTGCGGAGTCTCGTCGTCGGATCGGCGCGGCATTGGAGCGCACCTGGTGGTGTGGCCCGGCATCCCAACACTTCCGGAGAGATTGGACTGCTGTTCACGGTCCACATCTCCGTGACGCCGAAAGCCTGCTTCGTGATGCTGGCAGCGCACTCGCTTCCCAGGCGGCTCAACAGGAATCGGCGAGCGACGGGGCTAGCCCCTTCTCCCCGCGCACGGGAGGCGGCGTGCGGATGGGTGGCGGGTCGTCTGCTGACCAGACCGACACCCGTGCCGGTGACAGGACCAGTGCTGACCTCCGGATCGACAGCGGAACCGGTACTGGGGGACCGACAAGTAGCGACGAAGGGAGCGGAGGTGGTGGCGCCAAGGCCGGATTGTCTGCCCCGATGTTCGCCTCCAGCCGCGAGGAGATACAGAGCACGCTTCAGTTGCTACGAAAGGCGGAGCAGGCCGAGTTGGTGGAACGCAACAAGTGGTACCACTTCGGTGGCTTGTTGTGGCGGGGCGGCGAGTTGGAGGCGATCCGCCGGACCACTCGTCTCTACCGCGGGCTGGCCGGTCCAGGCCGCCAGATCCTGTTGCTGGGCCCCGGCCGGGCGGCCGAGGTCTTCGGGGACCTGGATTCGGCAACACGGATCGGAATCTGGGTTCCCGGAGTTGGCACAGACTTGTCCGCGTTCGCGAGTCCCGGCTCGCTGGCGGCGAACAGGATCTGGGACGGAGACCCGGACGTGGCGATGATCGAGTGGCTCGGATACGACCCGCCAGAGAGGATTCCGCAGGCGGCGATTGAACTCGGCTACGGGGCGAGGCGAGCAGGCGACGACTTGAATAAGTTTGTTTCGCAGATGAAGGAAATGTTCGGGCGCGACGGTGAGGGGCCGTCGATAATCATCGGCGGCCACAGCTACGGTGCGGTTGTAGCGGCATCCGCAGCAGAGGCTGGCACCAGGGCCAGTGGGGTTGTCCTTGCGGGCAGCCCGGGAGTGCCGGTCGGGCACGTCTCTGGATTCAGTCTTGATGGGGGTGTCGTCGGAAGCGCAGAAAACGTTGCTGTGGTCGGAAATCGGTTTGATCCCGTGGCCTTCGGTCACCTGGCCGACGAAGCGGTCACTGCTGCGGTGTCGCTGGCCCTAGCTCCGTCACCTTGGAGTTTGGCCTTTCACCTGATCGGCGGAGCCCCATGGAACAGGGACGCACCGACGTGGTGGAGTCAGATGTCCCACGACCCGAGTACGGCGAACTTCGGGGCGACCCGGCTTCCAGCCAACGACACGCGGCTGTCGGGAGCGGTTACCGGGTCGAACCACCGTTACGCCGATCCTGGGTCAACCTCACTCCAGAGTCTCAGGTCGGCGTTCCGGCGCTGAGCCCGCCCCTGCGCCTAGCGCGCCCAGGGCCGGTACCTCTGAGCCGATGCTCCGGGAGTCGCCCGGCGGGGCTTGTCAGTATTCGGTGTTCGAGCGCAGGTCGGCCAGAACGTCATTGAGGTTATCGATGGCGGCATGGGCACGAATCAGCACGCCGACATCGCCGCCGAGCTTCATCTTCCCCTGCATGAATGCCGCCTGGGCCGACAGTTCCCCCTTGGCCACCTGCACGGCGGTGGGGTAGTCGAGACCGAAGGTGACCTGGGCGTCCTTCGAGACGCCGAGGTCCATTCCTGCCGCCCCGTCGCGCAGCCAGATCGTGTACGTCCGCTTGCCGGAAGGCGAGCCGGTCACCTCGTACTGGATCGTTACGTCTTCGCTGGCGGTAGCCGCCGCTTGAAGAACCTCGCTCGAGGAGATCGTCGCGCCCGCTTGTTCGAACCATTCATCGCTCAGGTACTGGACCACACCGGACAGACTACCGGCAGACGATGCCACCTCTGCCGGAGCAGCCACGTGGGGGGAAACGTGACGCGAACGCGCGCTCCACCACCGGGAGTCACTCAGACATCTCCGCTGGCATCAACCGCCCCGGACGAGATCGGCGTCGCCAACGCCAACGCCGGGACCCCCGCGGCGTCGGCTCTGTCAACGCCGCGAGGGATGTCGACGGCTGCCAGACTGCAGTGCATGCCGGCTCTCAATCCGATCGACGAACAGCGCCACGTCCCCGATGATTCGATGCTCTGGAACGAGTCCTATTACATGGACTGGTTCAGCGAGGACCAAGCGCTCGGCGGCTATGTCCGCATTGGCTTCTACCCGAGCATGGATCGGGTCTGGTATTGGGCCTGCCTGGTAGGACCTGATCGTTCACTCATCACGGTGATCGAACACGACGTTCCAATGCCCAGGGATGCCGCCTCATTGGGCGTGCGCCACAGCGGCATCTGGGCGGACCACACGATTGAGGTCCCGGGTGAACACATGTCGATCAACCTTGAGTCGTTCGGCCTGAGGCTCGACAGTCCCTCCGACGTCTATCACGATCCCCGTGGTGAGCAGATCCCCTTCGGTTTCGAATTGGATTTCTTCACGGATCAGGACGCCTACATGTGGCCGCCGGTCACCCCTCGCTATGAGATTCCGTGTCGGGTCCACGGCCGCGTTCTGGTTGGAGCCGAGACCATCGAGTTCGATGGCTGGGGTCAGCGGGATCACTCCTGGGGAGCAACCCGTGACTGGTGGACCAACACATGGTGCTGGAGCGCCGGTCGCCTCGATGACGGAACCAGATTTCACGCCACTGGCGGGTTCTTCCCCGATGATGACTACGGCATCGCCTACGAACTCGAACCTGGCGGATCGTTCCGGGAGTTTGACCAGGTTGCCATCACGACAGAGCTTGGGGACGAGGGCCTGCCGACGATCGGGAGACAGGTCTTCGGGGACCTCGATCTGAGTTTCGAACCGCTGGCCTTCTCTCCGGTCCTGCTGGTCCACCCCGATGGACGCGAGTCGCGTTTCCCCAGGGCGCTTGCCCGGGTCACAGCCGCCGACGGTCGAACCGGTACCGGCTGGATCGAGTGGAACCAGCCGCCACCCCCGTCGAACGCGTCCGACTCGTAGTCGCGCGCTGGCGACTAATCCGCTAGACCCGGCGCGACCAAGGCGACCGGCGCGACCAAGGCGACCGGCGCGACCAAGGCGACCAAGCCGCCATCGACCTCCTCAAGCCCGTCGACATAGGCGCGACCGACCTTCGCGAACCCGTCCGGTTATGGTCGAATCATGGCTGATACAAGCACCGAAGGAGTCATAACCGTATCTCCGGGCACGGAACTGAGATCCCGTCTGCTCGGCCTGTATGGCGAGGAGGGCCCGTTCCTGACTGTCTATGTCGAGACTCCCAGTCGGTTCACCGACGCAGACGAGCAGCTTTCGATCAGGTGGCGGAACCTCCGCCGGGTCGCCGCCGAACAAGGCGCATCGGACGAGCTGCTCGACGTCGCCGAGCGGACCATCGAAGGCAATCACCAGGGTGGCGAGGGGCTTGTCGTGGTCGTCGATGAGAAGGCCCCGCGGCTGGTGGTCCACATCGCCGACCAGTTGACCGACGACGTCGCATACGTGAGCGAACTTCCGAGACTGGCCCCGCTGCTCGACTGGGAATCCTCGCTCCTCCCGCACGTCGTTGTGCTCACCGACCGTGTCGGGGCGGACGTGTCCGTCGTCGACCAGGGCGAACTCGAAGACTCCTTCAGCGTTGAGGGCGAGACGCTGCACATCCACCGGTCCCATCCTGGAGGTTGGTCCCAGCGCCGCTATCAGCAGAGGGCCGAGAACACCTGGGAGGCGAACGGCGTTGCCGTGGCAGAGGCGGTGGGGAAGGCAGCGGACTCCTGCGATGCCGCGTTTATCGCCGTTGCGGGTGACGTCAGAGCCACGCAGTTCCTGACCGACAGCCTTCCCGAACGTCTGCGAGCACTTGTGCATCAGGTCCCGGGTGGACGCCAGCCCGGGGATGACCTCGACGGCACCGCCGAGGCGGTTATCGGGCTGCAGGACACGATCGTTGCAGAGCGAATGGTTGCCCTCCTTGAAAGGTTCCGTGATGCGATGGCCTCCGGGCGCGGGGTCGAGGGGGTGGAAGAGACCATGCGTGCGCTCTCCGAAGGTCGGGTTTCGCACCTGCTCGTGAACGACGACGTCTCGAGAACCAACGAGGCCCGAATAGCGTGGGTCGGTGACGGGCCGATGGTCGCGCCCAGCGAGGAGACGGTAACGAACTTCGGCCAGACGCCGCGCAGGGCCCCACTGGTGGACGCCTGCATCCGCTCGGCCGTTGCCCAGGGAGCAGATGTCACAGTTGTGCCACACCCGTCCGCCGCGTCCCCTGTTGACGGAATCGGTGCGCTGGTCCGCAACCAGTAGTCGGCGGTATTACGGGGAGATCCGTATCGCTTCACGGCCGCTTCAGCCAGCAGGCCGCGCTTCCATGCTGTCGGTCGAAACTATCAACGACGAGGCATCGACGGCTTCGAAGTCATCGGTGGTGAGCGTCTGCAGCGAATGCAGGTCTGCTGGATCCCACCGTCGGTCAGCGGTGCCTCTCAACCCGAACCCCGGTCCGGTGTCGGAAATCATCACCCCGTAGGTCTGGGCAGCGGTGGCGATGATTTTGGCCTGTGGACCGAGCTTGCTCAGGTCGGCGGTCGACTTGAGGCGCAGCCAGGCGCCCATCGGCGGCGCATCGGGATCGTCGGAAATCCCGTCTGTCCCTCGCGCGGGCCAAATGAACTTTCCGCGTGCTGAGATCGGCGTTCCGATCAGGATCATGTGGTCGACGGAGCCTGCGGCCACCTCGTCGTAGGTGACCATTCCCGGAAGCAACGGAAGCCCGGCGGCGATCGTGGAGCCGATCGGATAGGTCAACTCGTCCATGCTCCACGTGGCGCCTGCCCCGGCCTCCCAACGGCTGAACCACCGTCTGAAGGCGATCAGCTCCCAGGCCCTTCGTTCGTCGACATCAATTGCCAGGTAGTGCTGATCGCCGCCGTACACGGGGAAGTTCTCGATGTAGGGCGGATCCGCGATCGGGTATGGGCCCTGGAACGAAGTGTCCTTGAACTGGGTCAGATGGACATCGATCCGGCGTGTTTGTGACGTCACCGGATTGAAGGGAATCCCTGGCGCCCAGCCCTGGTAGACGGTGCTTCCGAAAGCGGCGCCCAGATTGATGGTTTTCTGCGAGGCGATCCACCGGTCACTTTCCGCAGCGACGGGAAGGTCGGTGACCTTGCTGTAGAAGAAGGCCTGTTCAGGAAGAAGCCTGGGAAGTGCGGGAAGGATCGGCGCTTCGAACGGCGGTGGGCGATACACCACGGTGAGGACAAGACCGACCAGGGCGGCGACGCCGAAGCCCATGACGAAGATCGGGCGGCGACCCTTCGGAGCAGGTGATGCGGCATCCGTCGCTCCCGGCGCGTTGGTGGCCTGGGTTAGCCGGCGTTTGCCCAGTCGGCGAACGATCAGCCCGGCAATGAACCCGACGACGCCAATCAGCAGCAGCAGGCGCCCGACCCCTGCGAGAAGGAAGTCGGATCCGGGAAGCATCACGTCCGGACCTGTGATCGGCAACGGCTCCAGGGTCATGGTGCCCGAGGCTAATGGCGAGTCCAGTTGTGGCCTGCCACTCGACGTCGGTGCCCCACGGGGACAGCAGATTCGTCCGGTCGTAGACTTACCCGATGTTCGAGGCCGGGGAGTTGCTCGCATCTGGTCGCGAGGCAGACATCTTCGAGTATCGGCCTGGCTTGGTGTTGCGCCGGTCGCGTTCGGGGCATTCCCAGCAGATCGCGGCACGGGTGATGCAGTACCTGGGCTCCTTCGGTTATCCGGTACCAACCGTCCTGGAGGTGAGTGACGACGGAAGGGACATGGTGACGGAACGCGTCGACGGCACGTCGATGGGGGACGAGATGGCGCGCCACCCATGGCGACTGAACCGCTATGCGGACCAGTTGGCGGACCTCCATCAGCAGCTGCGCGGAGTCCCCAAACCATCGTGGTCCGCGGATCTGCCAGTCAGGCCAGGTCGGCGGGACGGTTCGGCTGGACCGACTGACTCACAAGCCGCGTCGGGGCATATAGACACGCTCCTTCACCTTGACCTACATCCCCTCAACGTGATGATGACGTCCAAGGGCCCCGTGGTCATCGACTGGACGAACGTGAGCAGCGGCCACTGGGCAGATGACGTGGCGATGTCCTGGCTGCTCATGTCGAGCGCCGAGATCCCCGGCAGGCCGCCAGCCACATGGTTGATGGGAGCGCTGCGGCGGCGATTCGTCGAGCGCTATTTGAGGACATTCGACATTGATGAGGTAAAGAGTCACCTGGGCTCGGCGGCCGACTGGAAGTACAGGGACCCCAACATGCATCCGGCCGAACTGGCCCGGATCCGAGAACTAGTTGTCCGCGCAAGTCCCTAGTCGGCCAGGAGGACTCTTGGCGGCTGGACGGTACCCGGGGCGGAGCTAGCCGATCTTCTTCTGGCCCTGACGGCGACGGTTTGCCAGCTTCGCCTTCATGTAGTCGCGGTTCATCATGGCGATGAAGTCGATCGAGATCTCCTTCGGGCATGCCTCTTCGCACTCGCCGTGGTTGGTGCAGGAGCCGAAGAACTCCTCCATCTTCTCGACCATGGCCTCGGTTCGGGCGAGCCGCTCGGGCTGGCCCTGGGGAAGCATGTTCAGGTGCTGGAGCTTGGCCGCGGTGAACAGCTGTGCTGCAGAGTTGGGGCAGGCAGCGACGCATGCGCCACAGCCGATGCACGCAGCGGCGTCCATTGCCGCGTCGGCAGCGTCCTTCGAGACCAGGATCGAATTGGCATCCTGGGGTGCGCCGGTGTCGACCGAGATGTAACCGCCGGACTCGATAATGCGATCGAAGGCCGCCCGATTGACGGCCAGATCCTTGATGATCGGAAATCCTGCGGCGCGCCACGGCTCGATGACGATCTCGTCACCGTCGGAGAACTGGCGCATGTGCAGCTGGCATGTCGCGGTGCCGTGCTGCGGCCCGTGTGCCTGGCCGTCGATCATGATTCCACAGCTGCCGCAGATGCCTTCACGACAGTCGTGGTCGAACGCGATCGGCAGCTCGTCCTTCTCGATGAGGTCTTCGTTCACGTAGTCGAGCATCTCGAGGAACGAAGCGTCGTCGGCGACCTTCGTCGTGTATTCCTCGAAGTGGCCCTTGTCCTCGTTGGAGGACTGGCGCCAGACCTTCAGCTTCAGGTTCAGGATTTTGCTCACTGTGATCTACTTCCCTCTGCCGTAACTTCTGTCGTCACTTGTAGTTGCGCTGTGAAAGATGGACGCTCTCGAACTCAAGGTGTTCCTTGTTGAGAATCGCCTCGCGCTGAATGTCCGGGCCGCCGTACTCCCAGGCCGCGACGTAAGAGAAGTTCTCGTCGTCACGCTTGGCCTCGCCCTCTTCGGTCTGGCTCTCCTCTCGGAAGTGGCAGCCGCAGGACTCGCTGCGGTGCAACGCGTCCTTGACCTTCAACTCGGCCATTTCCATGAAGTCCGCGACCCGGAGTGCCTTCTCGAGAGACTGATTGAAGGTGTTGCCGGATCCAGGGACCTTCACATCGGACCAGAACTGCTCGCGGACTTCGGGGATCTCTCCGAGCGCGGATTCCAGGTCCGGGGCGTTGCGGCTCATGCCGCACTTCTCCCAGACGATCTTGCCGAGTTCGCGGTGGTAGTGGTCGACACTGTGGGTGCCCTTGACGGCCAGCAGCTGGTCAACCCTGTCCTGGGTCTCGGCAAGTGACTTGGTGAACTCGGGGTGGGTCGTCTCCACCAGCGGATCGCCGAGCAGGCCCGACAAGTAGCCGGGGATCGTCTCGGGAGCCACGAAGTAGCCATCGGCCAGACCCTGCATGAGCGCCGAGGCGCCGAGCCGGTTGGCTCCGTGGTCGCTGAAGTTGGCCTCACCGAGAGCGAACAGACCGGGGATGGTGGTCTGCAGGTTGTAGTCGACCCAAAGTCCGCCCATCGTGTAGTGGGTGGCGGGGTAGATGCGCATCGGCACGGTGTAGGGGTCCTCACCGGTGATCCGCTCATACATGTCGAAGAGGTTGCCGTAGCGCTCCTTGATGGTCTCGGCGCCGAGGCGGCCGATCGCATCGCTGAAGTCCAGGAACACACCGTTCTTGAGTGGTCCGACACCGCGGCCCTCGTCGACGACTGTCTTGGCGTTGCGAGAGGCAACGTCGCGGGGGACCAGGTTGCCGAACGCCGGGTACTTGCGCTCCAGGTAGTAGTCACGCTCCTCCGGCGGAATCGCAGCCGCGGAACGTGTGTCGTTGTCAGACTTCGGTGCCCAGATGCGACCGTCGTTGCGCAGCGACTCCGACATGAGCGTCAGCTTGGACTGGAACTCGTCGGCTGCGGGAATGCACGTCGGGTGGATCTGCGTGTAGCACGGGTTGGCAAACGCAGCGCCCTTCTTGTGGGCACGCCAGGTGGCGGTGACGTTGCAGTTCTTGGCGTTGGTCGACAGGTAGTAGACGTTGCCGTAACCACCCGTTGCGAGCACAACTGCATGTGCCGAGTGCGAGCTGACCTCGCCGGTCAGCAGGTCACGGGTGGTGATTCCGACCGCGCGGCCGTCATGGACGACGACGTCCTGCATGTCCATGCGGTTGTAGAGCGTGACCGTGCCGAGGTGGATCTGACGGGCGAGTGCCTGGTAGGCGCCGAGCAGCAACTGCTGACCGGTCTGACCTCGGGCGTAGAAGGTACGGGCGACCTGGGCTCCACCGAAGGAGCGGTTGTCGAGAAGCCCGCCGTATTCACGTGCGAACGGGACACCCTGGGCCGTGGCCTGGTCGATGATGTTGGCCGACACCTGGGCGAGACGGTAGGTGTTGCCCTCGCGGGAGCGGTAGTCGCCGCCCTTGATCGTGTCGTAGAACAAGCGGTAGACGCTGTCGCCGTCGTTCTTGTAGTTCTTGGCCGCGTTGATTCCGCCCTGGGCGGCGATCGAGTGCGCCCGCCGTGGGGAGTCGTGGTAGGTGAAGACGCTGACGTTGTAGCCGGCTTCACCGAGCGACGCGGCGGCGGCTGCGCCCGCGAGCCCTGAACCAACGACGATGATCTTGAACTTGCGACGGTTTGCCGGGTTTACCAGCTTCAGGTCGAACTTGTGGTTGTCCCACTTGTCGGCCAGCGGGCCCTCGGGGATTTTGGAATCGAGCGTCAGTGCCACGTGGATAGAGCTCCTGTGTGGAGAATTGTTCGACAGCGGTTGGCCGCTTGGAAACTGGATTGCTGGAGTAAATTGTCGGAAGCCATCAGTGCACCAGACCTGCCTGAACGGCGATCGGGAACACGCAGTTGATTCCGGCGACGGTGATGGCGAAGGCAGCGGCGAATCCGCGGCGCGCACCGTTGTAGCGGGGGTTGTTCAGGCCCATGCTCTGGAAGATCGACCAGCTGCCGTGGAATAGGTGGAGGCCCAGTGCGATGTTGCAGATCACGTACAGGACGGCAACCAAGGGCCGCTCGAAGCTGCGCACCAGGTTGTCGTAGGCGTCGCCGGTCACGAAGTCAGGGTTGGCCCAACCGAAGGTCAGGTCGGCCAGGTGGAACAGGACGAAAAGGAAGATGATGATGCCGGTCCAGCGCATCGTCCTCGAAGCGAAGGTGACGGCGATGTAGTCGCGGGGCGACTGGTACTTGATCGGCCGGGCACGTTGGTTCATACGGGTCAGCGTGTAGGCAGAGTGGATGTGGAAAATCACCATCACGATCAGACCGATTCGCAGGCCCCAGAGCACCCACTGGTTGGGGAGGATGGGATGGAACAGCGTGCGCAGTCCGTGCGCGTATTCGTCGAACGCGGTGCGACCGATGAACATTTTGAGGTTGCCGAACATATGGGCGAAGACGAAACCCATGAGCCCGACTCCGGTGAGCGCCATGACCCACTTCTTGCCCACGGCGGTGGAGTAGAACTCGACCGGCCAAGGCTTGCGAGTGCGGTGCGGGCCGTTGACCTCGGGTGCATCCGCTCCCGAGCGGCGCTCCATTGCGTGGGTCATGTGCTTCTCCTGAGCCGGCTGACAGTTTCGTGCGATGTGACCGAACGAAGCTGAAACTAGTGCTACGCGTCATGCCCGGACCAATGAAGCGTCCGCGCTGGCGACAGCTCTGGTGATCCGCGTTGGAATGTCGAGCCAGGTCGGCGCGGATTCGGAACGGACCAGATCGGGCCGATTCTCTGCCTGCCAAGCTGCGGTAAATCGTCAGCTTTCGCCGGCCGTTGGACCCTCGATCAGCTGCTTCAGACCTTCTAGGGTCGCTGTCATCGACTCACGCCACTGACTCATCCGACCCGAGATGATCCGGCCCTCGCGGTCGGGCATGGTGGCGATGAATGCAGTGAGCCCGGAGGCTGAAGGTCCCATCCGTCCCCAGTGGCGCACGGTGGCCGAATCACGGCCGGGATCGAGCTCGAAACCCCATGTGGCCATGACGCCCTCGTCGCCGTTCACCTGCCAGACCCAACGGCGGCCCGGCTCGAGTTCGACGACCTCACACTCTGTTGTCCATTCGCCGCGCTGGTCGTTGCGATTGCGTCCACTGAACCGGTTCCCGATGGCGACCGCGGTGGCACCGTCGAGCCATTGGACCTCTTGAAGCTCGGACGAGAAGCGGGAGGACAAGGTGATGTCGGTGAGGAGAGACCAGATCGCGGCAGGATCGCCTGACACCTTCGTCTCGACTTCAACGGCTGGACAGTCGCGATATCGCACGGACAGAACGTAACTGAGTTCGGCGGGGTACTCCCGTTGCCTGAGGTGGTCGTCCTGGTTCCGGCACCGTCACGGCGAGGTCGGCAGACGGGAAGTCGGAGATGACCTGAGTAGCCGTGGAGCGAGGTCTAGCCCGTCACCGCCGAGGTAGCGGTCCACGGACGTCGTGTCGTACCAGGCGCTCGTGGCCGTTGTTCAGGGGCGTTTCAAGCGCGAGCGAGGACAGCGCGATGCTCCTCGACTGGGCCTGGCAGAACCTCAAGACGAAGGAGGCCATCTTCGGTGATGGCATCAATCCGGGCGACACGCGGGTCGGCATCGTCGTCACCGACGATCGCGTAGCGTCCGACGGCCGGCTCGAATCCCTCACGGACGTCCACAGATCGCGCCCACAGTCGGCGGTCGTCGGTCATGTCCATGAAGTCGACGGCGATGTCGTGGATCTCAGTCACTGGACCTCCTTCACCTGGACAAGCCTAACTCTTCAGAGCCCGACCGGGGTTGGGGATCGGGCTATCGAAGCAGCGATTCAGCCGCACCAGGATCAGTTCGGAGAGGTCTGCGAGCACGACAGTGAAGTGGGGATGGTCGAAGGTTGGGAGCAACGCGAACCCGGCTTCGCGGACCCGACCGAACGTCGAGAGCCGCACCTTTCGGTAGCTAACGAGCCGCTCGCCCCGGCACGCCTCTTGAACGGTCGTGTCGATGACACCCTCAACCGAGATCCCAAACATGCCGTGGACGGCGAAGGTCCGCTCGGCGGCACGATGGATACTGTCTGTGCTCATGACGCCCGCCCGAAGTACCACCGTCGCGTCGTCGGGCGGAAGGTCGGGCCGAAGTGGTAGCGGTCGCGTCATAGCTCCCGAACTTACCGGGAGAGGATGACAGTCAGGATCGTCCAGACGCCCACCTTGGCGCGCAGGATCACACGTCGAAAACGACGAGGCGGGTCTACGGGAGTGGCCGGTTGGTAGCCATCCAATGCTTGACCTGACGCGATCCGAGCGCCGCCTCCGGATCTGACACGCGCTGTAGATCGTCGATTTGGAACGCATCGTGCTCACTCGCCCAGAACCGTTTGATTTCATCCCGCCAACAGCCATGACATATGCATGCGGTGGGGCCGAGACCCGCTCGCCGAAACTGAGTAGATACCTGGTGGTGAAGGGTCGTGACTCGTAGAGGCCCAGATTGACCGGCGGTCAGATTGGATCAGCTCGGTTCCGTGCTGCGCATCACGTTGAGGTCTGCGTCACCGGAGATCCCGTCGATGCGTGCCCAACCGGAAACCTGCCAGATCCACCAGTCGACATCGGGTCGCAAAAGGATTCTGCGGTGCCACACCGGGCGACCGAGATCTTCCCGTAGGTGGTAGAGAGCCTCGAAGTCGTCACCGATGTAGAGCACTACCGGGGCTGCAAACTTGCCCTCGACGATGTCGATGAAATCCCGTACCTCGCGTTCGATGATCACCCGATCAGGACGAGCAGCGCAGTTGCCGGCGAGTTCCAAGTCGATGGCGGCAGGCAAGGCTGTTGGATCAGCGGGAACTGTCCGCACGAAGTTCTCCGCCTGTTCAGCGCCGCTGCGTCAGAAAGTGAAGAAGTGGTAGGCGCCTCTGTCGAGTCCGGCGGTTGCTGCTGCTCGCCAATTGGCGTAGAACTGCGCATCTACATGATCACCGCCTTCCGTTGCTTTGATGTACGCGAAGGAGATGCCGTCGGCGCTGACTCGTTCCCATTCGATGACGCCCTGGTGGTTCGACACGTCGACGCCATACCGCTCTCCGACTCTCAATGCCGGCCGATGATCCGGGAACCAGACGAACACCCCAAGCGTGATCACCACCGCGGTCAAACACGCGCCGCCGAGTAATAACCATGGCCCAGCGTCGACGCCGACGCACTCTGTCCGTCGTGTCCTGATCGTGGTCGCTCGAGGCCATCCGATCACGATGGTCGCTCTGACGTGGTGCTGCAGGTCTCGAGAATGGCGAGAAACCCGCCATGACGGAGACCTGGGGGCCCAAGAGTCGCCACTCGACACTTCCGTCGTGGTGGTCGGCGGTCTGGATCTAGCCTTTGGGGCCATGTCCGACACCCCGGTCGCCTCTGTCGCTCCCGTGCGAATCGCAGTGGCCATCGACGTAGCGATGTCCGATGTGGACCTGATAGCCGACCGGCTGTTCTCGGCCGGCGCGTCGGCCGTTGCCGAACGTGTCCGTCACGACGGCTCGGTCACACTCATTGCCGATCTCGAGGTCGAGGCCATTGACCGTCTTAACGAGCAGGCCAACCTCATGCTCAGGACCCTCGAACCGGACGTTGCCTGGAACAACGGTTGGCGTGACTTCGCCAAGGCCCGGCGCTGCGGGCGGATCGTGATTCGCCCCGCCTGGCTACCCGCCGACAGCCCCGTCGAGTCCGACGTTCCCCATACCGATACTCCCGAACGCATTGGTGGAGCTGAGAGCGCAGCTGACGCCCAAGGCCAAGCGGTTGGAGACACGATCGAGTTGGTGATGGAGCCTGGAGTTTCGTTCGGGTCCGGCACCCACGTCACCACCCGGCTGTGTGTCGAGGCCGTCGACCGACTTGTCACCCCCGGTGCGACAGTCCTCGATGTCGGAAGCGGGACCGGAGTGCTGGGAGTCGCGGCAGCGTTGCTCGGATCCGGCGGAGTCGTTGCGATCGACATAGATACGGACGCGGTGCGCGTGACCCACGACCTGGCGGAAGTCAACGGTGTCGGCGACCGGGTCACGGCGTCGACCGATCGGCTCGCCGACGTGGCAGGCCAGTTCGATCTTGTACTCGCAAATGTCCTCATACCGGTGATCGAGGAACTTGGTGCAGACATCGTCGAACGGATCGCCCCGGGCGGTCGATTGGTGGTGTCCGGAGTGCTCGTTGAGCACCGGGATCGAACGGTTGCGGCGCTGCCGGGGCTGGCGCTCGACCGGACCGAGGACCGGGACGGGTGGCTGCTGTTGGAGTTCACCCGCCCTCCCGTGGACTGAACGCACGGGTAAGGTCCGAATATGGCACAACCGAGCGTGAAGTCACTGGGAGAACTGCGGACCTCGGGCTGGAAGTCCGAATCGGTCAAGTCCGAGATCCGACGCAACGTCGTGTCGAAGATTGCCGCCGGTGACGCCCTGTTCCCAGAGGTTCTCGGCTACGAGGACACGGTCTTCCCCCAGCTGCAGAATGCACTTTTGGCAGGCCACGACATCATTTTTCTGGGGGAGCGCGGGCAGGCGAAGACCCGCATCATCCGGTCGCTGGTCGATCTGCTCGACGAGTGGATGCCGATCATCGAGGGCTCCGAGATCAACGATGATCCCTACGCCCCAGTCTCGTCGTTTGCCAGATCGCTGGTCGCCGAACTCGGTGACGAAACCCCGATCGCCTGGGTTCATCGGAGCGCGCGCTTCGGCGAAAAACTCGCCACTCCCGACACCGCGATTGCTGACCTGATCGGCGAGGTCGACCCGATCAAGGTCGCCGAGGGTCGCTACCTCTCCGACGAGCTGACGCTGCACTACGGACTTGTTCCCCGGACCAACAGAGGTATTTTCGCAATCAACGAACTACCGGACCTGGCGGAACGGATTCAGGTGGGCCTCCTCAACGTGCTCGAAGAGCGCGACGTCCAGATCCGTGGTTACAAGATCCGCTTGCCGCTCGACATCATGTTGGTCTCCTCCGCCAACCCCGAGGACTACACCAACCGTGGGCGGCTGATCACTCCGCTGAAGGACCGCTTCGGTTCCCAGGTTCGCACCCACTACCCGCTCGACGTCGAGACTGAGGTCGCGATCATCGCCCAGGAAGCCCGGCCTTTCGCAGCTGAAGGAGTTTCCGTCACGGTTCCTGATCACATGCTCGACGTTGTGGCGACCATCTCGCAACTGGCCCGCCAGAGTCCCCATATTTCTCAGCGCTCCGGAGTGTCGGTCCGGCTGTCGGTCTCCAACTACGAGGTCCTGGTCGCAAACGCGGTGCGCCGTTCGCTCACCGCCGGGGAGTCGGTCGTGGTCCCGCGGGTTTGCGACCTCGAGGCGCTTCCGGCGTCGACCGCCGGAAAGGTCGAGATCGAAACCCTCGAGGAAGGCAGGGACGGACAGATCCTCGACCACCTGATCCGCAGCGCGGTGCTGACGGTGTTCAAGGAGCGGGTCGACCCGGCGGGGCTGGTCAAGGCGATAACAGCCATCGAAGACCATGGGCCCATCGAAACCGGCGAGGACGTGCCCTCTGCGGCGTACGTCTCGCTGGTCGAGGAGCTCCCCGAGCTCGCCTCGGTGGTGAACGAACTGACCGCAGGTGACCAGACCCCGGCAACCATCGCCTCGGCTGTCGAGCTGATCCTCGAAGGGCTGCACCTGGCGAAGCGCCTCAACAAGGATGCTGTCGGAGCCAGGGCCCAGTACCGCGCCCGCTACTGACAGCGCCGCTACTGACAGCGCCCGCCACTGATCGCACCCGACTCGTCCCCGGCCCGGGTGATCCTCGAGCGCTATTGATCGCACCCGACGCTTCACCCGCCCGGGGGACCCGTTGCCGGCCTCGGCGACTCAGCCGTTCAACTCGCTGTCGAAAGCGTTGGAGATCCAGTCGATCCGGGTGGACAGGAAGTTCGCCACATACTGCGGTGTGTCCGACTCTTCGAGTGCGTAGTTCCACCGTGCTGCGTCGTTGTCGATCGCGGGTCGCAACTGAGAGCCGAGGGTCTGCAACTGTGCTGGCAGCTCGTCGAAAATGGGCTCAAGCTCATCCCAACGGTCGCTGGCCTTCTGCAGGAAGGCAGCGTCGGTAAAGAGCCGTTCGGGCCAGAATCCCTTGGTGCGGGCGTACCACCCGCTGGTCGTGTTGGGGATGACCGACCTGATCGTGCCGAGGGACTGGTCGAAGTCCCAGATCGGACCCGAATACAGCTTGTCGTCGCCGCGCTTCTTGTAGAAGAAGGTGCTCGACCAGAACGCATCGGTGTTGCGGGTGACTTCCTGAACCGCCCAATAGTCGATGAAGGAATCGACATCCAGGTACTTCGCATAGCCGTTGACCGGGTCCGCGTATTGGTCCGAGAACAGGGCTGCTTCGAAGTTGTTGACGAGACTGCCGATGTAGGAGAACTGCTCCGGGGTCGCGGGATCGGGTTCCTTGACCACGATGGGAACGCCGCGCGGGGTCCTCCAACCCGGCTCCCGGTTCTCCTCAAGACGCTCGTCTATTTCGACCAGGTAACCGCCCGTCAGGTTCTCACCGCTGTTGTCCTCTGGTTCGAGTTCATCAATGTCGACGCGGCTTGAAGCGGGCTTGACGGTCTCGGCCAGTTGGTACACGCCCATGTACGCGCCGTTCAGGATCAATTCAACGTGACGGTACGACGGCGTCCATGCCAGGTCCGTTGCCCGCGAAAGCTCTCCGGCGGCATAGGTCCGGAGCTGTGATCGGTCCAGCGCGTTGGCCAGCAATGCCCAGTCCTTGCTGGATGCCATACCCATCAGAGGGCTCTTGTTGTCCAGCTTCACCTTGTAGGGCTTCTTGGGCAGCAGCCAGGTCGAGTTTCCCCGACCACGAATTCTGAAATCACCCGAATAGGACGGGAACTGTGAGCCGTTCGGGTCGATGTGCATCGTCGCATCGACGTAGTTGACCTTGTCGATGACCGGCTGGGCGTCCTGGGTATCGACTCGGACTATCGGAAGTACCGGCTCGACATAGACGCGCGACTCGACCGGGCTGAACTGGGCCTCGGCCTGGCCCGGCGATGTCACAGAGCGGACCCGGAACTGATATGTGACACCGGGGTTCACGTCGGTGAACACAGCGTGCGGCACGCCCGGAGTCGTAGGGATGTCGGTCCATGGCAGGTCGTGGAGCGGGACCTGGACCTGGAGCTCGTAGCCGTTGACCATCCCGTCGGAGGTCTCGTGCCAAGTGATGTCGAAGCCACCTGCGACGAGGCTCGGTGCGAGGCCATCGGGGTTGGCATGGGGAAGTGGATCACCCGCGACGGGCGGATCGCAACTCGTTGCAAACACAAGAAGAAGTGCGGTAGCGGCGGCGATCAAGACATGGCTACGTCGGCCCCTGCTGAGCCCTCCGGCTCCCTGCGGATTGGCTCCGCGTCCCCGATCCCAAGGCCCCTCCTCGCCGTTCCGGAAACCGCAATTTCGGGCAGCGGTGCCCCCGGTCGCACCGTTTGTGCGCGTCAACTCAGATTCGTCCCGCAACCTCTACTCCCCAGCTCGGCCTGCGTTGAACCGTAGCCATGAGTAGTTCCTATCTCAAGGGGATGAATTCTTCTCGACCCTCGTGGGTGGTCGAGTGGCGATCCCGAATGGAGCGCGCGGCGTGCCCACTGAAGGGCGGGAGTACCCTCGCTCTATGGGCAGACCCAGGTTTCGCTATTCGCCGTGGGACGGCACACAGCAGGGGTTCGAGGTCGACGCGTTCGACGTCATGGAGCAGATGACCGACGACCTTCTCTACAACGGGGAGTTGTCGTCCGCACTGCGACGCATGATGCAGCAGGGCTTCGAGGACAGGAACGGAAACCGAGTCGAGGGTGTCCGCGAGATGTTGCGCAAGATTCGCGAGGAGCGCGAGCAGCGTCTCGATCGATTTGATCTCGGTGGTGTCTACGACGAGGTGGCCCAGGAACTCCGGGAGTTGATCGCCCAGGAGCGGGCAGAACTCGATGAGCAGCTCGCCTCGGCCGAGGCCTCGGGGGACCAGCGCCGCGAGGAGCTGACCCGGTCGACCGTGGGCGACAAGCACCTGGAACTCGACCTGTTGCCCAACGATCTGGCCGGGCAGATGAAGGGGCTGGAAAACTACGAGTTCTCGTCCAACGCTGCTGCCCAGCGATTCGACGAGTTGTCCCAGCGGCTGCGTGAACAGCTGATGCAGAAATACGTCGACGACGTGACCAGTTCTGTCGAGGGGATGACCGCCGCCGACATGGCTCATGTCAAGGACATGATGGCCGCGCTCAACGAGATGCTCGAGCAACGCGCCCGCGGTGAGGAGCCGGACTTCGACGCCTTCATGGAGAGTTACGGTGACCTCTTCCCCGAGAATCCCCAGACTCTCGATGAACTTCTCGAGGTGATGGCACGCCGGATGGCGGCCGCCGAAGCGGTGTTCAACTCGATGTCTCCCGAGCAGCGCGACCAGATGCGTCGGCTGTCGGACCAGCTACTCGAAGACATGGATTTGCAGTGGCAGGTTCAGCAGCTGGGGGAGAACCTCAGACAGGCTTTCCCGGACGCGGGCTGGGATTCGAGCTACAGCTTCGAAGGCGGAGATCCGCTCGACATGGCCTCGGCCTCGTCGGTCATGGGCGAATTGGGCGACCTCGACCAGCTCGAGCAGATGCTGCGCGGCGCGACCGATCCGGGAGCCCTCGCAGAGGCCGACATCGAACGCGTCCGTGAGTTGCTGGGCGACAATTCTGCCCAGAGCCTCGAACGCATGTCGGAGATCACGAACCAACTCCGAGACGCGGGGCTCATCGAGCAGCGCGAAGGTCGCCCGGAGCTGACCCCCAAGGGGATGCGACGCCTGGGGCAGAACGCCCTGTCGGAGCTGTTCAAGAAACTCGATCGCGACATGCTTGGTCGTCACGAAATCGACGTCAGTGGAGTCGGCCACGAGCGGAACTTCCAGACCCGTCCATACCAGTGGGGAGACCCCTTCAACCTGCACATCGAACGGACGATCCGCAATGCGATCGTGCGTGGGGAAGGAACACCGGTCCGTCTGACTCCTGACGACTTCGAGATCGAGGAGACCGAGCAGTCGGTGAGATCCTCGACGGTGCTGATGCTGGACCTGTCGCTTTCCATGCCCATGCGGGACAACTTCCTGCCGGCGAAGAAGGTGGCGATGGCGCTCCATTCGCTCATCTCGATGCAGTACCCCAACGACTACCTGGGTCTGGTTGCATTCTCGGAGGTCGCACGGATCATCACAGCGGATCAGTTGCCCGAGGTTTCGTGGGACTACGTGTACGGGACGAACATGCAACAGGGCTTCCAGTTCGCCCGCCAGCTGCTCGCGCGCCAGAGCGGCACCAAGCAGATCATCATGATCACCGACGGCGAGCCCACCGCGCACATGAACAGCCACGGGGAACCGGAGTTCCACTATCCGCCAATCCGTGAGACGGTCGACGCGACGTTGCTCGAGGTTGCCCGGTGCACCCGGGAAGACATTCGTATCAATACCTTCATGCTCGACCCCGACCCGGGCCTTCAGCACTTCATCGAAACGATGACCAAGCTCAACGGCGGTCGAGCTTTCTTCACGACCCCGGAAACGCTGGGGGACTACCTGTTGGTCGATTTCATCGAGCAGCGCCGCGAGATGATCCGCGGCAGACGCTGAAGCCGGAGGGGAAGCCCGGAGTCACCCGGGCCGCCTGGCATCTGCTCCCTTAGCCCTGCGAGATTTCTCTTGCTTTCAAGGTTCTCGGCGGTCAACATGTGTAAGTACATCGATGTAATTACATCGTGAGAACGATTCCGGCAGGAACATCGGGGGGTGCTCCCAATGCCGGGCTGGGAGAAGTTGTGACCGATTTGCAGGGGACAATGATGGCCGAAGTTGAGAACGAAGCCGAGGGCTGGTTGCTCTATGCAAACTGCCTCGGGGTCGACCCGGATCTCTTCTTTCCGGAGCGAGGTGCCTCGACCAAGGATGCGAAGGGTGTCTGCGCCGGTTGCGTGGTCCGCGAGGACTGCTTGGAGTACGCACTAACGCACGGCGAGAAGTTTGGCATCTGGGGTGGCCTCAGCGAGCGGGAGCGTCGTCGGATCCGACGTCAGCGGAGCCTGGCCCGCGCTGCTCAGCAGTCCCTGACCCAAACGGCCTGACCTAAACGGCCTGACCCAAACGGCCTGACCTCATCCGGGCGGCCACATCGGCTGTCGCCGAGCGTGCCTAGACCGACGGCCCCGGCGGCACCGACGGCTCTGCCCGGGAATCCCCCTCGACCGGTTCGACTCAATAGGACCTGCCGCGCCCCGGCGGCTCGGCCCGGGAATCACCCCAAAAAATGGACTGGTCGTGCTGAACGGGAAATCCGTCCAGCACGACCTATCGGTGCCCCCCAGAAAATTTGGGGTGAGGCTCAGATGAAGATGCTGATGATCTTCGCCAGGTTGAGGACGTCTTCAACGGTACAGCCAGTGCTGAACACAGCCATGGTCGCAACAAGAATTCCGGTTGAGGCGTAGCGCTTGGTTGATGGTTTCATCAATGAACCCCTTTCAGGTTGCATCGAATCGTTGGCTATTTCCGAGTTCGTGTCAAGAGAATCACCATGGGGAATTTGGGAAGAGGTTGCTTTAT
>JBATWQ010000306.1:0-17335 GCA_049672765.1 Microthrixaceae bacterium | reverse complement strand
CGTGCCAAGGCCCGTCGTGAACTCGATGAAGACGGCCTGAAGGCGGCGATGGCCGGAAAGTCGTGGGATGACCGTTCGGCGCGGGCTCTCATCGACGAAGATCCCCGCGCCTACAAGGACATCGACGTCGTCATGGAGGATCAGCGTGACCTGGTCACGATCGATCACACCTTGACCCAGATCCTCAACTACAAGGGTGTCGAGGGCGCCCCACGGCGCCGCGCAAGGAAGAAGTAGTCGAGCAGGCTGGACTGGCGGGTGCAGTCCCGGGGTTCGGGAGATCAACCGAGCCCCGGGGCGAGTCCGATATGGGCAACGCCCGACCTGCGCCTGGCGATACGCGAAAAGATGCGGGACGAGATCAGTCGACCGGGTAGTCGGTGAACACGACGCTGATCGCATTGGTTTCGGATGGCCAGTTCGGAACGTTCAGTGTCTGCGGCTTCGAGGCGTCGCCCCTCGGGAGGTTGGTAATTGAGATCGTCCCGGTCCCCTCCGGTGACGACGGCATGAACAGGTCGATGCCCTGCTGGAACGGCTGCTCTGAGAAGTAGGGGAGTGGTCCCAGCGTGGTCTTGCCGGGCGATGCTGCATCGTCATGGATGTGGAGGCCGATGGCGCCGTTGGTGTCGAACCCGGCGACGACGTCCACGGGTTCTCCGCCATCAACGCGGATGTTCAGAACGTCGGTCTGATCGCCGGGCAGGTCCTCGTCGTCCACTCCGTACCATTCGCGCATCCTTATAGCGATGATGGATGAGTGGTCCGGGCCCGAGTTCGTGTTGACGCGTGTGGAGCCATCGGGGGCCGAGGAGAGTAGACGGACCAGGTGGCTGCTGCGGTAGTAGGGCTGGAGGTATACGTGATGGATCACGTCGGAATCGGGCTGGGACAGCGCGTACTCGTAGTGCGCGCCGGGGGTGACTTCGAGCGGTCCGAATTCCCCGTCGGATCCCAACTCGATGCTCGCGTGCGGTTCGTCACCAATGCGGGCTCCGCTGTCAGCGTCGATTTCCCAGATGTCCAGCGTTGCTCCGGCGCGACCGGTATTGGCGGGGAAGTTCACTGCGCGACCCTCCAGCACGACAGGTCCGTCCTGGGGGTCGGGGTCGATGATCTCAGGCGTGTCGCCGACGAGGAACTCGTACTGCATCGCGAACGACTCGGCCGAAGTTGCGGCCTCGACGTGCGCCTGACCCGGCAGGACATCCTGGTTGGGGGCGAGGCAAGGTACGACCTCTACGCACTCTCGTCCGTCGATGGCTATGTACTTGGCCACCTTCGCGGCACGGGCTGGATCAGCAAGGTAGCTGGTCGACACCATGGTGCCGCGTGAGTGGCCCACCAGATAGACCTGCTTTGCACCTGTTGAGGCGAGAACCTCGTCAACGACCTTGTCGACACCATTCGCGTAGCCGGTGATGTCCATACCCGCGCCGTCGTGGTCATAGGCCACGATGCGCTCGGCCGGGTAGCCATTGTCGATGAAGCGAATCGCCTGCGTTTCGTACTGCTGCGCAGATCCCGCGAACCCGTGCACGAACACGATCGGAAGTGCCACATCGGCGGGCAACTCCTTGACTACCGGGGCGTCGGAATCCAGGTCCCTGGTCTTGTCGGCACTCTCGGTCGCATCGGGAGAGGGCACCTTCTCGGTGGCGTCCTCGTTGGACGAGCAACCCACGGCAGCCGCTGCGATGCCCAGGGCGCACAGCAAAAGCGTGATTGCCGCCCTGGATTTCCGGCGAGTCGAAGATGTCTCAGCGGGTCTCATGGGCCGCACCATAGCTGGGCCTGCTGAGCGCATGGACCTGCCTTCTGTGCCCGCTGCTAGGACGCTGAGCCCTGGTGGACGTGGGCCCGCTGACCGTCGCGATCGAAGATCATGACCAGTTCAGCGGGGCCGTCAATCGCGGTGAAGGCATGCGGGGTCATCGTTGCGAATTCGGCGGCCTCACCGGCCTCGACGACGATCTCACGCTCGCCGAGTCGGAGACTGACACGACCTTCCAGGACGAAGAACCAGTCGTAACCCGGATGGACCCGCTGCTCGGGCATCGGTGTGGAGCTCTCGATCCGCATCTTCATCGCAATCGTCTTGCCGGTCGGCTTGCTCAAAGCCCAGGTGGTCGAGGCGCCCGAATTGGTGGGCACCGGGCGAATGACGACGTCCCCGTCGCTTTCGAGGTCGAGCAGCGAGTCCAGGTCCACATGGAGGGCTCTGGCGAGAGTCGGCAGGATGTCGAGGCTGATCGTGCGCTTGCCCGTCTCGATCCGGCTGATCGTGGATGCGCTGAGTCCGGCACGGTCAGCTAGTTCGTCGAGCGACAGGCCCAGCGTGTTGCGCAGGCTGCGGAGCCGGGTACGAACCACCTGTTCGATCTCATTCAGTTCCGCCATTGCCTGGTCCTTCCGTCGACCTTTTTGCTCGACCTTGCGAATATAGCAAGAGCCCTTGCGGTATTCGTAGGCAACCGTATCATCGAACACATGAACAGCAACGCTCCCCATGAGAACCAAGACGCTGACCAACACGCTGGCCAAGACAACGCTGCCCGCGAGCACCACCCCGCCGACCAGGAACACGCCACCCATAACAACCACGCTCCCCACAATCTTGAGCGTCACTGTGATGTCGCCATCATCGGAGGGTCGGCGGCGGGTCTGGCCGCCGCGCTGCAACTCGGACGTCAGCGCCGTTCGGTGATCGTCATCGACGCTGGCGAACCGCGTAATGCGCCAGCGTCACACATGCACAGCTTTCTAGGACACGAGGGACTGCCTCCGTCGGAGCTGACCGCGATCGGTCGTGAAGAAGTGCGTAGCTATGGCGGCGAGGTGATCTCTGGACGCGCGATCGAGGTGACCCGGGCGGAAGACGGTGACCGCTTCCGTGTCCAACTGACAGGAGGAACCACTGTCTATGCCCGCCGTGTCCTCGCGGCGTCCGGGGTGGTGGACGAGCTTCCCGACATCGACGGCCTGGCCGAGCACTGGGGTACCGACGTCCTCGTTTGCCCGTTCTGTCACGGATACGAGGTGCGGGACCGACGGATCGTGCAGATCGTGACCCACCCGATGGGACTGCACCCGGCGATGTTGTTCCGTCATCTGAGTGAACGGTTCACCATCGTTCTCCACGATGGGGTCGACGCGGACAATCCCGAGGTGAAGACCCTGCAGAGGGCCGGCGTGAAGATCATCGACGAGAAGGTCCGACGGGTTGTCTCGGGCAAAGACGGTCACGTTTCAGCGCTCGAATTCGAAGACGGAGAATTGATGGACGCAGACGCAGTGGTCATCACGACCCGGTTCTCATCCGGTGTTGAGATCTACGCCTCGCTCGGCCTCACCGCAACGGAGCACCCGAGCGGACTCGGCGACTTCATCGCGACCGACGAGATGGGAGCCACGTCGGTTCCGGGACTGTTCGCGGCAGGAAACGTGAGCAATCCCAGCCTGCAGGTTCTTCCATCTGCAGCCGCCGGCAGCCAGGTCGGAGGCATGATCAGCTTCAGTCTCGCCGCCGAGGACCTCGAGGCGGCCGCACGGCCATCTGCCAACCAGGCCGACTGGGACCATCGCTATAGCGGCGAGCAGATGTGGAGTGGCAACCCCAACGGAACGCTCGTCAGCGAGGTTGCAGGACTCGAAATCGGTCGAGCGCTCGATGTCGGCGCAGGCGAGGGCGGCGACGCCATCTGGCTTGCCGAGCAGGGGTGGAAGGTGACCGCCAGCGACATCTCGCAACGGGCGCTGGACCACATCGATACCGCGGCCAGGCAACGCGGCCTGAGCATCGAATACCTTCAGGCTGACGCCAACGCACTCGGTGCATTTGCCGACGCAAGGTTCGACCTGGTCTCTGCGCAGTACGCGTCGATCCCACGGACACCTGACGGCCGTGGCATCCGAAACCTGCTCGATGCGGTAGCTCCGGGAGGTTCGCTACTGATGGTAAGCCATGACCTTGAGCCGATGCGTGTGGCGATCGACCCGAACGAGCACAGCCGGGCCTTCGACCCCGACGCCTATGTGCGGGTCGAGGACGTCGTAGCGGTCCTTGCCGGCTCCGACGACTGGAAGATCGAAGTCCATGACAAGCGTCGACGTCCGGCAGGCGCAGCCTCGGCCTCGCATCATGTGGACGACGTGGTGCTGCGCGCCCGGCGACGTCCCGCCCAGAACACGCACGCAGCAGTTCGTGGTCAGTGAGGCGGAGGGGCACCGAGGCGCCAGGGTACAGAGGTACCGGTCTACGTTTTAAGGAACATCCAGGCGTGTGCCGATGATGGGTGGATGAAGACCAAGCACCTCGCCCCAGACGCCGAGGTGATTTCACCGTCCACCGCTGGCCGCATAGCCGGCGTGGCGCTCCTTTTCGGTGCAATTAGCAATGGAATCACCGCTGCCACCACCCCCCACGGCGAGACCTATGTCGTGATCGGATTGTGGTTGTCTGCCGCGCTTCTCGTGACAGCCCTGCTTTCCTTCGTTGTTCCGTGGGACAGGATGGGTCCACGTTCGACGCTCGTGTTGGTGCCTGCAGCGTTCTTGGCCGTGGCGGTGGGCAACTATTGGGATCCCTTGCCCTACATCTCGGGTCTCTACTTCGTGCTCATAGGCGCATGGGTCGGACTGTGCCATCCTCGATTCACAACTCTGGCACTCACTCCGGTGTTCGCCCTGGTGTTCTGGGGTCCACTAGTCGTCAACGGGCATTCGGACCGCCTTTCGTCATCCGCTGTCATCGTCACCTTCGTGTCGGTCGCGATTGGTGAAACTCTCGGAACGCTGCGTGTAGGCCTCGAACGATCGCGTCTGGAGTTGGCTCGTTCCGCCAAGCGACGCTTTGCAGCCATGACCCGGAACTCCGTGGACGTCACGTTCATCTTCGGTCTCGACAACTCGATCTGGTACGTGAGCCCAGCGGTGAAGGCCCGATTCGGCTATGACCCGCACGAACTCGAGCAGGTGCCCTTGGATGACTTCCTGACGAACGCGATCGATGGCCTGGCCGCCGAGACGATCAAGAGCCTCGTCACGGGCAGCTACAAGGAGGAGAGCGTCACCGAGGCTCATGAACTGCGACTACGCCACGCTGATGGAACCTGGATCGATATTGAGGCAACCGCCCAGAATCTGCTCGACGATCCCGACATCGGCGGCATAATCGTCCATGTCAGAGACGTGCGAAACCGCAAGGCTCTGGAGAGCGACCTTCATCACCGGGCGTTCCACGACGACCTGACTGGGCTGCCCAACAGGGCGGCATTTCGCCAGCAGATTCGTCAGGCGAAGTCCGGTGGAGGCTCGGTCTCAGTCATCTTCATGGACCTCGACGGCTTCAAGAACGTCAACGACACCGCTGGCCATCAGCAGGGCGATGGTCTCTTGAGGCTCATCGCTGAGCGACTTGCTGCGGCAGTGCCAGAGAAGAGCAAGGTCGCCCGCCTCGGCGGGGATGAGTTTGCTGTGCTTTACGAGTGTGGTCTGGCGCAGGCCGTCGAACACGCGGAACGGCTGGTCGAACTAATTTCCCAACCGTTCGTACTTGGAGGCACCGTCATTTCGGTTGGTGCGAGCGCAGGTGTTGCCGAGGCGGACCTCAACCAGACCGATGACCAGGTAATTGGTGACGCTGATATGGCCATGTATGAGGCAAAGGCCAGCGCGTCGAGGAGCGTTGCCGCGTTCGAGCCAGAAATGAGATCACGCCTACTGGAACGGCTCGACTCGAAGGCCCGACTGAAGCGGGCCATTGAGAATGAGGAGTTCGTACTTCACTACCAACCCGAACTCGACCTGAAGACTGGGACATTCGTCGGCGCCGAAGCATTGGTGCGATGGAACCGTCCCGGCACTGGCCTGGTCCAACCCGCGGAATTCATCGGCCTTGCCGAGGAATCGGGGGTCATCGTCGAAATCGGAAGGTGGATCCTCCGCGAGGCATGTCGCGAGGCGACCACCTGGCCGGAGGTGAACGGCGAGTCGATGTCCGTTGCAGTCAATGTGTCCGCCCAGCAGTTCCAGGACCCCGAGTTGCTGAGCGACGTGGCCTTCACGTTGCGCTCCACCGGACTACACCCCGAGAGGCTCATCCTCGAAGTGACGGAATCAATGCTCATCGATGACATCGAGGTCGCGGAAGTGCGGTTACGAGCTCTTCGCGAAATGGGCATCCGACTCGCCTTGGACGATTTTGGTACCGGATATTCGTCGCTGAGCTATCTACAGGCCCTGCCGTTCGACATCCTCAAGATCGACAGGAGTTTCGTAGAGAACGCGACGACGGAGGTTCGCGACCTGTCTTTGTTGCAGACCATAAACCGGCTGGGCCACGACCTTGGCCTACTGACTCTCATCGAAGGGGTAGAGACAGGGGAGCAGGCCAAGCTGGTCACCTCGATCGGCTGCGATCTGGCCCAGGGCTACTTCTTTGCCAAGCCGATGCGCGCGGGCCAACTGCACGCGGCCGCATTCAAAGCTGGTCGCACGGCTGCGCAAGTTCCCGGACTACAGAGGGGCGAGCAAGCCGAGGGCGAGCAAGCCGTCATTTCTTCAGGGCAGCGATGACGGCTTCCACCACCTCTTCTTTCGGCCGATCGGCGTCGATGATTGTTGCCTCATCGTCCGTTGGAACCTCTAGGTCTGCGAACTGGCTGGACACCAGTGCCGATGACGCGAAGTGGCCTCGGCGGTCCCGGACGCGTGCGACGATCACCGGTTGGGGTACGTCGAGGTGAACGAAGCACACTGTCGCCAGCCCGGCGGCAAGGGTCGACCGATAGGACCGCTTGAGTGCCGAACACGCCAGCACGACCGCAACTCCCTCACTCTGTTTGCTGCGAAGGAGATTGTTCAATGATTCGAGCCACGGCGCCCGATCTGAATCGCTGAGGGCGATGCCTTCGCTCATCTTCGTCAGGTTGGAGTACGGGTGGAAGTCGTCTGCGTCGAAGAAGGCGAACCCCAACTGCTCAGCAATCGCCTGGCCGACGTAGGTCTTGCCGCTCCCGGACACGCCCATCACCACCACCACTCCAGGCAGGATCGTGTTCGCTGTCGAGGTCGTGGACCGGGCCCGGGATTCTTGCGGACTGCCGGCAGCGGGCGACTCGGGCCCGTTCATGGCCTCAACCGGTAGAGCGTCTCGCCGGCGTGGGGAACCATCAGAACTCCGAAGTCCTCCTGCCCGGACCAAGCGCTCGGATCGATCGAGTCGGGATCGGCGTAGCCGAGACCCAGGCGACGACACGTCTCGGCCGGGATGCGACTGGCAAGGGTCACCGCAGCCGCGGCGTGTTCGACCCCATCTACGAAGGTCCCCGCTCCGCGGAGGTGTGTGGAGTGTGCGAGGACCGCCCGCGGTACGTCGGCGAAGCGGTCCCATTGCTTCAGGAAGTAGGGGAGAACGTGGTATCCGACGCGGTCCAGGTCCGCGCCGTGGACCTGGCTCACCGAGGACAGATGGGGTGCCCAGATGGTCAGCTCGGCACCGTGAGCGAGGACCGGTTCTAGCTTGTACATGGCCTTGGCGGCGGTCCAAAGCTCGTCGTACATCGGAGGAGCCACCGAGAGGACGCGCCTCATCGGTCGGTCCAGATAGGTGATGTGTCGTTGCGCCGAGAGCTCCGCGGCCAGTCGCCAGGTGGGTTCGAGATCGCCAATTGCAACCGCTGCAAGCCTGGCATGCTCGACCACAGTGAGGGCGACCAGGGTGACCGGCGTTTGAAGGTGGCGGGCCGCTGCGTGGATCATCGCCCGGGGCGGTGTGTCGGCAATCCCGATGGTGCCCACGATGCCGCAGAGCGCTCCGAGCCAGTGCGACACGTCGATCATCTCGGGCCCGGAGATTCCCGGAAAGAGGTATTTGGCGCCACCTGAGAAGCCGACGACCTCGTGGGGGAAGGTCGGGCCGAGGATGACGATGTGATCGTGTTCGAGCGCCGCCCGGTTCAACCGCAGCGGCAGGTCACCTCTCAGGCTCGGGTGCCACAGATCCCCGGCGATGGCCCGCACCTCGTCGCTACGCAGAACACCGATCGTGGCGAGCTGGCCCGGATCCTGCCACGCATGGTTGAGGAGTCGAAGATTGTGATGGAGGCTGCTTGTGGGGCGATCTCCGAGCCCTACGAGCTCGCGCAGCTTCGGCTCTGAAAGCGGGGGATGGGTGCCGAGGGCAACCAGAACGTCGACCTGTGATGCGTCGGCCAGCAGCTCCGTTATGGCCTCGATGAGCATTGGCAGCGGCGCGCTGCGGGTGTGATCTGGAATGCAGACCAGGACCGACTCGCCGGCGAATCGCCCACCCAGACCGCTTGCCAACGCGTTGCGTACCCGGTCATCGCTGAGCACTCCGTCGTGGTCGGCGATGGCGGCAACCAGGACCCCGTCGCAGGTTCCGTCCGAGGTTCCGTCGGAGGTCTCGTCCGAGGTGCCCGCTTTCTTTGCGCCAGCTTCCTCGGCGGTTGCCTTGACGGCAGCAGCGCCGTAGATGTCCGGGCTGTGGTCCATGTCGAGATGAGGCTTCATGACACCAGTGACCTGGCCGCGCCCGCGGGACCGAGTTCGTCGATGAGGGACAATCCGCGGGAGACGGCGGAGCGCACAACCGGATCGGATGCAACAGCGGGAGCGAAGATCGACTCGATCCCCAGGAAGGCCTCGGCGAGGGAAGTGCCGGCGGAGCCCGGGGAGCCTGCGGTGGCGGCAACTTCCAGTAGTTCTGGTGCCATCGGGTCGTTGAGCCTGGCCTTACCGCGGCGGCACCAGAGGACCCACGCGATCCAAGCGGCTATCACCAGACCCGATCGCTCGACGCCCTCGTTCATCGCCCGGCGCGAGCCAATCACTTCGACAATTCGCTGGGGGAGCTTCTGGCTGCCGTCTGCAGCAACCTGTTCGCAGAGGTGACCCAGAGCGGGATTGCGGAAGCGGTCCAACGTGGCGTCCGCTACGGCTGCGGCGTAGCTGGCGGCGTCACCGGGGTCGGCGGAGTCTGCTGAGCTGTCGTCGAAGGCGACCAGGGTTGGAACGACCTCCTCGCGGATCAGAGCCCTGACAAAGTCGGAAAGATCCGGGTCGTTTGCCGCCGCGTCGATCGTGGCGTGCCCAGCTAAGGCGCCCAGGTAGGCGAGCGCCGAATGCGGGCCGTTAACAGTGCGGAGTTTGCGCTGTTCCCATGGTGCGATGTCGTCGACCAGGCGGGCGCCAACACGATCCCAGGCCGGGAGCCCGTGGGCGCGTTCAATCACCCACGAGCAGTGTTCCTCGGCCCGGACAGGCGCCTGGTCGAGCCGGCCGAGAAGGTCCGCTACCAACTGGCGATCAGCCTCGGTGCTCGCGGGGACGATGCGATCAACGACTGTCGAAGGAAAACTGATGTGCTCGGCGATCCAGTCGGCAAGGCCCGTGTCCCGGGCGGCCGCCAGTTCGAGGACCGCCGAGGAGATCACAGAGCCGTTGGCCGGAAGGTTGTCGCATGACACCACGGCTAGACCACCAAGGTCGCCATCGCGTCGACGACGCAACGCCTCCACCAATACACCCGGAGCGGTCGTCGGCTGCATGGGCCTGGCAAGATCGCGGATCACCGATGGATCACCGTGGTCGATCCCGCCGCCAGGGGCGCGGTGATAGCCCTTCTCGGTGATTGTCATCGTCACAGCCCGGGTGCTGGGCGAGGCGATGGCGTCGATGGCCTCGACAGGACCGTTGGCCAGGGCGTTCACCGACGCGATCACCCGCAGGTTGGGGTTGGTTCCATCGGTCTCGATGAGCGTGTACAGGCCGTCCTGCTCGGCAAGGGGGCCGGTGCTCGATCCCGAGCGGAGCGACACGCCCGTCATAGCGGCGGGTTCACCAAGTGCGAGCAGATCATCGCAGTATCGGGCGGTGTGTCCACGTGCGAACGCCCCGAGGCCCAGGTGCACGATTCCGCTGACAGCCGAAGTGCGGTCGTATGCGGGCAGGCGCGCGCCGGCGAGGTCGGCGAAGTTGGCGCCCGAAAGGCGGGGAAGGCCGGCCGCCCTCACTGGCCTGGTCTGCTTTGCTCTGGTCTGCTCCGGTCGGCGCTCATAGTGCTGGCGCTGATCCTGCTGGCGCTGATCCTGCTGGCGCTGATTGGGCTGAGCCGGTGCGGGTTGTGGAACCATCTGCGGTGAAGGCGGAGGAGTCGACCCGATAGACCTCACGCGCCAAGCGATACGCCAGGTCGACTGCAACGTCTGCCGCTTCGTCGAGTTCGAGGCGGTGCTCGGCGACCAGTCGGGCGAGAAACCCGCAGTCCACCCGCCGAGCCAGGTCGTGGCGCGCCGGTATGGACAACAACGCCCGCGTGTCGTCGGTGAATCCGACGGTGTTGGCGAAACCGGCCGACTCGGTGGTCCTCTCACGGAATCGACGGATGCCCTCGACGCTGTCGTGGAACCACCAAGGCGCGCCCAGCTTGAGCAGCGGGTAGTGGCCGGCCAGCGGCGCCAGCTCCCTGCTGTAGGTCGACTCATCCAAGGTGAACAGCACCAGCGTCAGAGAGGGTTCGTTCCCGAACCGGTCCAAGATCGGCTTGAGAGCGGTCACGTAGTCGGTCCGACCGGGGATGTCGGCGCCGACGTCGGGACCGAAGCGGTCGAAGAGGGCCGGGTTGTGGTTGCGTCTGCTGCCAGGATGCAACTGCACGACCAGCCCGTCGTCGAGGCTCATCCGGACCATCTCGGTGAGCATCTGCCCGCGGAACAGTTCGGCGTCGTCCGGATCTGGCCTGTTGTTGCGGACCCGCGCGAACAGAACTGCTGCGTCCCGCGGGGACAGGTCGGCGGTCGTGGCGCTGGGGTGGCCGTGGTCGGTTGAGGTCGCACCGTGAGCGATGAAGAACCTTCGCCTCGCAACAAGCGCATCCAGATAGCCGGTCCATGTGCTCGTGTCGCAGCCGGTCAGCCCGGCGAGTTCGTCCAGGTTGGCGGCGAAGTCGGGGCGGTCTGGGTCGACGACAGGGTCGGGGCGGAAGGCCGTGACGACCTGGCCCTGCCAGCCAGAGGTTCGGATGGTCCGGTGCGATGCGAGGTCGTCCAGCGGCGATTCGGTGGTGGCCAGAAACTCGATGTTGAAGCGGTCGAATATCGCTCGGGGACGGCAGTCGTCTTCGGCGAGGCGGGCAGAGATGTGCTCGTAGGTCTCATCCGCCGTGACCGCTGATGGGACCACTTCCACCCCGAGCGCCTCATGCAGCGCGTGGTCCAGCCAGAGCCGGGATGGTGTGCCACGAAACAAGTGGTAGTTGGCCGCAAAGGTCCGCCAGACTTCCCGCGGAACGGCGACGTCGTCCTCGTCCCCAACAGGACGCACGCCGAGTGACTCGAGCGGGACGCCCTGGCTGTAGAGCATCCGGAGTAGATAGTGGTCACCGGTAACCAGCAGACCGGCCGGGTCGCTGAACGGTTCGTTCGCTGCCCACCAGCGCGGATCGCAGTGACCATGAGGACTCACGATCGGCAGCTGCTCCACCTGTTCGAAGAGCTCTCTGGCGATGGACCGAACGCTCGGCTCGGCCGGAAACAGGCGATCGGGATGGAGCTTCAGCGGCCGACGAGTTTCAGCTGCTGCCCGGCCAGTGACGGCAGCGGCCCGGCGAGCGACGGCAGAGGCCCGGCCAGTGACCGCGGACGCCCGGGCTGTGTCCACGGAGGCCTTCCCCGTTTCGTCGCGCTGCGAACTCGTGACCATCCATCTCCTCCGCAGCTGACGATCTACTCCGCCGACGGTCTGCTCCGCTTAGCGGCCATTTCGGACAACGGTAGCGTCGAAGCCCGAGCGTCCACGGAGGTCGGCGCCGGATCGTCTCTTCGGCCAGACTGCCGCCTATGCAATTGCGAGCAGCCGGAGACCTATTCGTTGATGTGGCCGAGGACGGCACCGCGAGGATCGGCATGGGAACAGCCGTCGACTGGTTCGGTCCGGGACGGCTGACCGGGGCTGCGTCCGTCGGCGCGGACCACAAGATCGGCCAGGCGTTGAGGGCGGCGGATGATATGGGGGATCACATCGCGTTGGTCGTGTCCGACGACGAACTCCGCTGCTCGATCCGTGCGTACACAAACCGGTCGATGCTGGTGTTCAACATCGAAGCGACCGCCGACCTGGACGGCCTCGCAACCGGCTCCTATGAGCAACCGTCAGCGGGTTGGCCGGTGTTCACCCCAGCGGACCGCAGCGACGGCGCCGCGCCCCAAGGCCTTCGAGCCGTTGCATTCCAGCACTGTGAGTTCGCACTTCCGAGCACAGCCGGAGAGGACCTCGACGGGTTCTTCCTCCTGCCGCATCGACCGCCGACCGGATGGCCCCTGATTCTCGGCGCAGCGGATGGCAGCGCATTGCTGGTGGCGCCCCTCGACAACTTCCACGATCAGGTACTGGGACTGAACGGCGGGACACTCCGCTGCGGCTGGAACGGCGACCTCGACTCGGTGCCCCAGGGGTTCCGGACCGATCTCGCGGTCATCGCAGGCGACGGTCCGAGGGCCTGTCTCGACACATGGGGCGGTCTGCTCCTTGAACGTGCGGCCACGGTCCGTCCCGGTCGTTGGGCCGATGCGCTGGCGAGTCGCCCGTCGTACTGGACCGACAACGGTGCCGCCTACTGGTACCGGACCGAGCCCGGCCACGACGTCGCCGGGTCGATCGTCGCTGCGGTCGACGACCTGCGCAGCAAGGACGTCCCGATCGGAGCGGTCCAGCTCGACTCGTGGTTCTACCCCCACGAGGAACTGCGCCCCTTCGACACCGACGAATGGATCGTGCCGCCTTCGGCGCTGACCGCCTGGGAGGAACGCGATGACGTCCTGCCCGAAGGAATCACCGACTTGCGGAACCGTCTGGACGACCCGCCGCTGGTCGCCCACATCCGTCACCTCTCGGCGGACGCAGCGATCGCCGGTGAGTACCCGGTTTATGTCGATGGCCCGTATGCCGCGCCGTCGACTCCCGAGATCTATGAACGCTGGCTCGACCAATGCCTTGCCTGGGGTGTCGAGACCTTCGAGCACGACTGGCTCGTCGAGGTGTTCTTCGGAGTTCGCGGCCTGCGTGAACGACCAGGTCGCGCACGAGCGTGGCAGGAGGGAATCGACCGGGCCGCGGCCGAGCGGGGCATCACCCTGCAATGGTGCATGGGCACACCCGCCGACTTCGCCCAGACGACAACCCTCACCCAGGTCACATCGGTGCGCACCTGCGGCGACCACGGCTACATCGCCACCGCCGGTCAGTTGTGGGCGTGGTTCTGCACCACCAACGCGCTGGCCCGCAGCCTTGATCTGATGCCCTTCAAGGACGTGTTCCGAGCGGACCCTGAGGTGGCTGGCGACAACGGTCCGGCCGAGGCGCTGCTGTCCTCTCTGTCGACCGGACCCGTCGGACTCGGGGATCGGGTGGGCCGGATGGACCCCGCCCTGGCGATGCAGACGTGTCGGGCCGACGGACTGTTGATCAAGCCCGACGTTCCGATCGCTGCGATCGGCTCGTCGATGCTCGGTGCCCCGGCGTTCACCGACGAACTGCTCGTCGCCGAGTGCTACTCCGATCATGGCGCGGGGCGCTGGAGTTACGCGCTGGGCATGCACACAAACCCGGGCGACGCGGAGGTGTCGGGCGAGATCGTCCTGGCGGATCTGGGCGACAGCGCCCCTACCGGCGACGTAGTCATCTGGGACTGGAGGACCGGCGCCGCGACCCGTGGCAACGCCCAGACACGGCTGCCAGTGGCGCTGCCCAAGGAGGGCTGGACCTACTTCGTTGTCGCCCCGGTACTTGCGTCGGGTCGCTTGGCCGTCGTCGGTGACGTGTCGAAGTTCGTCCCCGCAGGCGATGCTCGAATAGAGGTTGACGCCGACGACCGGGACTCCGTTCGTATCACCGTGAAGGGTGCCGGTGAGACCGTGACCCTGACCGGGTGGTCATCGGGTCCAATCACCGCCACGACCGGACCCCAGGACGGGAGCTCGACCCATCTGGACGTGGTTCGCGACCCTGACTCGGGAGTCTGGACACTGCAGGTCCAGATCGGGTCCCGAGGTTGGGCGAGCGTCGTGGTCGGGTGCAGCTCTCAGCCCGGGGCGGCCAGGTAGCTGAGGGCCCCGGTCGTCATTGCCTGCACCCCGGTTTCAAGGGTGGGGTGGATGACCGGGGCGAACTTCGGATTGTGATTGGTGGGTATGTCATCGGCGACCCGGCCGGCCTGTTCGGCTGTGCGGTAGGTGTCCGGGTCGGTGCCACCGACGTACCAGAACACCGATGGAACGCCCCACTGCGTGCCGAAAGATCCGAAGTCCTCACTCGCCGCGATCGGAGAGTTGAGTTCGGCGACCCGATCGGAGCCGAAATAGCCGCGCAGCGCGTCGGCAATGTGGCGGGCCTGTTCGGGGTCGTTGACGGTCAGCGGGTAGTGCTCGGTGTAGGTGATCTCCGGTGGCTTCGGAGCGCCCGAGGCGGTGGCCTCGGCCTTGACGATGCGTTCTATCGAGGCCAACACGCGGGCGCGTACCCCTTCGTCGAAGCTCCGAACGTTCACCTTCAGTAGCGCATCATCGGGGATGACGTTGTCCTTCGTTCCAGCTTGCAGCGCCCCGACTGTGACCACCGCCGACTGGCTGGCCGCAACTTCCCTCGAGACGATCGTCTGCAGGCGCAACACCGTCGAAGCAGCCATGACGACCGGGTCGACGCTCGACTCGGGCATCGAACCGTGGGCACCCCGGCCGAAGAGGCGGATGTCGATACTGTCCGCTGCAGCCTGGGTCACCCTAGCGCGGTAGGTGACCGCACCGGCGACCCCCGGCATCACGTGCTGGCCGAGGATGATCTCGGGTTTCGGGAAGCGGTCGAACAGGCCGTCGTCGATCATCGCTTGAGCGCCCTGCGCGGTCTCCTCGGCAGGTTGGAGAACTGCGATCAACGTTCCGCGCCACGCCTCGCGGCTGCGGGCGAGGACCGTTGCGGCCCCGATCAGCCAGGTCACGTGCATGTCGTGACCGCACGCATGCATGACCGGCACTGTGTCGCCGGATGGACCGATCCCGGTAGCGGTGCTCGCGTACGACAGACCGGTCGCCTCTGCAACAGGCAGCGCGTCCATGTCGGCGCGCAGCATGACTGTCGGTCCGTCGCCGTTTCGGAGCACCCCGACCACGCCGGTCCTGCCCACTCCAGTGGTGACGTCGTAACCCTCGGCCGTCAGCAGCTCAGCACCCTTGGCAGAAGTGCGATGCTCCTGCATCGAAAGCTCGGGGTTCTGGTGGATATCCCTGTACAGCCCCTCGAGGTCATCCGCGATCGGCCCCAGGGCTTTGAGGACACTGCTTGGCTCACTGGTCATACTCATCCCATACCCCCTGGCGAACCGATCTGGCGACAGGCGTTCCGCCCGCCTCGATTGACAGCGTTGGGTCCTGACAACTGCGAGACTGCCCTTGATGGTTGCCGGTTTCAATCCCACGTTGATCCTCGTTCTGGACCTGGTTGGCACCTTTGTATTCGGACTGAGCGGCGGGCTCGCCGGAGTCCGTGCCCGCCTGGACCTGCTCGGCGTGGTTGTGCTGTCTTTCGCGGTGGGCCTCGCCGGTGGGATAACCCGCGACATTCTGATCGGAGTTCCGCCAGCCACATTTCGTGACGGTCGGTATCTGGGCGCCGCCGTCGCTGCCGGACTGGTCAGTTTCGTCGCCCGTCAACGGCTCGACAGGGTGGACCGCCCGCTTACCGTTCTCGATGCATTCGGCCTTGGCCTGTTCTGTGTAACCGGAGCCAGCACGGCTCTGGGGCACAACGTCGGAAATCTGCAGGCCATTCTTCTTGGTGCCATAACCGGAGTCGGAGGCGGAATGACTCGAGACGTCCTATTGCGCCAGGTCCCAACGGTCCTACGCACCGATCTCTACGCAGTGTCCGCGCTCCTCGGCGCCACGATTCTGGTCCTCGGACACATGTCGGGTAATCGGACGGCGCTGTTCCCGCTGCTTGGAGTAGCGGCCTGTGTCACCCTTCGACTCGTCGCATTCCACTATGGCCTGCGACTTCCGATCGCGGCCTCCGAAAGCGGCAACGAACCCCCGTCCGGCCTCTCGGACTAACGGTCGATCGTCCGCATCTGGGCTTCACGGTAGCGATCGCCATGTGGGGGAGTGAGGCCGCTGAGAGCGTCGAGATTCTCCTGGCTCAACTCGACCAGATCCGCGGCGAGGTTCTCCTCGAGGCGAGTTACGTGCTTCGTACCCGGGATGGGCGTGATGTCATCGCCCTGGGCCAGGAGCCACGCAATCGCAACCTGGGCGGGGGTGACACCTGCATCTCTTGCGACCGCTTCGACCTCGTCGAGTAGTCGGAGGTTGTGGTCGAAGTTCTCTTGTGAGAAGCGGGGATTCGTAGACCGTGAATCGGTCTCATCGAACTTATCGGTGGAGCGGATCTCGCCGGTCAGGAATCCACGCCCCAGGGGCGAATACGCCACCAACCCGATGCCCAGTTCTCGCAGAACCGGAAGCACGCGTTCCTCGGGGTCGCGGGTCCACAGCGAATACTCGGACTGGACAGCCGTTACCGGATGAACGGCGTGAGCCCGGCGGATGGTGTCGGCCCCGGCCTCGGACAGGCCGATGTAGCGGACCTTGCCGGCGGCGACCAGTTCGGCGAGCGCGCCAACGGTCTCTTCGATCGGCGTGTTCGGGTCGACACGGTGCTGGTACAACAGGTCGATGTGGTCGGTGCCCAGTCGCCTCAGCGACCCGTCGACAGCGACGCGGATGTTGTCCGGGCTGCTGTCGATATTTGCCGGACCCTTGCGGTCGGGTTGGCTCGAGCCCTGACCCCGGTGGGATATCAGCCCGAACTTTGTCGCCAGCACGACTTCGTCGCGTCGGTCCTTGATCGCCCGACCGACCAGATCCTCGTTCGTGTAGGGGCCGTAGACCTCGGCGGTGTCGATCATCGTGACGCCCAGGTCCAGGGCACGGTGGATCGTCCGGATCGACTCGGCGTCATCGGTGCCGGCGCCCGTGTAGGACATCGACATTCCCATGCAGCCCAGGCCGATACGCCCGACTTCGAGGCTTCCAAGCTGGCTCTGTTTCATGTCAGTCGAAGTCCCAGGCGAAGTCGGAGTTACGGAAGCTTTGGAACGCAACCATCGAGTGGGTGCTACGGATGCCCTCCAGCCGGGCGATGTTTCCCGTCACCACCTCGGCCAACTCGTCGTGTTCGCGTACCCGCACCATGACCACCAGGTCGAACTCGCCCGTGACCGAGTACACCTCGGAAACGCGATCGATCTCGACCAGTTGCTGGG
>JBATWQ010000305.1:0-7684 GCA_049672765.1 Microthrixaceae bacterium | reverse complement strand
GCGCTGGCGGGTACCGGGCCCCGAACCGAGCTTCATCGGGGCTTTGCCCTCCTCACCCTTCGGAATGACGGGACGCCAATGCAGAACCTGGTCGACCGCCGAGGTTCCACCGCTCTGGCCGTCGCCGAAGAGGGCGTCACTCCCCGAACCCCGGAACCAGTCAACGAGGTCTCCCTGGGAGACCCCGTCGGGACGGTCGATGTGGATGCTGACCAAGCCCTTGTAGGGGTGGTCGAGCGCCATGTGTGCAGGAACGCCCGATTCGGTTCGCTGGTCGGAATCGGTGATGAAGTACAGCGAGGTGTGGGCGTGCTGTCTCTCTTCGAAGCCCCGACCGTTGGAGTAGAGCTCGAAGACCTGCCGGTTGGCCCAGGCAAAATGTTCGGCCTCGTGTCCCTTGTGGACGAAGTACGTCGCCAGGTACGAGCCGGCGTCGAGTGGTTCAGCCACGGCGTGTTCTGCGTCTACGCCCTCGGGAAACCGCATGTCCTTCAGCTCGCGGGTGGCGACCCAGCGGGCTCCGGCGAACAGCCAGGGGCCGACCATGCAGCCCGAGTAGAAATGATCCCGTTCGTACCAGTTGTTGTACGCCACCTCATGACCACGGGTGGGGTCGACCAGCGTGAAGAGCATCGAACCGACCTGGACGCCTTCGTCAGCTCCGTATGGCTCCATTACTCCTCCGATGGGTGGCTCCGTGCCGCGGTCGCAGCGACCAACGGTACATCCTCGGGTCATTGTCGAAATGCGGTAACTAGGCTGACGCCGAATTGCTGCGCGGGTCCTCCCGCGGTGGCCCACGAGAGTGAGGCATTGATGTCAACCGTTTCCCCAACCCCTGAGAATGACAGTCCCGAGGTCGACCAGAGCGCCCCGTCAGAGTCGGTGGCAACAGAATCCGAGGCCAGCGACAGGATCGGACAGAGCGCACCCGCCGGGTCGATTGTCACGGCACCCGGCTCGGGACCCAGACCCAAGATTGGTCAAAGCGCGCCAGTTGGGTCTGTCGTAAGTCCGAAGATTGGCCAGAGCGCGCCAGCAGGATCGGTCGCCGGTCCGAAGATCGGCCAGAGCGCCCCGGCCGGATCGGTGGTCACGGCGCCCCAGCACGCGGACGAGGACCCGACTCACACCGCATCTGGTGGGGTGGGAGTAGGCCGGGTCGTAGATGTCGTGATCGACTCCGTCGGGGTCACAGATGTCGAGGTCCGCCTCGCTGACGGTCGCTTGGGGATAGTCAAGCGCAGCGAGTTCGCGGGTCCCGTGACGGTCGGTGATACCGTCCGGGCCGCTCTTCTCGCCAGAGAGCACCCCAAGGGCGTCGAGATGTCGGTCACCTGGGCGAACCAGCTGGATGCCTGGGAACGGATCGAAGCGGCGGTCGCGAACTCGACGCCAGTGACAGGCACCGTGACCAAAGCAGTCAAGGGCGGGTTCGTCGTCGACATCGGGGTCCGCGGGTTCTTGCCGGCGTCGTTGGTCTCGGCCGAGCCGTCGAGCGGCACCAAGGACCTCGTCGGTACCCAGATCGAGGCACTCATCACCGATGCCGACCGCCAGAAGGACCGGGTGGTGCTGAGCGTCAGGGATCTTGAGCGGCGACGACGCCGGGTCAAGGAGCGCGAGCTGCTGCGCTCGTTGAAGGTCGGGACCAGAACCGCAGGAACCGTCGTGAGCGTCGCCGACTACGGAGCGGTTGTTGATCTGGACGGAGTCCGGGGACTGGTCCACCGCAGCGAGGTGACCTGGGGTCGTCTGGAGGATGTCGCAGATTTCGTCTCCGTCGGCGATTCGGTCGAGGTGGTGGTCCTGGACCTGAACAAGTCCAAACGGAAGGTGAGCCTGTCGATCCGTCAGGTCACACCGGACCCAATGGACGCAGTGGCGGTCGGTGAGGTCGCATCCGCGACGGTGGTGAGGGTCGTGGAGTACGGGGCCTTCGTCCGTCTCGACGACAACGGAGTCGAAGGACTGGTCCACATAAGCGAACTCTCGGATGTGCCGGTGCGCCGACCCGACGAGTTCATCAGCCCGGGTGAGCAGTTGACGGTGAAGGTCCTCAAGAAGGACATGGGTCGAAGGCGTCTCGCGCTCTCGGCCCGACGCTTCGTCATCGACGGCTGATCAGGCTGACTTCATTCCCACCGCCCGGCGGACCAGGCGCCAAGGGTGTCATTGCCGAGCGACTTCAGGGCCGGCCAAAATTCCTCACTGCCGAGATCGGCTGAAGGCGCCTCGATGTCGAGATCTTCCAGATCCTGCTCAATGCGCCTGATGGCCGACCTTGCCGTCACTCCGGCCGTTCTAAGAGTGGCCGTGTTCATGTCCTCTTCCACGGTGACGAGCTCACGTGCCACGTTGAACATGGCAGTCCAGTCCGGTCGCACCGCGGGCATGGCGCCAACGAACGCCTCGAGTCGAGCGCGTCTGGCGAGGGTGAAGTAGAAGCGGTTGCCGACGGTTCGGACGGAAAGAACTCCAGCCCGCTGCAGGGACTCGCACTCATCAGCGACGGTGCGTTTGAGGTATCCGCTGGCTCGGGCGATTGTCGCCACACTCGCCCTAGTACCGCCCGAAAGGAAATATCGAAGGACTTCTGTTCTGGCACTGAGACCAAACATGGCCCGGAGTCGGAGCCATACCAATGATGGACGCTCGAGTGGCGGAAGTGTCGATCGTCCCGTCACGGTGAATTCTCGGGCCTGTGTCGCACCTGGCCAACTGATTCCCGCGTGGTCGCTCACCGTGGCCGCGAATTCGCCGAACGGCTGCCGGCTGTCATCCGACTGGAGACGCGAAAGGTTCTTCAATCGGGCCTTGGACACGTGACGCCAGTTGCGGACGCACCAATCAGTCGCCTCGTCGCGCAGCCGCGGATCGCGATCCGCAAGGAACGCCGTGAAGAGAATTAGCGGCTCGGGGTCGATCGCCCAGTCGCCGTGCGTTGCCGTCCACCCAGACACTCCCAGTTCGCACCACGCACCCCACGCCAGATCAAGTGCCTGCTTCTCGAAGGTGTCCAACTTTCTATCTCGGGTGCGACTAGATGTCGCCATCGCCGACCTCCACTCCGAGCATTGTGAGCGCGCTCTGGAGCTCACCGAGGAATGCTTCTGAGGTGTCGTGTGTCCGGGCCCACCTAGCAGCGGTCAGGAGCTCGTCCTCGGATGGGGACAGGGCTCGAAGGTCGGCGAAGTGTTTGCTTCGAGGACCCTGGTCGGTCGCGGCGTACAGCTTGAGGCAAACCAGGTCCTCACGTGCAGGAAGATGCACCTCGAGTGATCCGAACCGGCGGACTGTGACCCGATTTTCGGTGCCGTGAGGAAGGCCGAAATCGAGAAGTGACGCCGGTCCGCTGTTCATCCATGTTGGTGCGAGGCCGAGGGCATCGCCCACATCCTCGATTGCTGAGTACAGGAATTCCGGGAGTCGAACCGCGGTCGTATAGCCGTCGGAACCCACGAGCGCGGCGACGTCGACGTCAGCGGTCGGACGGGTCACGAAGCCGAGGAGTAGGAGGCTGCTGCCACCGACGACGAGGAGGCCGATATGTTGCCCGCGTTCTTCGAGTATCTCGCCCAGAGTCGCAAGCGCATCTTCCAGGGATTCTTGCTCCATCAGATAATTATATGCGCGAAACGAGAAGGCTACTCACTCGATTGCTTTCTAAACGCTTCGTCTGGCCTCGATTGCGCGGTCGCTGATCAGGCCGCGAGGTTGACCTTTGTCGGCGTGAACGAGCACCGCATCCGCTTGATTCCATGGATGAATGCCGACTGCAGGTAGTCGGGCTCGCCCGTTATCTCCAGGTCGGGGAGCCAGCGGAAGATCTCCTCGAAGATGATCGCCAGCTCGCGTCGAGCCAGGTTGGCGCCCAGGCAGAAGTGTGGCCCGGCGGCCCCGAACGCAACGTGCTCGTTGGGTGAGCGGGTCAGGTTGAAGCGGAACGGATCTTCGATCCGACGCTCGTCCCGGTTGCCCGACTCGTAGAACATGACGACCTTGGAGCCCTCGGGAATGTCGATTCCCCGCAGCGTCGTGTCCTGGGTGGCGGTGCGACGGAAGTGGATCACCGGTGTGGCGTAGCGGACGATCTCTTCGATCGCTCCGCTGGTCATTCCGGCGACGTCGTTCTGCCACGCGGCACGCTGGTCGGGGTGGCGGCTCAGTTGGTACATCCCGTGCGAGGTAGCGGTGCGGGTGGTCTCGTTACCCGCGGCGCACAGCAGTATGAAGAAGCTGGCCATCTCATCCGGGGTCAGCCTGTGGCCATCGACCTCGGCGTGCATGATGGCCGAAACCAGGTCGTCGGTCGGGTTCTTAAGTCGATCCTGGCCGACGGCTTGTCCCAGTTCGGCCAGTTCGAGGACGCTCGACATCAACGTGGCGATATCCGGGGTGTATTCCGGATCGCCGCCACCGAGGATCACGTTCGTCAACTCGAAAACCCGGTGCCAGGACTCCTGGGGTATGCCCATCATCTGACAGATCACCTGCAACGGAAGCGGCGCAGAGAGGGTCTCGACGATGTCGCATTCACCGAGTTCTGCCATGTCGGAGATGATCGACCGGGCCTTTGCGCGGATGTCATTCTCGATCTCATTGACCCGACGCGGCGTGAACGCGCGGTTGACGATCTTGCGTACCCTGGTGTGACGTGGCGCATCCATGTTGATGATCGAGCCCATGAACTCGTCGATTCCCGGAGGCAGGTCCGGGATGTTCGTTCCCCTGCTGGAACAGAAGATGTCGGCGTGCGCGGAAACGTGGAGAATGTCCTCGAAACGGGTCACGGCGAAGAACCCGGGTCCCTGACCAAGCCCTGGAATTACCGGCTCGTCCATGAATGCGACCGGATGGTCGTCGCGCAGCGCCTTGAAGCTGTCCGACCTGGTCTGTGACCCTTTGCTCCAGAAGTCCGGGTCTCCGAAAAGCTGAAGTTCAGGTGGTGCGGTCGGTTCCATTGCTGAGCCTCCGTAACCCGGCCTGCTGTGCAGTGCCGACGAAGTCCCTAAACTAGCCAGGCCCCCGACGCATGACCGACAGAGGGAGATGCACTCCGACGTGTCGGAGGCGCCCGATCGACCAGGTGAGAATTTCAAGTGACTGACCCGAATCCGCAGTGAGTGCCAATTCGACACTTCGCCCAACCCGGATCCGGCTCAGGCCATGGCAGTCCGAAGCGCTCGACGAGCTGACCCTGAAGGAAGGTCGAGATTTCCTGGCGGTCGCGACCCCCGGCGCAGGCAAGACGACCTTCGCTCTCGCCGCCGCTGTTCAGAGCCTGGTGGAAAACCCGGGCAGGCGGCTTCTGGTTGTCGCACCGACGCAGCACCTGAAGCGGCAGTGGGCCGACGCGGCCGCCCGCTTCGGATTGCACCTCGAGCCCGACTGGTCGAGTCGCGATGGTTCCCTGCCGGCGGACATGCACGGCATCGTCACCACCTACCAGCAGATCGCGACGGCCTCAGCGGCACTCGCTCCGCTGGCCGCAGGGGCCTTCGTCATCTTCGATGAGATCCACCACGCGGCCGACGACCGGTCCTGGGGCACCGCTGTCCAGGAGGCTTTCGGTGGTGCGTCGATGCGGCTCAGCCTTTCTGGAACACCGTTCCGCTCTGACACCTCGGCCATCCCGTTCGTCGATTACCACATGGACGAAGCCCGGGCCGACTACGAGTACGGCTACGGCGAGGCACTTGCCGACGGTGGGGTGGTCCGCCCGGTCTACTTCCCTCGCATCAACGGGTTCATGGAGTGGGTCTCGCCGGCGGGGGATGTCGTAGCGGCGACCTTCGAGGACGAACTTCCCCGGGAACTGGCCAATCAGCGGTTGCGGACCGCCCTCTCCCTTGACGGTGAGTGGCTGCCCACAGTCGTCGAACAGGCCCACGAGCGGCTCATCGAGCTGCGACGCTCCCACCCCGAAGCGGGCGGGCTGATCATCGCGACCGACCAGACACATGCGACGCGCATCGCCGAACTGCTGCAACGACGGCACGGGGTGAAAGCGGTGGTGGCCGTTTCCGATGACCCGCAGGCGTCGTCGAAGATTGCGAGCTTCGCCGACGGCGATCAGCCGTGGATAGTTGCGGTGCGCATGGTCAGCGAGGGTGTCGACATCCCCAGGTTGCGAATAGCGGTATTTGCGACGACAACGACCACCGAGTTGTTCTTCCGTCAGGCCGTGGGAAGGGTCGTGCGTTGGACCCGAGGAGTACCCCGTCAGAAGGCGTACTTCTTCCTTCCCGACGACGCCCGGCTCCGCCACTTCGCGGCGACGCTCACCGAAGCCCGCCGTCACAGCCTCAAAAGGCGCAGCGACGACGACCGGTCTGAGAACCCGTTCGACCCCGAACCCGAACTGGACGCAATAGACGGTGCCGACGACGAGCAGATGAGCCTGTTCTCGGTCATCGGCTCCGTGGCCCTGGGCGAGTCGGGTCAGAGCGCCCCGGGCCAGAGGATGGGCCTGGACAGTGACACGGGTGCCGGAGGGGTCTTCGACGACGATCCGGACGGCCGCGTTGGTGACCCCCGTGAGGACCTGGGGGTGGATCTGGTTCTGCTGCCGCCTCCGCTGCCGGGCGGCGGCGCTCCGAGAGGACACGACCCGGGTGGGTCCGGCTCGATCGAGGGTCTCTCGCTCAGTCAGCAGAAGATCCGACTGCGAGACGCCAACGCCGATGTGGTCCGTGACCTCGTCCGCTACACGGGTTGGAGTCATCCCCAGGTCAACGCCGAGCTGAACCGCCTTTCCGGGGTCCGTCGGATCTCGGAGGCCACCCATGAACAACTCGAGGTCAGGCTCAGGGCTGCCAGAAAATGGCTCCGCTCGACCTGATCAGCTGTCACACTTGCACCGGCTGCCGACGGGCGGCCCCGGGGGATCTGTCGTGAACGGTGCGGTTGGTAGCCCGGTACACCCACCACTCGGTCACGGGCGGTGGAAATAGAGCGAGGAGTTGACGTGCCCAGACTCAGTCAGGTTTCACGAGCGGACGCCCCCGAGGGGATCGTCACCGTCATGTACGACTACATCTTCGGTGACCGTGATCCAGTGGCCGAGCCCGGTCTGCCCAACGGCACGACGGGTGACTGGTGGACAGTTGCCGCACAGTGTCCCGACTTCCTGGAGCACTGCGTCGGCGGCTTCGCCTTCTACCGCTCACCCAAGCGGGAACTCCCGGCGGACCTCCGCGAGATCGCCCAGACGCGGGTCGGGTGGGCCCGGGGCAGCCGCTTCGTCTACTCCCAACACGTCAAGGCCAGTCGCGATAATGGGGTGACCGAGGACAAGATTCGGGCGATACCGAGTTGGACCACGGCAGATTGCTACACAGCCGCCGAGCGAGCGGTGCTGGCCTGGGTCGACGCGCTGGTCCTCCAGGGTGGACGCGCCGATGACGCCACTTTCGCAGCCCTTGCAGAGCACCTCTCAGAAGTGCAGATCCTCGAACTCACCTACATCAGCTGCACCTACGACATGCATGCAGTCATGGCCAAGGCTCTCCGCCTGGAACTGGACGACGTCGAGGACCGGGTGTCCGAACTGGCGGGCGATGGCATCAGCACCGGCCTGGGCATGGGCTGATCCGAAGCGGCCGGCGGCGGTGAGGCTGGCCTCAGCGGCGGGCGGGCAGGTCGGCGATTGCAAGGCTGGCCTCAGCGGCGGGCGGGCAGG
>JBATWQ010000304.1:0-8429 GCA_049672765.1 Microthrixaceae bacterium | reverse complement strand
TCGAGATCCGCCGATGGACCTGCAGGATTCCACCATCGAACACCCGGTACTCGGCCCAACTTCCAGGGAAGTCCTTGACGCAGCCGACCTCGGCGAAGACGCGATCCGGAACCAGCGGCAGCTTGGTCAGATGATTGCGATGCGTATGACCTGCGAAGTACCCGACCAGGGTCTTGCGGCGGGCGAAGACCTCGGCCAACGCTTCCGTTGCGTCAGGGAGAAGTCCGAAAACCGAGTTCGAACGTTCTTCGACGCTGGAGTCCCAGACCGGGTGGTGACCGAACGCCATAACCGGCCGGTCCGCCCGCGACGCCAGTTCGTCGAGCCATTCGAGTTGATCCGCCGATAGCGACCCGTTGATCTCGCCGTCCCTCGAGGTATCCATCAGCGCGATCGTCGCACCCGGTAGTTGACGTTCCTGCATCTGCAGCGAGTCGCACTGGAGCCCATGGAAACTCTCGTGGTTGCCCCGTATGTAGATCATGTCGTCGCCGAAGGCACCCCTGTAAACGTCCAGGAAGTGCTCATATTCACTCTGGGTGCCAGAAGATGTCAGGTCGCCCTTGACCACGACCAGCGACGGGGACACCAACTGCATCTCAGATACGGCACCGGCGTTCATGAACTCGGGATACGGATCCTCGTCGGGCTCGCTCGTGATCGGTGGCCATTCATCGACGCCGTCGACCAAGCCCGCCTCAGTCTCCCCGAAATGCAGGTCGTTGACGGTAGTGAACGTGCACAGCAACTCGCCGTTGGCCGGAAGAGTGGTGACCTGGTGACCATCGAGATCGACGGTGGTACACGGACGGAGGTCGTCGAACACCTTCACCCGTGTTCCGGTGTGGATTACGACGTCGCGGTCAGAGACAGAACTCACCTCTGAAGTGTGGGCCTCTGGCGTTTCGACGTTCTCCACGGGTTCACCCTACGAAAGGTCGACGCCACGCGAAAGGTCGCGCGCAGGTCGAGGCTCTCAGAGACCGGGCCTCGAGCGACGTGTCGAAACCGGACGGGACCACCAACGCCCCGAGAATCGCCAGCGTGACCGGGCCTGGCCGGCGGGCTGGGCAGCGCCTCTCGGTATGCCGACCTCGATAGCGGCGACGATCGCCGCGGCCTCTTCGTCGGTCGGTTCGGGGGTGATTCCCACGACCCCGGGTCCCGTCGCGTCAATCATCAGAGCGGCATGTTTCCGTGCTTGCGGTTGGGCAATTCCTCACGCTTCGACCTGAGCATCTCAAGGCCGGCGATGATCTTGGTCCGGGTCTCGGCGGGGTCGATCACGTCATCGACGTATCCGCGGTCCGTTGCCTCCCAGGGGTTGAGGAACTTCTCCTCGTACTCCTCGATGAGTTCGGCGCGTCTGGCAACGGGGTCGTCTGCCTCGGCTACGGCACGACGGTGGACGATCTCGACCGCCCCGCTCGCCCCCATGACGGCGAGCTCGGCAGAAGGCCAGGCAAACGTCAGGTCCGACCCGATCGACTTGGAGTCCATCACCACATATGCGCCGCCGTAGGCCTTGCGGGTGATGACGGAGATCCGCGGGACCGTCGCCTCGCAGTACGAGTAGAGGAGTTTGGCTCCGTGACGGATGATGCCGCCGTGCTCCTGTTCCACACCGGGAAGGAAGCCGGGAACGTCGACGAACGTGATGAGCGGGATGTTGAACGCGTCGCAGGTGCGGACGAACTTGGCCGCCTTGGAGGAGGACTCGCTGTCGAGGACACCGGCGTACATCGCCGGGTTGTTGCCAACCACCCCGACGGGATTGCCACCGAAGCGTGCAAAGCCGCAGATGATCGATCCGGCCCAGTCGGCCGCGTACTCGAAGAAGTCGTTGTCGTCGGCGACGACCCGTACCACGTCGCGCATGTCGTAGGGCTGGTTGGCCGAATCGGGGATCAGGTCGTAGAGCTCTTCGCAGCGTCGGTCCGCCGGATCGTCGGTCGGTTCGAGAGGTGCCTCGTCGAGGTTGTTCGACGGCAGGAATCCGAGCAGATAGCGAACATCGTCGAGCGCGGCGCGGTCATCGGTGGAGATGAACTGGGCAACTCCCGATGTGCCGGTGTGGACCCGGGCGCCGCCGAGGTCTTGCTGGGACACCTCTTCGCCGGTTACCTGCTTCACCACGTCGGGACCGGTGATGAACATGTAGGACGTCTCGTCCACCATGAACACGAAGTCGGTCATGACGGGGCTGTACACGGCACCGCCTGCGCATGGGCCCATGATGACCGAGATCTGCGGCGTCACACCGGACGCCTTGACATTGCGGTAGAAGATTCCGCCGTAGCTCGCGAGCGAAACGACGCCCTCCTGGATCCGGGCACCGGCCCCGTCGTTGAGACCGATCACCGGGGCCCCGACCTTTAGGGCCAGGTCCATCAGCTTGTGGATCTTCTCGGCGAAGACTCCGCCCAGCGCACCGCCGAAGACCGTGAAATCCTGGCTGAACACAAAGACCTTGCGGCCGTCAATCGTTCCCCAGCCGGTGATCACGCCGTCGCCGTAAGGGCGCTCTCCCAGAGCGTCCCCGGCACGATGCCTTGCCAACATGTCGAGTTCGTGGAATGAGCCCTCGTCGAGCAGATAGTCGACCCGCTCACGGGCGAGCATCTTGCCCCGCTCATGCTGACGGGCGATTGATCGCTCGGATCCCGGTGACTCTGCCTGCTCACGACGCTTCTGCAGGTCCGTGACCCGCTCCCGAATGGGGTGTTCCATGCCTCGAAAGGTAGCGGTGCGGGGACTTGGCTCCCAAAGCGCGGCGTTCTTTCCTCTGACCGGTGCCGATATGGTCATCAGGTGGAATCGCCTCGAAGCCCCCGAATCTGTGTGTACTGCGCTTCGCGTCTCGGTGACGACCCCGAGTTCGAACGGTCCGCCCTAACCGTCGCCGAGGTCTTCGTAGACCGCGGTGTCGACCTGGTATTCGGCGGCGGTCACGTCGGCCTGATGGGCGTTCTGGCGGACGCGGTGCTCGCCGGGGGCCGCCGGGTGACGGGCGTGATCCCAAAGAACCTGATGGACAAGGAGGTCGGCCACATGGGTGTGAGCCAGCTCCTGGTCGTCGACGACATGCCCGACCGCAAGCGCACCATGTTCAACGAGGCGGACGCCTTCCTGACACTTCCCGGTGGTGTGGGCACCATGGAGGAAATGTTCGAGGTTCTGTGTTGGGCGTACCTGGGCCTTCACCCAAAGCCGATCGGTCTGCTGAACGTCAACGGCTACTACGACGACCTGATCCGGTTCCTCGACCGGTCCGTCGGTCATGGCCTCACAAACCCGCGGGCGCGGCAGTTGCTCAGGGTTGACGACGAACCCGAACGACTTGTGGAAACCTTGCTGTCCATGATCATTGACGAGGGCGTGAAAGACCCGTCGTGAGGCTCCCGGTGATGCCACCTCTGAAGCCGATGCTCGCAAGGGCCGCACGCGAGCTTCCACTCGAGGGAATGCTCTATGAGCCGAAGTGGGACGGCTTCCGGTGCATCATCTTCCGCGACGGCGACGAGATCGTGCTCGGCAGCAGGAACGAGCGTCCCCTGACCCGGTACTTTCCCGAGTTGCTCGACCCGATCAGGGAACAGTTGCCACGACGGTGCGTTCTCGATGCCGAGCTGGTCGTGGCAACTCCGACCGGGCTCGACTTCGACGTTCTGAGCCAGCGGATCCACCCTGCGGAGTCGCGGGTGCAGATGCTCTCTGAAGCCACGCCCGCCAGTCTGGTCATCTTCGACATCCTCGCCCTCGAGGATCTGGACCTTCGGCCGCTCCCATTCTCCGAGCGGCGGGGGACGATCGAAACACTCCTCGGGGACCTCCGGGCGCCAATCCACCTGACTCCTGCCACCACTGACTCCTCGGTGGCCCAGGACTGGTTCGAGCGGTTTGAAGGCTCGGGCTTCGACGGGGTCATGGCGAAGCCTCTGGCCGGGCCGTACGTCTCTGACAAGCGGGTTCAGTTCAAGCTGAAGCACCACAGGACGGCGGATTGCGTTGTCGCCGGATACAGGCTCCACAAGGAAGAGGGGGTCGGGTCGCTGCTACTCGGTCTCTACGACAGCGGTGTCGAGGCGGGTGACCAGGAAGCACCGCCAACCGGCCCACGGCTCCATCACGTCGGTGTCTGCAGTGCGTTCTCGGCGTCTCAGCGCCGGACTCTGGCTGCCGAGGTGGCCCCGTTCGAAGAGGACGCTCTCGAGAACCATCCCTGGCGAGATTGGGCCGATCCCGTCGCGCACCAGAGGGGGGTGCGGATGCCAGGGGCCCCGAGCCGATGGTCGGGAGGGAAGTCCTCCGAATGGATTCCGTTGCGATGCGAGTTGGTCGCCGAGGTCACGTTCGAGAACTTCACCAACGGGCGGTTCCGACACCCCGCCCGGTTCGTTCGTTGGCGTCCCGACAAGGATCCAGCGGACTGCGGCTATGACCAGGTCGAGGTCCCACCCCCAATCGAGTACCAGCTGATCTTCGACTAGGACCGGCCTCTGGCCAGGGCTCGACGCCGGTTCCTACTCTTCTTCGGGCTCCGGGTCGGGTTCGGCGGCACGACGACTCGGCGACACACGGCGCCCCTCTCCTGGCATCTTTGGAAAGTTCGGTGGCCATGGCGCGTCGCCGAGGCCTTCCTTCTCGTCACGCTGGGCCAGGTCGAGCAGCGAGCGGAGCGATCCTGCAGAGTCATCGACACCGGCGATGCCGTTCGCGGGGTCGCCGGCTTCTATGTCGCCCACGTCGCGCCAACGTCCGGGCATCGTCGCCACCGTGAAGTCGCCGAGTTCGACGTCGGGCACCTCGGCCCAACGCACCGGGGCGGACACCCAGGCGTCCGGCGTCGGGCGCACAGAGTAGGCCGACGCCACGGTTCGGTCCCGGGCGTTCTGGTTGAAGTCGATCAGGACCCGTTCGCCCCGCTCCTCCTTCCACCACTTGGTGGTTGCCTGGTCGGGCATCCGACGCTCGACCTCCCGGGCCAGAGCCAGTGCGGCCCGTCGAACTTCGGTGAAGTCCCAGAGTTGATGGACACGAACGACGATGTGGATGCCCCGCGAGCCCGAGGTCTTGGGCCAACCCGTCAGGCCATGCTCCACGAGAACGTCGTTGACGGCGAGTGCCACCTTGCGAACCGTGTCGAATTCGACGCCGGGCATGGGATCGAGGTCGACCCGCAACTCGTCGGGATGGTCGGTGTCCCACCGCCGAACAGGCCATGGATTCAGGTCGATACATCCGAGATTCACCGCCCAGACGATGTGGGCGAGGTCGGCGGGGCACAACTCCAACGCGGTGCGGCCGGATGGAAACGCGATGGTCACCGTCTCGAGCCACTCCGGCCGCTTCTCGGGTACACGCTTCTGGAAGAAGAAGTCACCCTCGGCGCCGTTGGGGAAGCGCTTGAGGACCGTAGGGCGGGATTTGACTCCTCTGAGTGCGCCGCTTCCGACCAGTAGGTAGTGCTCGATCAACCCAAGCTTGGTGAGACCTGTCTTCGGGAAGAAGATCTTTCCTGGATTGGAGACAGGAACATCTCGACCGTCCACCTGGAGGATTTCGCTGGTCCGGGCCATCTCGCGACCCTAGATCGATACGTCCCGGCCGGACTTCAAATTCCCAGGGCCTGCTCCGGCCTACGCCCACATCGCGCCGAGAACCCCATGCTCGGACGGTCGTCGGTCCGCCCTCAGATCCTCTAACCCGATCGCTCGCTCGCAAGACGGGTCGCCTTGCGAAAGACGTCCGGTGCGTCGAGCCGCTCGCACCAGCCGGCGAACTCCGAAGTCGGCCCTGTCCATTTCCATTCGTCGACCGAACCGAGCTCCAGGTCGGATACGAGGGTCGCGAGGACCTTGAACAACTTGGCGTTCTCGTAGTTCTCGGCAAGGTTCGCCGCCAGACGGGCCGCACCCCGGACACCCGGAACATCCCACTGGCCGGGTGCGTGCGGGATGTTCTCCAGATAGGTGTACGAGGAGAGAACGGCGGCGGTCGTCTTCGCCCCCCAGCCCGCGATCCCCGGGAAACCATCGGCCGAGTCACCCACGAGCGCGAGCCAATCGGGTATCGAGCGGGGCTCGACCCCATACTTTTCGATGATTGCCGCCGTGTCTCGGTACTGGCCGGCGCGACGGTCGAACTGAACGACCTTGCCCCCGACGCACTGGGCGAGGTCCTTGTCGGGGGTACAGATGAGTACCTGCTCAACGCGGTCGTCGGCTGCGGCGATCATCGCCGCCGAGCCGAGCGCGTCGTCGGCTTCTGTTTCGACCATCGGCCAGACGGTCACTCCGAGTGACTCCAGGGCATCCTCCAGCCACGGAAACTGGACCAGGAGCAGAGGATCTATCTCGTCGCCGGTCTTGTACCCGGGCCAGAGGTCGTTGCGGAACGAGCGGATCACGTGGTCGGTTGCGACACCAATGTGTGTGACTCCGTCCTCGAGCAGCGACGTGACCGACCTCATGACCCCTCGCACCGCACCAACTTGCTCGTCGGCCTGATTGGTGTGCCCACCCCCAGGTGAATAGAAGTAGCGGAACAGTTCGTAGGTGCCGTCGATCAGGTGGACCTTCATGCGAGAACCCTGCCACAGCAGACATCCCGACGCTCATAGCTGGGCAAGGGGGCCGAACAAGGCGGCCGGGCGCAGCGGCGACCCGGTCCATACCGAGCTAGTCGGTTCAACCTTGGAGCGACAGGCCAGCCTTCTCAAGGGCCTCATTGAGGATTCGGAGAGCTTTGGGCCCGAAACCGTGCAGCGCAAGTAACTGCGTTTCGGAGTACTTGGTCACCTCGCTGAGCGAGGTCACTCCGATAGTTGCGAGCGCACGTGTTGCGGGCGCCCCGATCTTTGGAAGTGGTCCGGCCGACATGGCCAAATTCTGACAGTTGTCCGACGAGCGGGTCCCGGGATTCAGAATGGAACCATCTCTGTGGCTGCCTCGTTCACCGGCGACCCACCAGGGCGGTCGCCCATCACAGTGGCGTCGACCCTGGTGACCTATCAGGGGTGACCTATCAGGGTGGTACCAAAAAGGGGTGCTCTGGCGGAGCAGACCCGAGGGCACTCCGCCAGAGCATTACTCAGCTGTTGATACGTTCGCGAGCGCGAGCCTCGGCAGTGCGTTCCTCGCGCTTCGCCTCCTTGGCCCGACGCTTCTCGAGAACCGAGCGGCCGGGCTTCTTGGTTGACTTAGCCATGACTACACCTCCCTTCCTCACAGAACTCCGACCGTGGTCGGAACGAATGCGATGGGACAACTGCCGATGGACGAATCATCGACTGGCGCATATTGGAACGGGTCTGTGCGACGCTGCACCTGACCCGATCCCCGGCTACAGGCCATGGCAGACCGGGCGTCTACAGAACCTGCATCCAGATCTCTGGCCTCAGCCGGGTGGCGCCCCGGTGAGAAGCGCTCGCCAAACCTCCTGAACAGTTGCATCTGCAATGTCCTCGGAGCCGGTCGGTAGCGCCGGAGCGGGCTGTCCCAAAAGAAACATGTTGCCCAATGACCATAGCTAGTCGGCAGACGATCGCAAGCACCTCACCGAGGTCGGTGAGAGTTCGCTCAGAGCTCTTCCCGTTCGATTGCTCCCGCTTCGAACGGACCTTGGCCGTCGTGGCCGTCCTCGTCCTCGTCCTCGATGCTTTCTTCGTCAACCATTTCGCCGAGCTTGGCCAGAGCCTTGCGCAGGAGCCTCGACACGTGCATCTGGCTGATTCCGATTTCGCGGGCGATCTGTTCCTGGCTCATGTCGTTGACGAAGCGGGAAAGAACGATGTGCTGCTCGCGCTCATCGAGGCGGCCCAGCAGCGATGACAGAAACATCCGGTCGGTTGACATCTGGATGCTGTTGTCGTCGGACGTGAGGGTGGAACTCAGCCCCTCGCCGCCGTTCGGTCCGGGCCGCGACAATGAAGTTGCCCGATACCAGCGGCCGGCCTCGAGCGCCTCGATGACTTCTTCGACCGAAACGCCAAGGTGCTCGGCGACTTCACGCGGGTTGGCAGGGTGGCCGAGCTTTCCATCGAGCTCCTCGGCGGCTGCACGAACCCGGGGCAACAGTTCCTTGACCGCCCGCCTTACAGAACCGCTCCAGGTCCGATCCCGGAAGTGCCGCTTGAGCTCTCCGAGAATCGTCGGAATCGCGAACCCGATGAAGGGGACACCCCGATCCGGGTCAAAGCGTTCGACTGCCCTTACGAGCGCGAACCGGGCCACCTGTTCCAGGTCCTCCATCGGTTCCCCACGCCCGGCGAATCTGCGGGCCATGGCCGAAGCGATGTCCAGGTGGAGTACTACCAGTTCATTTCTGATGCCAACCGCCCTGGAACGGGTGTACCTTTCGAACAGCTCGCGGCTTCTGCGGTCGAGTTCCGCCTGTTGCTCGGCATCGCGACCATTGCGGACCGGGGA
>JBATWQ010000303.1:0-23514 GCA_049672765.1 Microthrixaceae bacterium | reverse complement strand
CCTCGAGCGCGTCCCACAGGTCGGTGGTCTCGGTCGTCGAGTAGGCGTGGTTCTTCAGATATGCGGAAATTCCGCTACGGAACGTTTCCGCACCGAGGTACTGCTCGAGCATCCGCACGACCGACGCACCTTTTTCGTAGGTGAGGATGTCGAACATCGCTTCGGCGTCGGCTGGGCTGTCGACCTTGAACTCGATCGGCCGGGTCGACTGCAGCGCGTCGGTGTCGAACGCAACGGTGCGGGCCAGACCGAAGTTGGTCCAGACATCCCAGTCGGGTCGGAAGGCGTCGCTCGCGGTGATCTCCATGAACGTGGCGAACGCCTCGTTCAGCCAGATGCCGTTCCACCATTTCATGGTGACCAGGTCACCGAACCACATGTGGGCGAGTTCGTGGTTGATTACGTCCGCGACCCGCTGCAGTTCGGGTTGGGTCGCCTCGGAGGGGTCGACCAGCAACAGCACTTCCCGGAAGGTGATGCACCCGAGGTTCTCCATCGCCCCGAACGCGAAGTCGGGCACCGCAACCAGGTCCACCTTGTCGCCCGGATAGGCGATCCCGTAGTAGTCCTCGTAAAACTTCAGGGCCGCCTCGGCAACGTCGAGCGCGAACTCGCACAGATGCTCCGACCCGGGCGGGTGCACGACACGGAGTGGGATCTTGCCGTCCACGCCGGCCACCATCCGGGGCTCGGTCGCAACGAGGGGCCCAACGACGAACGCGACCAGATAGGTCGACATGATCATCGTCTCGGCGAACTGGACCCTCACCCGACCATCGGCGAGTTCGCTGCGTGAAACCTCGGCGCCGTTCGAGACCGCGAACAGGTCACGGTCGATCACGAGCGACGTTTCGAAGGTCGCCTTCATCTCGGGCTCGTCGAAACACGGGAACGCCCGTCGGGCGTGGGTCGACTCGAACTGGGTCACGGCCAGGTCACGCTTGGAGACCTGGCCCGTCACCGGGTCCTTGTGCTCGAAGGTCGAGCGGTAGAAGCCCAGGAGCTTGTCGTTCAGAACACCCCGGAACTCGACGTGCAGTTCGACCGGGCCGACCTTGATCTGCTGCTCCGGGGTGAAGGTGACCCGCTCCGATTCAGGGTCGAAATCGACACGCAGCGACCGGTCGCCGTCCAGGGTCGCCGAGTCGATTTCGAGGTCGACCGAGTTGAGCACCAAGGCGTCGATCGGGGCCGACACATCTATCGAAATGTCGACCGAACCAGCGAACCGGGCGTTGTCCAGATCTGGGCTCAATTCGATCCGATAGCGGCTCGGTCGGGCCGATACCGGAAGTCTGTACGGGTTGTCGCTCACTGGTCCTCCACCTTGTCCTGGCATTGAAGAGCGTAGACGGCGACGTTCCGGTACCGTCCGGCACATGTACGAGTGTTTTGACGTCTCAACCTCTGACCGGGTCGCCCACATCCAACTGAAGCGGCCCGACGAGCTCAACACGATGGTCCCGTCATTCTGGTCCGACCTTCCCCAGATCGTCCGCGAGATTGACGCACGCGGCGAGGCACGTGCGATCGTCGTGTCCTCAACCGGACGCCACTTCAGCGCAGGCATGGACCTGTCGGTATTCGGTGGCGACTCAGCGCTTTCGAGCAACGGCGGAGCGACCGAGGTGGGTCGCCAGAGGGCGCACCTGTGGATGATGGTGCAGCACCTGCAGGACAGTTTCACGGCGTTCGAGAACGCCAGGATGCCCGTTCTCGCAGCCATCCAGGGGGGCTGCATCGGCGGCGCAGTCGACATGGTTTCGGCGGCAGACATGCGTTACTGCTCGAGCGACGCGTTCTTCTGCATCCAGGAGATCAACATCGGCATGACCGCGGACGTGGGCACCCTGCAGCGTCTACCCAAGATCATCCCCGAAGGCGTAGCCCGGGAACTGGCCTACACAGGTGACCGGATGCCGGCCGAGCGGGCGCTCGAGGTCGGACTCGTCAACCAGGTCTTCGATAGCCACGAATCGCTGGTGTCGGGTGCGCTCGATATCGCCGGGCGTATCGCCAAGCGTTCCCCCCTGGCGGTGTGGGGAACCAAGGAGATGATCAACTACACCCGTGACCATTCAGTTGCCGACGGGCTCCGTTACATGGCCGGGTGGCAGTCGGGGATGTTCCAACCGCGCGACATGCTCGAAGAGTTCGCCGCCAAGGGCGAGGGGCGTGACCCCGAATTCGACGCGCTGCCGTCGCGACCCACGTCCATCTGACCTGCAGATCACGGCGGCCGGTCGGGTCGCGGCCCGGCAGGGCACTCTGTTTGCGAAACTGTGGGAGATGTTCTCGATGCCGCCTGAAGGCACACCCAGCAGCGACGGAGGCTCCAGGTGAGCCCCGATCGCAACAGTTGGTGCTGGCAGTGTCACACGAGCCGTCCGGTCGGCGTCGCAATGTGTCCAGCCTGTGGATCTGAGCTCCACTCCGGGCCGCCCCCGACCGGATCGGACATGCTCGAGATCGACATCTCTGGAATGGCCCAGGGCGAACGCGACGAGTTCCTGCTGTTCATGGACGGCTCCGACATCGAGCACCAGGTGTTCGGCTATCTGCTGGTGATCTCGGCCAAGGACGAACAGCGCACCCGCGAGCTGCTCAGCGCAGTGTCCGAGGACGACCTTGTCGAGCTAGATCCGGACGAGGTCGACGAGAACTCCGAGTGGGCGCGGACCGTCGCCGCGATGATGCACCCGTCGGGGCGGTGCGATGCCGTCGTTGTGGTCGGCCCGAGCCGTCGGGTCGTCGGGGCAGTCATCTCCTACACGATCTGGTGGCTTCTCGTGATCGTCGTTTTTGTGTTGACGACGCTGATCGCGTCCGAGCCGACACTGGGGATGGTCGTCGCCGTGTCGATGCTCCCGCTCGTCGGTGAGACCTGGCTCACGGCCACACGAGGTAGTTCGCCAGGCAAGTACCTGTTGAACATGAGGATCGCGAATCAGGCCGGTCGGCCACCCGGCTGGCGAAGCGCATTGATTCGCACCTGTGTCCTGGCCTGGCCGTTCATGCTGGCCTACGTCGGCGGTCCGATCGGAGACGCGGCTTTCGTGTTCGCGTTCGCCTGGATCATCCTGCTGGTGTTCAGCATCGCCCGTGACCCCGACAACCGCGGCATCCACGATCGGGTGGCGGGGACCCGCGTCGTCGACGGGCGAATGTTCCCCAGGACCAGCGCCGTGGCAGCCAATGGCTGAAGCTCTGCTGTTGGTGGCGTCGGGGTCGGAAGCGGCGTCGGGGTCAGATAGGTCGGAAGGGCCGGGAGGGTCGGGCGACCCGTTTGCGGTGTCCGTGCCCGATGCGAGGATCGGTCCGTGAGCGAAACCAGAATCCAGGACCAGTCCATGCGCGAAGAGGACCGCCGGTTGGCGACGGTCCGAAGTCTGCTCTCGAAGGCAGAGGCGACCGAATTTCCCGAAGAGGCCGAGGCGTTTTTCGCCAAGGCGTCCGAATTGATCGGACGCTGGGCGATCGACGAGGCGATGCTCTGGGACGGCGCTGATCGCGGCGGCCGCGAGATGCCCGACGAACTCCAACTCGTTGTCCACGGACCGTATCTTCCCCAGAAGGCGATCCTCATCGCCGGGGTCGCCTCGGCGCACGGCTGTCGGGCGATACGACTGCGGGGAGCGTCCGGGTCGAGGACCGAGATCATCTCGATCATCGGGTTTCCCTCGGACCTGCGGTGGGTTGAGACGCTGGTGACGAGCCTGTTGCTGCAACTGACCTCGTCGATGCTGTCGAGATGCCCGAAGGGGGTTTCGGCGGCGGACTCGGCTTCGTGGCGGCGGAGTTTCATTGTCGGCTACGCGGAAGAGGTCCGCGCACGTCTCGAAGCAGATCGTGCTGCGGCAGCCGCTGCGAGGTCGGCGTCGACTGCGGGTCCCGGCGGGTCAGACGGCGACTCTGGTGTCGGCGCTTCCGGTCGCGCCGGTGGGGCGGAAGGATCTCGCAACGGCAGCGGTGACGCATCGGCTTCGGGTGACGGCTCCGGCAATTCGGTGGCCCTGGTGCTGGCGTCGCGGGTGGCCGAGGTCGACCAGGACTTCCGTCAGCGGTTCCCGTACGTCCGCTCGTCGTGGGCCTCGAGTGGCCGCTCGGCGCACGGCCGTGACGCCGGTCGTAAGGCGGGCAAGGAAGCATCCCTGACCCGTGGTGGTATCGGTGGGAGACGTGCGCTCGGACCCAACTGACCCTTACAGAGATGCCCTCTACAGCGCCGAGGACGCCGCACTTCCTGACGGAGGGCGACGCTTCACGCGATTCAGCGCCATCGAGAACTTCGTCGAAGAAGTCATCCGGGACCCGTGGTGGGAAGCGACGTTTCCGGACGCCGCGGTCGACGTCGATGTGCGTCGCCGTTCACGCGGGGCGACGTTCTCGGCGGCCCACGTGGCCGAGGACGGCCAAGAGGCGGTCCTGTTCATCCGCGACGGTTCGTGGACCATGGCGGTCGTCATCCACGAGTTGGCCCATGTCGCGGCAAGCCGGCAGTTCGATGACCGGTTGGCAGTGAACCAGGGGATCGGGTCCGACCCGGGCGGGACGCAGGGCGCAGGGCCCCGGGGGAGCGTCACCCCTGGGTCCCGCGGCTACCGCGGCTCGCACGGCCCGGACTTCGCCACGGCGCTGCTGACCCTCTGGCGTCGCTACCTGGGCGTGCACGCCTACGGTGCGCTTCGATCCGCCTTCGACGAGCGTGAGGTTCCATACCTCCGGGCTCTGCGGGGCTGAGCTTCCCGGATGGTGTAGACGACGGCCTTGGCCCGGCGTCCCCGGATGTTGAGCCGCCCGGCGGGTCGCCACTGGTCTCGTTGTTGGGCGGCACGGATGGTCGTCTCGGAAGCGAGCACCCCCGACGCCGAGGACTTCGACTCGTCACAGAGCCTGGACGCCAGATTCACCACGTCACCGATCACGGTGTACTCGAAGCGTTCGGGGGTCCCGACGAATCCCGAGATGACCTCGCCAGAGGCGACCCCGATGCCGGCGCCCAACATGTCGGGTGTGGCGCGGAGTTCACCCGGTAACGCGGCGGCAGCACGCAGCGCCCGATCCGCGTGGTCGGCCTGGTCCTGGGGCGCGCCGAAGAGACAGAGCGCAGCGTCGCCCTCGAACTTGTTGATCCACCCGCCCTCGCGGATGATGACCGCGACGACGACCCGGAAGAACTGGTTCAACAGCGCGACGACGTCCTCGGGCGGGTTGGTCTCGGCGAAGCGGGTGTAGCCGGTCAGGTCAACGAACAGGACGGTCACCATGCGCCGGGTGCCTGAATCCTGTGGGCCCGCCTGTTGGAGGGCCATGTCCGCCAGACCCGCCTGGCCAACCTGTCGGGTGAACACCTCCCGCAGCGCCTCCTTCTCGCGGATGCCCGAAGCCAGGTCGTTGACGCCTTCGGCCAGTCGGCCGAGTTCGCCCAGGTCGTCGATGGGGACGCGCACGTCCAGGTTGCCCCGTTCGATCTGCTTCAGGGCGCTGCGAATCCGGTTGAGGGGCCGGGCGACGGAACGGGCCGCCACGCCCATCACCACTCCACCGGCGACGACACACGCGCCCGCGAGCCATCCGAGCCGGGAGCTGTTCATCGGCTCGGGACTGATGAGCGGGCTCAGACCGATCGCAGCTAGAGGAATCGCGCTACCCATGAACCACGCGAGCATCAGGCGGGGGAGCACGTCGCGGCGGTCCGCAGGCACGTCGGCGTCGATCAGGGCCAGCGCGTAGACCGGCCGGAAGTGGCCTTCGAGGAGCAGGTACAGCAGCGTGCAGGTGACCATTCCGGCGAGCGCGATTCCTATGCCGATGCGCTGGGCGTCGTTGTTGATCACGCCGAACAGGACTGCGGCGCCGAACCACGAGACGAGTGCCGAGAGCGTCTGGGCCAGGGGAAGACTGAACAAGAGCTTTCGCTGACGGGCGGTCGGCTTGGTGCCCTCCCGTACCCACTTCATTGCGCGGCGAAGGAATAGGACGTTCAGTGGCATGCCCAGCAGAACCATGAATCCCAGATAGGAACCGAACGCCACCAGGTTGATGGACCCGTTGCTCAGCTCGGCCGCGGAACTGGGCGGGTAGAGGAACCGGAAGTAGGCGAAGACGGCGCCGACGCCGATGCTGTTTGCGACGATCTGCAGGATCATCACGCCGCGGGCGGTTGTGCGGGCCCGGGTCGCATCGGAAACCTGGTCCGGGGTGTGCTTCAGACGGTGATGGTGCAGTATGCCGGTCGGACCGTGCTCGCCCGGGTCCGCGGGTGGGGCCGGTTCAACGAGCGGGATCCCATCTTCAAGGTCCGGCAGCGGCGCCGAGTCAGCCAGTGCGGCGGGTGAGACCCCATCGGGTGAGACCCCATCCGGCGAGATCGGGGCGTGGGAGATCGGGGCGTGGGATGCACCGTCGACCGAGTCGGCCAGGGCGGCGGGTGAGGTTCCGGGCGGTTCAGCTGCGTCCGACTCCTTCTTCTCACCCATCGGGCCGAGTGTAGGGCCGGGTCACTCTGTCGTCGTCAGGCCAATGGGACAGGAAACGCCGGTACCCGCAACTCCGCAGTAGCCATTGGGGTTCCGCTTCAGATACTGCTGGTGGTACCCCTCGGCGTAGAACCAGTTCTGGTCGAAATCGCCGAGCGGTTTGATCTCGGTAGTGATCTCGCCGAACCGTGAGTCGCTCAGGACTCTCTGGTAGGCATCCCGGCTGGCAAGGGCCGCTGTGAGCTGCTGGTCGTCGAGGGTGAAGATTCCCGAGCGGTACTGGGTGCCGATGTCGTTGCCCTGGCCCATCCCCTGGGTCGGGTCGTGGGACTCCCAGAAGACCCGGAGCAGATCCTCATAGGTGACGATCTTCGGATCGAACACCACGAGCACGGCTTCGGCGTGGCCGGTGCGACCCGAGCACGCCTCTTCATAGGTCGGGTTGGGTGTGAAGCCACCCGCGTAACCGGCCGCTGTGACGATGACCCCCGGAACCTGCCAGAAGATTCGCTCGACACCCCAGAAGCAACCCTCGGCGAAGACGGCGATCTGGGATCCTTCCGGGAACGGCGGGGTCAGGGGCTGACCGTTGACCAGGTGGTGGTCGGTTACGGGCATCTTCTCGGCCCGTCCGGGCAGTGCGTCGGATGGCTGGATCATCTGGGGGGAGCGACCGAAGAACATGCCCCAAGGCTATTGCCGCAACGGGTCCCGTACTAGGGCGGCCCGGCCGGGTGTGTCGAGTTCGGCCCGCTCGGAGTGGTCTATTGGGTCGGGTGAGCCGGGGCGGGGCGGCCCGGTGTGTCGAGGGCGGCCCGCCCCGGAATGGTCTCTTAGGTCATCCTGCCCGGTTTGGTCCGTTTTGGTTACTTTCGGCGCTAAGTAGCGCGATCCTCTGGTGGGTGATCGGGCTGCAGGCTGTCTCGGAACTCAGATCGATGCTCGCCCGCAGCGATGCGGCGTCCCGCAGCCTCGCCCTGGCGACCCTCGGGACGTGGTCAGGCGATGACATCGGCGCATCCGATGCGCCCGCGATCCTCGAGGCCCTCTGTACGCGATATCCGTCGGTTCCAACCGTCAGCGAGCAGCCCGTCGAGATGCTCGCCAAACTGCTCTGGCAGCGCCCCGAGTTGCTCGATGCCGACGAGATCCTGCGGGCCTTCTCGCTGGCTAGTCCGCTGGCGCGGGCGGCGCTGTTGAAGCTGCTGATCCTGCGCGAGGACGATGACGGCGCCGCGGCGCTCGAGTTCCTGTTCGCTCCGGAAGGCCCACATGAGTTGCTGCCCCCACCCAGCCGTGGGGTCCTGTCGTCGCTGATCGAGGACGACAACACCGACCACGTCGTGGGGACCCTGTCGATGATCGTCCGCAACCCCGACTGGATCGAAGCGGTGATTGCGCTGCTCGAAGTTCTGCGGTTCGAGAAGCGGATCAGCTCCGAAACGGCCAGGCCGGTCATGGAGACCCTCTTCGCAATGAGCGAGGGTCTGATCGACGACTGTGACCACCTTGTGGCGGTGACCGATCAACACAGCGGACTGAACCAGGACCACGAGTATCACGCCGCTGTCGAGCAGCTGGGGGCCGGGCGCAACCGCCTGGGCCGCCTGGCTTCATTGATGGTGCTCTTCGACGACGACCTGAGCCTGGGGGTTCTGCGCCGGATGCTCTCGTCGGCCGATCCGAACCTGTCGGCGATCGGCGCGGTCGGCCTGGTCCAGCGGGGCGAGGTCGTCGGCAACGACCGCCTCGAGATGATCGGCCGTGACGGCGAGGCGCTCGACCGGCTCACCGAGGGTATGACCAGGATCGGTGCGACGAGCCTGATCCCGCCCGAGCTGCGTCGCCCCGACATCCAGGGACGCGCCCACCTGATCGCGTGGCTGAGCGATCCGTCCGAACTCGGACGTGCGCCCGACGAGATCGAGTTCATCGAATCACGCACCGTTTGGATCGTCGGCGCGGATGACGGCCTGGGCGGCACGACCCACAGCTACCGGACCGAGGTCCATCTGTTCCGCTTCAGGCTGCATGCGCCGCACTGGTCCTTTGCCCGTGGCTGGATGATCGGCACCGCTGGGGAATGGACCCGCTCGTGCTACTCCGCCGAGGACGAGATGAGCCTGGACGATCACATCGAGGCGATCCGTGTCGCGTCGAGCCAATGGCCGGACCATCCGGGCAGCGGAGACGGGCAGTCCGTGGCCGACGACCCGGGAATCGACGGCATCGGCCACGACGGCACAGACCACGACGGCACCGGCAGCTGAAGGCTGGGCGCAGGTTCGGGCCGTGTCGGACAAGGTGGATCTGAAGAAGAGTCTTGACTGCTACAAGGCCAAGGTCGGCGAGTTCCGCATCGTCGAGGTGCCGGACCTGCGCTACCTCATGGTCGACGGGCACGGTGACCCCAACACCTCGCCGACGTTTGCGAACTCGATCGAGACGCTGTATCCGCTGGCCTACAAATTGAAGTTCGCAAGCAAACGTGATCTCGGCCGGGACTACGTGGTGATGCCACTTGAGGGACTCTGGTGGGCCGACAACATGGATGCGTTCACGACGGCCAGGGACAAGTCGGCGTGGTCCTGGACGATGATGATCATGGTGCCGGACTGGATCGATCGGCCGATGTTCGACGACGTGGTCCGACAACTTCGGACCAAGGAACCACCCACCCGCCTGGACGATGTCCGCTTCGAAACCTTGTCCGAGGGCCTGTGTGTCCAGACGCTGCACGTCGGCAGCTACGACGACGAAGCCCCGGTGCTCGAGCGGATGCACAACGAGTTCATTCCCGGCAACGCTCTGCAGATGGTGGGGACACACCACGAGATCTATCTGAGCGACCCGCGCCGAACAGCTGCGTCGAAGTGGCGGACCATCCTGAGGCAGCCGGTCCGAAGCGCCGACCGCGAATAGCCGGCTTCGAGGGACGCAAGGGCCGGGATGGGGTCGGTCTGCCCCTTGAAGGCCCTTCCGGTGTCTAGAGGGTGTCGGTACTGTGGACAGTGTGAGTGACGCAGCCAGCCACGATCTCGACGGGACCCACGGAGCGAGCCTCTTGCAGCGCGACCTCACAGACAAAGAGTTCGCTTCTCTCCCGGTCCTTAAGTCGTTGCAGCAACTGGAGATAGATGACCTCATCGAAGTCGAGTGTCAGAAGTTCGTCGCTGCGATTTCGTGAAGCTAATAGTCGACATAGGCGTATTCCGTTCGGCTCTTACTGGGTGTGTCTCTATCTGAGACGCCCCGATTGGCCGTTTCGCTATGGCGGCTTTGGTTCGACGGCATCCGAAGCTAACGAAGCACCGAGACGGTGACCGGTGGACTACGACGACCGGTACATCCCGGTGTCCCGCATGTACCAGCAGCGATACGCCCGTCGCTACAGCGACCACACGTTCGACAAGCTGCGCAGCATCGACATAGCGCTTGCGGAGTTCATCACGATGCTGGATGACACCAGTGGCCAGGCCGAGGTCATCGCCGTGGCGCACGAGAGCGACACGTCGGTGAAGGAGCTGGTGCTGTTGGTACAGTGGAAGCGTCCGCTGCATGTGGTGATCGTCGAGGACGATGACCGTGAACAGGAGCGGGTCGCAACCGTGTACGAGCCCTACCCGTCCGACTGGGCGGCCGACTTCAGAAGGAGACGCTGATGCGCTGCAACAACTGCCACAACGGCGATCTCCGTGAGGAGGTCCGCCACAAGTCGGCCGTGTCGAACGGCCGCGTCGCCGTCGTGACCGACATCCCTGTGACGGTGTGCCCGTCCTGTGGAATGGTCTGGTACGCCGAGGAGATCGCAGTCGAGCTCGATGCGATGCTCACCGACATGCTCGACCACGACACCGTGTCGGTTCGCCCGTTCCGAGAATCGGCAACGACCGCAGCCTGATGGCTACGACTCTGGCCCCGCAGAAGCGGGCCAGTGCGACCAGCATCGACGGCCCCTGCACGGGACCGGCCTCGACCCTGCGGCGACGGTGCACCTAGGCAGCAGCCACGACCAGGTCCGATTGGCGGCCACTATGTCGCCGAGTTGAGATATGGCGCGCTGTTCGCCGGCTGGGGGAGTTCCCGCTGACGGGGTATTCAGGGGCGCACCAGGAGTGAAGGCCGTCGTGCCTGAGACTCCTTAACCTCGGTCGGTCCGTTCCGAGCGGTTCTTTGACTGGGGAACAGTGACGGGGCCACCGGCGTCGTCGGGAGGATTACGGTCTGGGAAATGAAGCCGGCCGCTACCGAAATCCTCGATGTCGATCTGCTCGCCTTCGAACAGGGCTCCGAGTCGCAGCGACGAGCGGTCGTCGACGGGGTCCGCCGCAGTCTGCAGAACGGGTTTGTCTTCACCAGCCACGACATGTCCGAGGACCTTCTCGACGACGCCTACGGCAAGTTGCGCGAGTTCTTCACAGCCCCCATCGAGGCCAAGGAGCGGTCCATAGTCGCCGGCTCGCACGGGCAGCGTGGCTACACGGGGTTGCTCGTCGAAACAGCGGCCACGTCGGACGCTCCGGACTGGAAGGAGATGTTGAACTGGGGCGCCGGGCTCCCCGAAGGGCATCCTTTGCGTCGCAAGTACCCGCACCGGTATATGGACCCTGTGTTTCCCGAGGACGTGGTCCCGGGCATCAGCGTGGTCCTCGGCGAGCTGCACGAGCGGACCTTCGACCTGCAGCGGCGCTTCCTGCGCATCATCGCCGTCGGACTCGGTGCGCACGAGAACTTCTTCGACGCGATGATCAAGGACGGCACCACGCTGAGCCGGGCGATCCGCTATCCGTCCATGACCCAGGCGCCGGATTCAACCGGAACGAAGCGCCCTCACGTATGGGCCGGTGCGCACGGCGACATCAACCTGATCACCGCCCTGCCAAGGGCGACTGCACGGGGACTCCAGGTGCTGATGGACGCCGATCCAGAGGTTCCGCCCGGAGCTGTCGACGACTCGGGTGAGCCGCTCAGTGGCCATTGGGTCGACGCAGTCCCGCCGGATGGTCACTGCATCATCAACACCGGCATCATGCTGGAACGCCTTACCAACGGCGTGATCCCCGTCGGTGTGCATCAGGTTCTAGCGGACCCGAACGAGGCCGGTGAGCGCTATTCCGTCGTGCAGTTCTGCCACCCGACCCCGTGGACGGTGCTCGCTCCTATGAATGAGTGCGTCACCGCCGAGAACCCGCAGCGCTACGCGGGCATCGAGGCCGGCGACCTGCTGGACGAGGTCATCTACGCAATCAACCTGGTCGAGGACGGCCGAAGGCTCGACGGTGCATCTGGGCAGCACGACGCACCCGAGTCAACGGGTCCGACTGATGCGCCGGGCCCGCAGGCCGCATCAGGTGTGAGCAAGGAGACACGACGGTGAGCGAACGAAGCGTGAAGGTCGACATCGACGGGCCGGTCATGACCGTGACCATCGACCGCCCCGAGGTCCGCAACGCGGTCGACCGGGTCGCTGCAGACCAGTTGATCGAGGCGTTCAACAGCTTCGACTCCGACCCTGCGTTGTCGGTCGCGATTCTCACCGGTGCGGGCGGGACGTTCTGTGCCGGAGCGGACCTGGGGGCGGTTTCCGAAGGTCGTGGCAACCGGGTGTCGGTCGATCAGACGGTGGACGGTCCGATGGGTCCGACCCGCATGAGGCTGGACAAGCCGGTCATCGCCGCGGTCGAGGGGTATGCGGTCGCCGGCGGGTTGGAGCTGGCGATCTGGTGTGACCTTCGGGTCGCGGCGAGCGACGCGGTGTTCGGAGTGTTCTGTCGACGTTGGGGTGTTCCGTTGGTTGACGGCGGGACGGTCCGACTGCCCCGGCTGATCGGCCAGAGCCGTGCGGCGGACATGATCCTGACCGGCAGGGGAGTGCCGGCCGACGAGGCGCTCGCCTTCGGGCTGGCGAACCGGGTCTGTGAACCGGGTGAGGCCCTCAGCGTCGCGAGGCAGGTCGCGGCGCAGATCGCCGAGTTCCCTCAGGTCTGTCTGCGGACCGACCGTCGATCCTCGATCGAACAGTGGGACCTGGATCATGTCGCGGCGATGGAGAACGAGTCGCGACTCGGGATGGACGCCCTGAAGTCACCCGAGATGGTCGAGGCGGTGGGACGCTTCGTAGGTGGCGAGGGCCGCCACGGCTCAGGCGTCTGACCGGCTCGGCCAGCGGATCAGGACGGCAGGTTGTCCTCTAGGAAGTCCTTGATGTCGCCGATCCAGCGTTCGATGTCGAGGTCGTGGGACCGGAACTCCTCGGGTCCGTCCGAGACGATCTGCAACTTGAAGCGGTCTGAGATCCCGGCCTTTTTGTAGGCGTCCCTGACCAGTTCGCCCTGGCTCGGCTGGGCCCACGGGTCATCAACCCCGTGGAGCGCGAACAGCGGGGCTGAGTCGGCGTCGACGTGGGTCTGGACCGAGGACTGGTCGAGCAACGCGTCGCAACCTTTAGCGCAGCCCATGTAGTCGTGGGCCGCCTGGGTGAAGTAGCCGGTGGCCATGAAGGTGCGCATATCGGACACCGCCGAAACACCGATGGCGGCGATCACCGTCGAGTCGACGGCCTGCAATTCGGGTGGCAGGTCGCCGGGTTCGAGCGCCTTGTCGTTGCCCGTCACGGCGAGCATCTCGGACAGGTTGCCGCCGGCGGAGTGTCCGATTGCTGCGACGGCCTTGGCGTCCCAACCCTGGGCCGCGGCGTTGGCCTTGACCCAGCGCACGGCCCACTTCACGTCGCCGACCGCTGTCGGGAAGAAGTTCTGGCCGTTCTTGCTCAGGCGGTAGTTGATGGCGACGATGTCCCAGCCGTCATCGAGTAGCGGCTGGTAGTAGCGCGAAAGCGAACCCTGTTTGTCGCCGGCGATGAAGCCTCCGCCGTGGATCCAGAGGGCGACCGGGCGGGGGTCGGTCGACTTGGGGTCCTTCGGGTCGACGCCGTCGGCCCGGTAGATGTCGAGCGTCTGGGAACCGCCACATGGGTCGTCTGATCCGGGACCGGGGCAGCCGGGAACCGGGCCGTAGGCGATGTCGACCTCGGGCGGCGGAGCGATCGAGGTGGGCGGCGGATTGCCGTCGCCGTCGCTGCTGAACAACCCGCAGCTGCTGAGAAGCAGCGGTGCCAGCATCGACAGGACCAGCAGATACCGACGCCGGCTTCCGCGGTTCGACACTCGGTGGTTCGACCCTACGCGGTTCGACCCTCTGTGCTGGGACTCGAGGTTCCGGGACCCTGTGTCGCTCGACCCATTGGGGTGGGACGCGCTGTGGGCGGACTCGTTGGGGTTTGGCACATGTTGGTTCGACGACAGCATCACGGCGACAGCGTTCCGGTCCCGCCGTAGTCAGGCAAGTCGAAACACTGGTGCCGCCGAGGTAGGTGACCTGCGAAGGACGGTGCAGTCACCGGTCCATGGATTCTCCTAGGGCTCTAGGACCGGGAGTCAGAACGTGGGTATCTGTGGGCTGCACGGCTAGGTGGCCCCGCAAATCCAGCTCGATTTAAGCAAAAGGGATGCGGATCATTCATTTTGAAGCGGAATTCGACGTAAATCGTTGCATCCAGACCTAGGGTGGATAGATGCCGTTGTACAAGCCCTCCCAGGTCGCCGACATCCTCGGGGTCAGCCCGGACACGGTGCGGCGCTGGTGCGACGAGGGTCGGCTTCGTTGGAGCGACGACACCGGTGATCGAAAGCTGATCGACGGGAGCGACCTTGCCGAGTACCTGGTCGAACGGGCCTCGTCGTATGAGCCGGAGTCGGTCGTGGCGCAGTCGGCCCGCAACCGGTTCACCGGGATCGTCACCCGGGTCGACCGCGACAAGCTCGTCGCAGTGGTCGAGATCCACGCCCAGTCGCACCGGCTGGTCTCGATGATGACCCGCGAGGCCGCCGATGAACTCGATCTGCAGCCCGGGGACCTGGCCACAGCGGTGGTGAAGTCCACCAACGTCATGGTCGAACTGGCGAACCCGTGACCCGTACCCATCGCCGCAAGATCCCGGCGATGTCGATGGCGGTGGCGGTGTTGTTGCTGGGGGCTGTATTCGCCCTGCTGTCGGTGGCGGCGTGTACCAGTGACGCCAGTGGGGCAGGTGGTGGCGAGAAGTCTGCGACGGATGGCCGCTCGGACGCATCCGAGAAGCCGGAATCGGCTGGGCCACTGTCGGGGGCAGTCACTGTCTCGGCAGCGGCCTCGCTGACGGAGGTGTTCACCCGGATCCGAACTGAGTTCCAGGCGGAGAACCCTGGCACGAAATTGGAGCTCAACTTCGGCTCCTCGGGACAACTGTCTGCGCAGATTGGGGAAGGCGCCCCCGTCGACGTCGCAGCGTTCGCCGACACGACTCCGATGGATGCTCTGGCCAACGCAAGCCTGCTCGATGGTGGGGCCAGGACCTTCGCCCGCAACAAGTTGGTAATCGTCACCAAGGCCGACAACCCCGAAGGCATTCGGGGCCTGGCCGACCTGGCCAACGTCGGAGTTATTTCTCTCTGCAACGACAACGCGCCCTGCGGGAAATTCGCCGATCGGGTCCTCGCCAATGCCAGCGTCGTCATCGACCAGTCGAAGGTCACGCGCGGCCAGGACGTCAAGGCGACCCTCGGTGCGGTAACGCGGGGGGACGCGGTCGCCGGGATCGTCTACGCCACCGACGCAGCGTCGGCCAAGGATGTCGACACCATCACGATCCCAGATGACCTGAACGTCATCGCCGACTATCCGATCGCCGTCGCCAAGGACTCGGACCACCCGAGACTCGCCCGAGCCTTCGTCGACTACGTCCTGGGTGAGCGTGGTCAGGCCGTGTTGAGCGAGTTCGGATTCCTGGCGGCGTGAGCGTCGACGGACCGAGGAGCGGTCCTGGTGGGGCGCGCCCCCCGCTGTTCGTGCTTGTGGTCGCGGGTGTGGCGGTCGCGTTCTTCGCGCTGCCGTTGGCGGGTCTGATCGGACGGGTCTCGTGGTCGACCCTTGTGGGTGACCTGGGGACTCCCGAGGCGACCAGCGCCCTGCGGCTATCGCTCATCTGCTCGGTGTGCGCCGCGGTTCTCTCGGTCGTGTTCGGGCTGCCGCTCGCCTGGGTGCTGGCGAGGGTTCCCTTCCGGGGACGGTCGCTCGTGCGGGGCCTGGTGCTGTTGCCGCTGGTTCTGCCACCGGTGGTGGGCGGCGTTGCGCTGCTGAGCGCGTTCTCGCGGCGCGGGATCATCGGCGAGCCGCTCTATGACGTGTTCGGACTGCAACTGACGTTCACGACCGCCGGCGCCGTGTTGGCCGAGACGTTCGTGTCGCTGCCCTTCTTCGTGATCACGGTTGAGGCCGGTCTGCGGGCGATGGACCGCCGCTATGAGGAGGCCGCCGCGACGCTCGGTGCGAGCCCGACGACGGTGTTCCGAAGGGTCACGTTCCCGATGGTCGCCCCCGCGGTCATCGCCGGAGCAGTGCTGGCCTGGGCCCGTGCGCTTGGCGAGTTCGGGGCGACGATCACGTTCGCGGGCAACATCATCGGCCGTACCCAGACGTTGCCCCTGGCGGTCTACCTGCAACTGGACACCAACCCGGACGTCGCCGTCGCGCTCAGCCTGGTGTTGTTGGTGGTGTCGCTGAGCGTGATCGTCCTGTTGCGTGAACGCTGGCTTGGTGGAGGCGGGATGGGCGAAGCGGACACGAACCATGTCGGAGGGTCATCGCCATCGCCATCGCCGTCTCCGTCGAACCCCGATCGATCGAGAGCCGAGCGATCATGACGCTCTCGGTGGATGTGCAGCTGCGACTCGGTCAGCTCGACCTGAACATCGCCTTCGACGTCGGGTCCGGCGAGGTTCTTGCCGTGCTGGGACCCAACGGCGCCGGCAAGACGACATTGCTGCGTGCGCTGGCGGGTCTGGTCGAGACCGGATCGGGCAGCATCGTTCTGGACGATGTCGTGCTCTACGGCTCCGGTCCGCCGGCGTCGGACAAGCGGGTGGTGCTTGCTCCGGAGCAGCGCCCGATCGGAATGTTGTTCCAGGACTATCTGCTGTTCCCACACATGAACGCGATGGAGAACGTCGCGTTCGGACCGAGGGCCCGGGGAGTCCCGAAGGCGACCGCCGAGGCCAAAGCGCTCGGGTGGCTGGAACGGGTCGGGCTGACAGCGTGCGCCGCATCGAAACCGAGGGCCTTGTCGGGTGGACAGGCGCAGCGGGTTGCGCTGGCGAGGGCGTTGGCGGCCGACCCGAAATTACTGTTGCTGGACGAACCACTGTCGGCGCTCGACGCGTCATCACGGACGACGACACGACGGGACCTGCGGCGCCACCTGGCGGACTTCGACGGGTCGACGGTGCTGGTCACCCACGATCCGCTCGACGCCCTGTCGTTGGCGGACAAGGTGCTGATCCTGGAGGCTGGCCGGGTCACCCAGATGGGATCGCTCGCCGAGGTAACCGCCAGGCCGAGGACTGCGTACGTCGCTGAGCTGCTCGGTGTGAACCTGTTGCGTGGCGTCGCGAACGGTCGTGAAGTGGTGCTCGTCTCCGCGGCAGAAGAGGCAATGGCTGGTGGTGTGCTCGCCGACCGAGCCGAGGGACCGCACGACATTCCGCTCGAGCGTTCTGCCCCAGTGTCGCTGGCGATTGGCGAGGCGTATACGGGCGAGGTGCTCGCAGTCTTTCGGCCACGGGCAGTTGCGCTGCACCGCAGCCGTCCCGAGACGAGTGCTCGCAACGTTTGGGATTGTCGCGTTGTCGGCTTCGACCTGCTGGGCGACCACGTCAAGGTCCGGCTTTCGGGAGCCCTCGACCTGATTGCCGAGGTGACCCCGGAATCGGTTGTCGACATGGGGCTGGCCGAGGGGGAGCGGGTGTGGGCGTCGGTGAAGGCGACCGACATCGACGCTTATCCCAGCTGAATCGTTGCTGGCAATAGCGTCAGTTTGGGCCGTTGGCTCGGGTAACTGAATTGCCCGGATCCAGGACGGGCGGCTAGGTTTCTCTGCACGCCGCGGGGTGGAGCAGTTCGGTAGCTCGTCGGGCTCATAACCCGAAGGTCGCAGGTTCAAATCCTGCCCCCGCCACCAACGTGATCTCGCGAGAGATCGGAAACTCCCCGAAACCCTCAGGGTCGGGGAGTTTCGGTTTTTGGGGTGGTGGTACTGGGGGTTTGCCGGTGGGTCTAGTCCTTGGTGGGGTCGAGGATGAGGCGGCGGAGGAGTTCACCAGTGGCGGTGTTGATGACGCGGATGTTGAGGCTCCAAGGAGTGAAGTTCAGTTTATGATCAGCGAGACTCCCGAAGGCGGAGTGCGGTCTTCTGGTTTCGTGTCCGACGAGACCAACTGCTACTGATCGTCGAGGCTGTCGCAGTGTCGGCCGCTGCCGTGTCGTACCCTTGACTCTCAGGCGTCTGCTGTCGACGAGATACCCACAGACAGAGGCGACGGTTCAGCGTGTCTGAAAGGGCAGATGTGGCAAACCTCCAACCGATCACCAAGACCTGCATGCCACGGCTAGACGTGCTCGCTGGGACGCTCTCGGATGAGCACTTTGCCGCCGACCTGGACCACATCGTGCGGGACCCCGGATCCTATCCGGTCTACGGAGATCCCGAGGAGTTCTTTGCACTCACTCACCCCACGAAGGGGCTCCGGGACCTGCTGGCCCGGACGTTCGGCCGCATCTCTGGAGTGAAGGGCATCCCTGGCACGGAGAAGGGTGTACTCCGTCCGCAGACGTCCTTCGGTGGCGGCAAGACCCATGGTCTCATCGCCCTCTACCACCTTGCCAAGGGAGCGCGTCCTACCGGCCTCGACCGGTTCGTGGACGTGGCGCTGCTGCCCAAGGAGTGCCGAATCACGGCCACGGTCGGTGACAAGTTCGAGCCCGTTGGTGGCATTGAGACGCGTCTCGGTGACACCGGAGAGACCGTCACCACCCTCACGCTCTGGGGCGATCTCGCCGCTCAGCTCGGTACTGACGCCTGGGAGGCAATGAAGGCCGCCGACTCCGCTCGATCAGCTCCTGGGTCTGACACCTGGGCCAAGGCCATCGGCGACACCCCGACAATCGTCGTGATCGACGAGATCGTCCAGCACATGCGCCAGTGCGCGACCTCTGGCGATGAAGACGTGCGACGCCAAGCCCAGGCGATCCCGGTCTTCCTCAAGGCGCTGTTCCAGCACGCGGCGGCCACGCCCCATGTGGTCGTCGTGGTCTCGCTTGCCACCCACGCAGACGCTTACGGCAAGGAGACCACCGAGCTGGAGCGGCTTCTCGACGAGCACCTCGAGGCGGCCGACGAGGCTGCCGCAGACGCACAGTCCGTGCTAGCCCGGCAGCAGACGATCATCCGCCCGGCTGAGGACTCTGAGATCGCAGAGATCCTCAAGACCCGTCTGTTCTCAACCATCGACGAGACGGCGGCGAAGGCAGCCTCGGATGAGTATCGGGGGCTTTACGACGACATAGAGGGCAATGGGATCACACTCCCTGACGGTGCCGACACTCCGAGTGCTTACGCCGAGCGCTTGGAGGGCGCCTACCCGTTCCACCCCGAACTGGTTCGGGTGCTCGACAAGCGCATCGGTACGCTGCCGAACTTCCAGCGGGCCCGGGGTGCGCTGCGCCTCCTCGCCGAGGTGATCGCCGCTCTGTGGGCCGACGGCACGGATGCCCCCACGCTGAATGTCGCCGATGTCGACCTGCGAGCCGGAAACGTGCTCACCAACCTCACCACCGCCCTCGGCCGCGATGCGTACGAGCCCGCCGCCCGAGCTGACATTACCGACCCCGAGAGCCACGCTGCCGCCGTCGACAAGGAACGCTTCGCCGGCAAGGCACCGTATGCCACCCGAGCCGCGACGTGCGTGTTCCTCAACAGCCTCGAGCAGCTCTCATCCGCGGGTGCTGGGCGCGGCGAGTACCTGCTGGGAACGCTCCGCCCAGGCGACCGCCCGGAGGTCATCGACGAGGCGCTCAATACCCTGGCTGAGCGGGCCTGGCACCTCACCTGGGACGGCACTCGGTTCGTGGTTCGCACCGAGGCGAACGCAAACGCAGTCATTGCCGGCGAGGCCCGGAACCTGTCACCCGCGCTCGTCGCCGACGACGTGAAGGATCGCATCGAGAAGGCCTTCAAGTCCTACGGCGGTTACAAGGCAGTGCTGTTCCCAGCAGGCCCTGGCAACGTCGATGATCGACCCGAGCTCCAGGTCGTGGTCCTCGATCACGAGGACACCACCGTCACCGACAAGACCTCGTCACCGCCTCCGAACCGCGCCGCTGAGATCCGCGCCCACAAAGGCGCCGGCAACGACTTCCGCACCTACCGCAATGGCGTCGCGTTCCTGGTGGCCGACACCAACCAGGTGCAGCCATTGCACGATCGGGTCCGCAAACACCTTGCCGTGAAGAAGATCCTCGACAGTGATGACCGCGTCGCCCAGCTCGGCGACGAGGTCATCCGCAAGATCCGAGAGCTGGAGAAGTCGGCTCTGCTTGACGTCCGGGTGGCCATCAGCCGCGCCTACTGCCACCTCTACTACTCGACCAAGGACGAGAAGAACGCCGACCTGCGCCACTTCGAGCTGCCGGTGAGCAGCAAGGGCAGCGTCGAGGACAACCAGGTCAAGTCCGTCATCGAGACCCTCCAGGCTGAGGGCAAGGTCCGAACCGACAAGATCGGCTACGACTACCTGCGCTCGAAGGCCTGGCCCAAGGACGCAGAGGAGATCGCCACCGACGATCTGGCCGACGCGTTCTGGCGCGATCACGGCGCCGCGATCGTGGAGTGGACGTTCATCGCCGACGCCATCCGCAACGGCGTCAAAGCCGGCGAGTGGGTCTACTACGACGCCGACGACCAGAAGGTGTGGGGTCCCGACGATCCTGCCCCGAACCCGCAACGCAAGCCGGGCTCGTTGCTCTACCTGCCGGCGCGGGCCAAGGAGCTCGGCCTCCTCCGCCCCGATCTGAAGGCCGACGACATCACCGCGATCGTTACCGCCAAGAAGACCCTCGGGGGCGCCGAGCTCCGGACCGCGGTCGAGGACGTGCTGGGCTGGGAGCCGAAGAAGACGGCGGTCACCGAGATCCTGAGCCGGATCGCGAGCGGGCCGACGTCGCCGCTCATCGTGGTCGATGGCGATCCGAAGGGAGCCAAGCCGCTTCCCAAGAGCGACATCGAGAAGGTCAGCCTCGACAAGCTCACCGTGCTCACCCGCGCCGAGGCCGAGGCTGCCGGCGTGGACCTCGAGGCTGCCAGTGGACCGAAGACCATCAAGGCCGTTGGCAAGGGGTTGGCCGGACCGGCGTTCAATCAGGCCAACAACAAGGCGCAGGAGGCCAACGGCACAGGGATCGTGAAGGTGAGCGTCGCCGCCAGCGCGGACCCGGGCGAGAAGGTCGCGGACTTCCGCAAGCTGGGAATCGTCCTCGGTCAGCTTCCCAAGCCGAGCGTCACCGTTGCGATCCAGCTCGAGCTCGACTTCGGGCCACTCGGTGACACCGAGATCTCGCTCAGCGGACCGAAGTCTGGCTACCAAGCCCTCGAGGACAAGCTCCTCGCCTTCGCCAACACCGCCCAGGAAGCAGATGGGGCGATGACCATCACCGTCGCCTGGGAGGAGCCCGTTGACGTAGACGGAGCCGAGTGGAATCAGCTCCACAAGCTCGTCCAGAACGCTGACCCCGGAGAGATCACCGTCACGGCCGAGGTGCTCCGATGAGTCGAACCACAGCGAAGTTACCTCGCGAGAAGCGTCGCGGGTTCCGGGTCACCGTCACTCACTCCGACGGCACCAACTACGGCCTCACGATCGCCGAGACCAACGGCCACCCCGACCACACCAACGTCGTTGCGACGGTCCGACCGGCTGACCTCCTTCGGCTCAACGACACTGTTCAAGCGGTCTTGCGAGCGTCGAAGAAGCCGGCCACGACCATTGGCCCTGGTCGGCAGAAGCCGATTGAGATCGACGAGGCCCCCGGGGTGCGCCTCGCCCTGACAGCGCTCGCCGTCGAGCCCGTGCGCCGTCGCGACCGCAGTCGAGCGATCGTGGAAGGCATCGCTTCGATGAGCGACGAAGAGGCCTACTACTGGTATGCCAAGGTCACCCACCCCGATGCTGGTGGCCGTTGCCTCCGCTCGCTGCGCTTGATGCTCTCGGATGACGAACGATGACCCAAGCCACTGCGCCCCGCCTCCTGATCGAGGACTGGCTGCCCGTCGCCGAGCTAGGTGTTGAGTCCCGAAGGGAGCGCGCCTTTGTCGCAGCCATCCCTGATCTGTTCTCCCTCCATGTCTGGTGGGCCCGTCGTCCGCTCGTCGCCTCGGCAGGTGTGATCCTCGCGAGCCTGCTCCCACCCTGGAGTGAGGAACTCGCCGCTGCCTTCCCGGGTGAGGTCAGAGTCGACTCAGAGGCTCACTACAAGCGTTGGTTCCTCCACCTGTGTGGTATCTGGGGCGACCCGGTCGCTGGGAAGGCGATGCTCGACCGAGCGAACGCCGAGGGCCGAAAGATCCAAGGCAACGGTTACGGCTACAAGCAGGCGTACAAGAACAGGCCCAATCCAGCGGATCTTGATTTAGTCCACCGCGTGCTGGAGCGGTCGTGGGGCGAACTGCCCAACGTGACTGACCCCACAGCTGGTGGTGGCTCGATCCCCTATGAGGCAGCCCGCTATGGCCTCCCAGCGCATGCCAACGACCTCAACCAGGTCGCCGCCGTCACTCTCCGAGCCGGAGTAGAGACCGCTGCCAGGTATGGGCCTGAGCTTGCCGATGACCTTGACAAATGGGGACAGGTCCTCATCGGGCGGATCGCTGACCGTCTTCGGCCATTCTTCCTCCGGGCGAACGAGGCGGAGCGGATCGTGGGCTACCTGCACGCACGGTCGGTTGCCTGCCCCCGTACAGGTAAGCCCGTTCCACTCGCACCGAATTGGTGGATCTCGAAGCCCAAGGGCAAGGAGGTCGCTGCCCGTCTTGTTACGGAGCGTGCCGGCTCCCAGCTCATCGAGCCGGAGTTCGACATCCTACGAGGACAGGAAGCGGTCGACTCGCATCCCGAAAAGGGCACCGTTTCCCGCGGAGCTGGCCTGTCTCCCTGGGACGGTCTCGTCATCGATGGCGACTACATCAAGGCTGAAGCTCAGGCGGGCCGGATGGGTTCGATCCTGTACGCCGTAGCGATTCGTCTCCCGGAGGCACAGGCCAACGGAAAGACCAAGTGGGTCCGCTCGTTCCGAGCTCCAACCCAGAACGACCTCGAGTCGATCTCAGTCGCCGAGATCGAACTCGGCGCAAGGCTGCCCGGCTGGCTTGCCGCAGGTGTTGTCCCGACCGAAGAAGTCCCGGAAGGCAACGACACACGTCCACACCAGTACGGCATGAGCCGTTGGCGTGACATGTTCTCGTCCAGGCAGCTCCTGGTGCACGGCACGTTCGTGGAGGAGCACCAGCGCCTCATCGCAGAGATCGAGGAACAGGTGGAGGAAGGTCGGGCCGGCGCTCTCATTGGCCTTCTCGGCCTGATGACAAGCAAGGCGCTCAACTACAATTCCCTGCTGTCCTCTTGGCACACCAAGGACGCGATAATCCGCCCGGTATTTGACAGGCACGACTTCTCGTTCAAGTGGTCATTCAGTGAATTCGAGGGAGCGGATGCCCTATGGACCTGGGCCCACGAGAGAAACGTAGTCAATACGCGCGCCATCGCCGCAACACTCGTCCCGGGATCCGATCCATGGGTGCTCGGTGGCCAAACGATCCAAGGTCATCGATCCGACCTTCGGCACGCAGTACCCGCTCCAGTCATGGTGACGAGGGGTTCCGGTGGGTCGCTTCAGGGCGTCGAGGACGGATCGCAGACGCTGGTCTGTATCGATCCGCCCTATTACGACAACGTCATGTACGGCGAGCTGTCTGACTACTTCGGTGCGTGGGAGCAGCACACCGTCGGCAAGGTGTGGCCCGACCTGATGCCTGGCGGCTCGGCGGATCTCAAGAACGAGGCGGTAGCAAACCCGGCTCGCTTCAAGGAGTTCGGCCGCCGAAAGAACGAAC
>JBATWQ010000302.1:0-33065 GCA_049672765.1 Microthrixaceae bacterium | reverse complement strand
GGCATCTTCATGAGCGTCATGCCCGGTGCCCGCATGTTGAGGACGGTCACGGTCAGGTTGATGGCCGAAACCGTCGAGCTGATACCGATGATGAGAAGGCCGACTGCGTAGAAGTCGATGCCGTATCCGGGTGAGAAGGTCACACCCGAGTTGGGGGCGTACATGAACCAGCCGCCGTCGGCTCCACCGCCGAAGAGCCAGGAGCTGTTGAAGAACAACGCTCCGGCAATCCAGATCCAGAGCGAAAGTGCGTTCATCCGTGGGAACGCGACGTCGCGTGCGCCGATCTGGAGTGGGATCAGATAGTTCGCGAAGGCCGAGGCCATCGGCATGACGACCAGGAAGATCATCGTCAGGCCGTGCATGGTGAAGACCTGGTTGTACAGATCTGCGGACAGAAGCTGACTTCCCGGGACCGCGAGCTGGGCGCGGATCAGAAGCGCCTCGAATCCGCCGACCAGAAGGAAGAAGAAGGAGACGGCGCCATACATGATGCCGATCTTCTTGTGGTCGACGGTGTTGACCCATGAACGCCAACCGGTGGTTGCCTTGGGTCGTCCGAACACTCCGAGCAGATCGGGAGTGGCCACTGTCGTGGCCCCGGCGTTCAACTCGAGCGGTGGATGTTCCTCGACTATTGCCATGAGGTCATCCCTCCCTTTGCTTTGAGCTAGTCATTCGAATGGGTTCCATCATTAGGTGCTCCGGATGCGGAATGCCAGTCAGTACAGGCCTTCCGCATCGCTGTCAGCGTCGTTACTTCAGGGTCAGAAGGAATGCGGTCAACTGTTCGATCTGGGCTTCGCTCAGGTTGTAGTTGGGCATTCCCTGGTTGTTGTCGGGATTCATCGGCTTGACCTCTTCGGGGTCACGTAGCCAACGCTTGATGTTGTTCACGTGCGGCTCGTAGACCTCGGATGGGTCGACCACCGATTCCTGTTTGCCCTCGTATAGCGGGAGCAGGCCACCGGCAAAGTGCTGCCTCAACATGAAGTGCGTCAGGTTCGGCGCGTTGCGCGATGCGAGCGGCGAGTCGTTGGTCATGCCGTAATCGGGGTCGGGGACCTCGGTGTACTTGAAGGGGAACTCGTCGCCGGGGTTCACACCGTTGACCTGGTGACAGAACGAGCACTGCGCAACAAAGAGCTTCTGGCCCTCGATTTCGATCTCGGTCTTGGGTTGTTCGGGCGGCGTGGTCATCTTCACGACCCACTGCTCGTAATCGGCCGGGCTGAGCGCCTTGACCTGCATGCGCATGACACCGTGGGACAGTCCGCAGAACTCGGTGCACTGACCTTCGTAGATTCCCACCTCGTCCGCGTCCAGGACACGGACGTGGGTGCGGCTCGGCACGGCGTCGAGCTTGCCGCCTAGACGTGGGATCCAGAAGCTGTGGATGACGTCGTTGGACTGGATGTGGAACCGCACGTCGCGTCCGACAGGAATGGCGTCCTCATTGGCCGTGATGATGTCGGGCGCGCCGTCCTTGTCGAGGTCGTATCGGTACTCCCACCACCACTGCTGACCGATAACGGTGACGTCGATCGGATCGGTTGCTTCGGACTGGGAGAGGATTCCGTTGACGCTGAACACGGCGAGGACGGCCAGCAGGAGCGCCGGAGCGAGCGTCCAACCGATCTCGAGCTTGGTGTTGCCGTGAAGCTGCTTCGGCTCGCCAACGCCCTCTTCGTCCTCGGGGCGTTCCCGGAACCGTGCGGCCAGCCAGATGATCCCCACCTCGACGAGGATGAACACCACTCCGGCGATCGCGAATACCGGGACAATGAGGTTCCAGATCTCCTGCGCCTTGCCGCCGGCGGGAGCCAAGGTATTGAGAGGACGTCCGTCTGGCTTTCCGATATCGACGACCATCAGGTAGCCGAGTATCAGCACGATCACCAGAGAAATGCTGGTGATAATGGTTGCGCTGCGCTTGTTCCGCACGTCTGACCTCTCAGTAGCCATTGGACGATCCGATGGCGTCGATGGATCCGAGTGTCACGGCAGTCTCCTGGCCACTTTGGTGGAGAGCCGCTCCTTCCTCGCTGCCACTGTGTTCTCCGCCGTCGTAGGAGCCGGCCATTCCGCCGGCGATTCCACCGGCTATCAGCAGGATTGCGCCCACCACGAGCACGGTTATGGTCACCGACCTTTTCAGGTCGGGACGACTGCCAAGAAGGACGGCGACACCGAAAATCGCAGCGGCGACGATGATGATGAAGAACACCGACGCCGTTGCCGGCAGGGCGAGGAGGATCCTCGAGACCAGAAACATGATCAGGCCGATGATCAGGATTCCACCGACGGGGATATTGATCGGACCCATCAGCTTGCCGCGCAACTCGGCGTTCTCGACCGGGTCGAGCGTCAGACGCTCGGACCAGGCACGCACCGTCCATTCGATTGCCACTACCGCCATCAGAACCACACCGACGATGAATGTTGCGGTCGACATCGCCAGTCCGACGACGACCAGGGCGGCACTGAGTGCCCCGACGATCGGCCAGGGGCTCAGACCCTGGGGAGTGACGACCCGGAGGTCTGCGGTCTCGGCAGTCACGCCTTCACCCTGGAGCGGAATGATCGATTCGGCGTCGCCGTCGCGGAAAGCTGTCTGGAATCCGCCGAGGGCCGCCATGATTCCGGCGAAGCCCATCAAGGTTGCATAGCCCAGTTGATCCCCCACCCAGCCCTTCCAGCCGAATGTGAGGGGACCGACGATCGAGTCGACCACGGAGCCGTTCTGGAACACGGCGGTCACGCCACCATGGGCCGACGCACCGGTGATGAATCCGAACACCAGAGCCGCAATGAAGGCGACCGCCGCGGCGCCGTAGAAGAACTTGGAACCTCTTGTGATCATGTCTCAGCTCACTTCTGCACGTAAACGGCGAACCAGATGATGGCGTAGAGCGCGATGCCCGCGTACCAGACGATCGCCGCTGCGCCGATTCCATCGGGCAGGCGACTGGAGTACTGACCGGCGAGAGTCCGGAACCCCATCAGAACCATGAAGATGAGAGCACCGATCATCATCGCCAGGTGGCTACCGGTCACTGCGTAGAACAGCGGCCCCTCGGCCTGCTCGATGCCGATACCGGTCATCTTGTAGAGAAAGGTCGTCTGATTCACGAAGGCCAGACCAAGAAGAACCGTAAGCCCGAGCGCCATGTAGGAGTGGTATCGGTCGTCCCGGGCGATTGACCACACTGCCCACTGCATGGTGACCGCGGACATGCCCAGGGTTATGAGCTGCATGTTGGGCTGGGTCAGGGGGATCTGGTTGTTAGCCAACCAGTTGGCTCCGCTCGCGTCGCGGGTCACCAGGTAGGTGCCAATCAGGCTGATGATGACCATCGAGATGCCAGCGGTGGCGAAAGCCGTCCCGAAGAGCAGCTCACGTCGACGGGGAAGCGCCGGGGTCGAGTAGCGACCCTCGGCTGCAATTGATGTGATCTCTGACATTACTTTGACTCCTCGTCGGAAGCGCCGGTGTCACGCAGATCCAACAGCGGATATGGACTCGTGACAGCGGGGAGTACGACATCAACGTCTATCGGCGCCGGCGGCGAACCGTAGGCCCACTCGAAGGTGAGCCCGGACTCGTCGGGTTCGCCCGGTCCTCCGTGACCTGCTGAGCCGGCGCTGAGCGCCGAGACCAAGGCGGTCAGAACTCCGAGGGCGAGAATGGCGGCCGTGACGGCTATGAGGATCCCGTAGATGTCGGCGTCCAGGGTGTTGTCTGGGGAAAGAAGGCCCTGAAGTGTCGCAACCGTGGCCACGAGACCGCCACCGATGAACGCGAGCCCGACTGCAGGCTTCGACAGCGAGTCCCGGGATTCACCCCAGAGCTTGTCGCTCCAGAATGCCAGCCCGCCGATCGCACCTGTCAGGGCGGCGCCCGTCAGGAAGAACAGTTGGCCGATGTTCAGAAAACCGACGTCGAAACCGACGAGGCTCCCCTTACCGATCGAATCGATCACCTGGATTGTCGCTACTAGCACGCCGCCCAGGACCAGGAGCAGTGTCAAGGGTGCCGCGAGTGCGGCGGCACTCAGGTCGACCTTGGAACGGCGCATCGTGTCGACGAGCAGGCCGAGCAGGCCGAGCACGGGAAGCCCGGCGACGATCACCCATATGAAGTAGACGAACGTGTCGGTCGACCCGGCGGTCTGGATCCAGGCGCCGAACGAGAACAGACCGAAGATTGCAATGCAGCCCTGTGCGGCCCCGTACTGGGCCACCCGGCGGCCGGAGGCCTTTCCGGCGATGTCGGCCGCGATTCCCAGAACCGGGATTGCGAGCATGTAGACCGCAGGTGCGGACCACAGCCAGGCGATCATCGTCTGGTAGTTGCCGGCCAGCGCCGGTGCGTTGGCCCGGGAGATCTGACCGACGATCACGCCAGAGAGCGCCGCTCCCAGGTTGATCAGCCAGATTGGCGCCGCGATGAGCATTGACCAAGAGAAGAAGGGGATCCGGGCGAGTGTCATTCCCGGACCGCGGTGGGTAATGACTGTTGTTACGACTGCCACAGCAGCAAGTCCGAGGGCGACCATCATCAGCCCAACGGCCAGATTTCCCAGTCGGGCGGCCTCCTGGTCGTTTCCGCCGATGCCTCCGTCGAGGGCGACGCTCACTGCGAAGAGCAGCACCCCCAGGAACCAGGACCAGAGCGCCAGCGCTGTGGCCCGGGGAAAGGCAATGGCGGGACTGCCGACCTGCAGTGGGACGATGTAGATCGCAAGCCCGAGGAGTAGCGGGAGGACCCCGGCAAGAACCAGAGCGAGAGTCGAGCTGCTCCACACCAGCGCGGCGGAGTCGCCGAGCAACTCGTTGGTCGTCGCTGTGTCGATCCCGGACAGGACCAGACCAACCGCTGCGATGGTGCCGAAGACCAGGGACGAGACGATGAATGTCCGCCCTATTGACAAGAAGTCTCCGCTGCCGATTACTCGCTCCACCACGCCGGGTACCGGGCGGGTGTCCAAGTCGGCCGCGGCGCTACCGCCATCGGCTCTGGGTCTCGTCTCCGTGAGTGCCATATGTGCATTGACCTCGTGTGCGCCGCCCGCAGGAGGCTGTCCAAGTCTTGAATCAGGTATCCGGACACGTCCGGATCTGGACGGGTTCGTACCGACACATCGATGTGTCGGAGCAACGGTCAGACCGCTGCGGGCTGACCTTACCGCGATCCCTCGCTGTCGAAGAAAACCCTCAGTTCACCAACCATGCTGAATGAGTACGTCAGCAGCCATGATTCCGAACAGCAGCGTGACGTAGGTAATCGAGTACGTGAACAATTTGATCGCCTTGGCCGGCGACTCGGTCAGCAGCACTTCCACTGCGAACCAGAGGAAGACGCCCCCGAGAGCGACCGCCGAGATCCAGAACAGAAGGCCCATGTCGGCTGCGCCGGCGAAAACCAGCGACGAGGCGACGACCAGGACGGTGTAGATCACCATCTGCACCGTGGTTTCGCGGAACGAAGCAACAACAGGGAGCATGGGAACTTCAGCCCGTGCGTAGTCGTCCTTGTACTTGATCGCCAGCGCCCAGAAGTGCGGTGGGGTCCAGAAGAACATCAGGGCGAAGAGGGCCAACGGCGCCAGCCCGAAGGTTGCGGACAACGAGTTGGTGACCGCTGAGTAGCCGATGAGCACGGGTATGCAGCCGGCGATTCCACCGATCACGATGTTCTGGCGGGAACTGCGCTTGAGCCACAGCGTGTAGATGAACACGTAGAAGAGACACGCGATCAGCCCGAGTACCGCCGACAGCAGGTTGACGGTTCCCCAGAGCCACAGGAACGCCAGAACCTCGATCCCCACTGCGAACGCGAGCGCTGAAGCGGGCGACATGATTCCCGTGACGAGGGGCCGCCCCTTGGTCCGGTTCATGATTGCGTCGATGTCTCGGTCGACGTACATATTGACGGCGTTGGCGCCACCAGCGGCGAGCGAGCCACCAATAACCGTGGCGACCATCAGCCAGATCGAGGGAAGTCCCTTTTCTGCAACCACCATGGTGGGAACCGTCGTAACCAGTAGAAGCTCGACGATCCTGGGCTTGGTGAGTGCTACGTATCCGCCGACGCGTGTCCCGAGAGAGATCGGTTGGGGAAGGGCCGGAGCAACCATGACGCTCAAACGGTAGGTCGGCGCGTTCTGAAAGGCCAGCTTGGGTCAGGTAACCCGCTGCTCGACGGGTGCTCACCGCACCGCTGCCCTAACCTCGCGAGCGATGTCCAGCCCACAAGATCCAGCCACCACCCGGGCTGATCGGTTCACCATCTCGGCCGCTGACTACCGCAAAATCGCGATCGTTTCTCTCGCACTGATCGTGGTGATAATCGTGGTCGGCACCGGTGTTCGCCTGACCGGCTCCGGCTTGGGATGTGCCGACTGGCCCAACTGCGATGCCGGCAGCGGAAAGTTCGTCGAGTTCACGAGCACCAGCCAGTCCATCGAGCAGGCCAACCGGCTTCTCTCCGGTATCGGCGGAATCGTGGCGGCGACCATCGCAGTGGTCGGCGCCCGCAGACTGCGCCCCTACCGGCGGGATCTCTTCTGGCTCTCGCTCGGCCTGGTGGCCGGCGTGTTCGGCAACATACCTCTGGGTGGCATCACTGTTCTGGTCGACCTCCACCCCGCAGCGGTCGCCAGCCACTTCGTTCTGGGGATGATCCTTCTTACCAATGCCACCGTCCTGTTGTGGCGAGCCTCTAATCCACCCGGGCCCAGGCGGGCAAAGGTCGGATCATTCGAACTCAATCTGTCGAGGGTGGCGGTTCTGAGCGCCTCGGCGCTCATGTTCACCGGTCCGCTGGTCACCGGGACGGCGCCTCACGGTGGCGACGGGACCGCACGCCGCTTCGGGTTCAACGTCCCCGACGTCGCCCGCATCCACAGCATCAACATGTGGATCTTCCTCGTCACCGCGGTGGTCCTGCTCACCCGCATGGCAATGCGCAGCACCGACCGCGACGTCATGCGCCGCGGTTACGTGATGCTCGTCGCCATCGTCGCCCAGGGCGCCATCGGCTACACGCAGTACGAGTTGGGTATCCCCGCCTGGATCGTGATCCTCCACGTCGTGGGTGCCACGACTGTCGTCGCCACGACCGTCTGGTTCCACATGGGGCTGTCCGGAGCGGCTTCGGTGTCGGACGGGTCGGTGGCTGAGGAAGCCGGCTCCGCCAACCCGTTCCAGGCGCCCGTGGCCGCGGAGTCGCTGCCAACCCAGGTCGGTACAACGTCGTGAGCGGCGCACCGATCGATGTACTCGAACCGTCGGTGGACTCCCAGAATCAGACCGAGTCCCCCTGGGTCGTCCTGGTCTGGAACGATCCCATCAACCTGATGTCGTACGTGACCCTTGTCCTCCAGAAGCTGTTCGGCTACTCGCGCGCCGAAGCCGAGAAGCTGATGCTCCAGGTCCACAACGAGGGCAAGGCGGTCGTGTCCAACGGCAGCCGATCCGAAGCAGAACGTGACGTCTTCCAGCTGCATGAACATGGCCTGTGGGCCACGATGCAACAGGACTGACCGAAAACTATGGGTCCGTTCGAGTCGTTCATGAGGCCACCGTTCAAGCGTCGCAGCGACGGCGACATCAGCGTCAATCTCTCAGAGCAACAGCGGCTCATGATCGAGAATCTGGTTGGCCAGCTCCGCGAAATGATCACGAGTGATCATCCGGCACTGGTCCGACTCTTCCCCCGACCGTACGAGGACGAGGAACGCAACCAGGGTTACGCGGTGCTTGCCGGCGCCGAACTGGTCGACAAGAGGCTCGCCGCGATGGGCGCCGTCCTGGATACCGTCCACGCCGAGAAGCTCACACCCGACGAGCTCCAGACCTGGATGCGATCGGTCAATGATCTCCGCCTGGTCCTGGGCACGATTCTCGATGTCTCGGAAGATGACTACGAAATTCCCGAGGACGAGGCCGCGCAGTCGATGTACCTCTCCTATGAACACCTGGGGTACCTGTTGGAGCGAATCGTGGGGGCCCTCGGCGAATGAGGCTGAGCCAGTGAGAGGACTCGGCTTTGGACCTCGACGTGTCTACTGCTACTCTTCCCAAGCCCTCAGGGGAAACGCGCCCCCATCGTCCAGCGGCCTAGGACGCCTGCCTTTCACGCAGGTAACACGGGTTCGAATCCCGTTGGGGGTACCAAGCGTAAGTCAGTCAAAAGTTCGTGGTCCCGTGGTGCAGCCAGGAGTGCACGCCGGCCTGTCAAGCCGGAGGTCGCGGGTTCAAATCCCGTCGGGACCGCCAAAATCATCGCCTCTGAAATCTGGGGCGATGGAACGGATCAGCTGTGGTTGAGGGATTCAACCCCCTTGGCCGCCTGACCCGGTCGGGTAGCTCAGTAGGCAGAGCGTCCGCCTGAAAAGCGGAAGGTCACCGGATCGACGCCGGTCCCGACCACCAGACGAGCCCCTGCCCTGCAGGGGCTTTGTTCTGCCGGGGGAGCGATATTTTTAGTGATTCGGCAAAGCTGGCGGGATAACTAGGTTCTCTAAGAACCCATGCCGGAATGCCGATTGAGAAGATGTCGTTCACGCTGGGCGACAGATGGGTTGGACAGGGTGGGACGACTGTGAGCGAGGACGGAACCGACGATCCGTCTGTTTCGCCACGCTTCCTGTCGAACGCACACAAGCTTGGATACTGCCCGCCACTGGACGGTATGCGCGGGCTTGCAGTCATCCTGGTAGTTCTGGTCCATGCATCCTTCGTGACCTTCGCGTCGTTCGCCGCGAGCGTCGACATGTTCTTCCTGGTCAGCGGCTTTCTGATCACCACGCTGCTGCTCGAGGAGGACCGCCGTTTCGGGTCCGTGAACCTGCGGCACTTCTATCAGCGACGAGCACTTCGCCTGCTACCTCTGATGTATCTGATCCTGGTCACGACGCTGCTTGCCTTCCTGGCGCTGCACCTTGCGTTCGGTGAACGTGAGCTGCTCGACCGGACTATCAGCGACGTCCTGGCCGGAGGCGGTTACATCTACCACGTGATCCACCCGGTCCACAGCGAACTGGTGGGTGGCGGACCGGCGCCCATCCGGCCACTGATCCAGTTGTGGTCACTTTCGGTCGAAGAGCACTTCTACGTGTTCGGAGTTCTGGTGATCGGCCTCGTGGTCCGCCGCCGCTGGGTCAATCAGCTGATGGTCGTATTTCTGGCGGCGTGGCTGTTCATCGGCGCAGCGAGGCTTCTCGGTCACGTCGGACCCAACTTTGCGTGGTACCAACGGCCCGACTCGCTGCTGCTCGGGGTCGTGGTGGCGTTCGTGAACGCGAAGCTGCCGGCTGACTGGAGCCCAGTGGTCGACAAGTGGATGCGACGTGCGGCCAGCGCTGCCGTAGTGATCATGTGGGCCACGGTCCTTTCCGGAACCCTCCTGGTCAAACCGCTCGGACTGTACGTCCCATTCCTGGTCTCCAAGGGTGGATCGCTACGACAGGAGTTCGTCTGGGGCGAGTTCGGCTTTTCGGTGGTGGCTGCCTGTATCGCTGTCATGGTGATCACTTTCGTGCGCTGTCCTGATCACCGGGCCGCTCGCTTTCTCTCGCACCGCTGGCTGACCGCTGCAGGCGTGAGGAGTTATGCGATCTACCTGATCCACGTCCCACTGGGCGTATTCATGATGGAGACCATCGGTAGGAAGTCGCCGGGACTCATGATCCTGCTGTACGTACCGGCGCTCGCGCTCGCCACGGAGGCGGCGCACCGCTACGTCGAGAAGCCCGCCATGCAGGTCAAGAATCGGCTGGGCAGCCCGGCGACGGCCGCCGAAGGTTCGGGCAGCCCGGCTTGAACCCGTGTGCGGTACCGAGCCCGTCACCTACTCGGGCAGCTTCGCTCGCCGACCATCCGTGAGATCCGGTTCGCCAGATCGACCAAAAGCCCGTTGCCCTCGACCACGTCCATGTCCTCGAGCACGCAGGTCCGATCTACGGGATAGACGGCCCAACCGTTGCGCTTGATGGCCGAGTCGACCTTGTCGTTCTGCAGCAGGTAGATGATGAGCCACGCCGAGCCGTCGATCTGGGGAACTTCGATGACGCGCGCGTCCTGCGGCAGGGTGTTCAGGTCACCACTGGGGTACAAGAAGGTCAGTTCGGAGATCCGGTACGACCGTCTCCCCTTCACAGGCTCCCTGGCCCCCGGCTGGCCCAGAATCAGGTTCACGTGCTCGTCGAGAAGGTGTCCGACGTGGGCCATGCGGACGTGGCCCGGGTAGTACGGCGAGATCGGGTACCCATGCCGTGCTGTGACCGGATCGGTCAGACCCAAAACATCGACGGCCTGGAGGTCCGAGAAATATGGCAGTACGCCGAGTGGGGCGATCGCGATCTTCGGCTGGCCCGGCTCTTCCATCCCGCCGGGGAACTCGGCTTTCAGGAGCGTCGCTTTACCCTGCCAGGAAGTCGTCGAGCTGTTGGGCCAGTGACTGAGTTCGGTGAAGGTCAGCACGGGATACGGGGTGACGGTCGGCATGACCCGGTGCGTTCCCGAGATCAGGATCAGAACCGTCAGTAGGAGCATCTGGGAGCGCAGCTTGGTGAACCGGTCCACCAGGTACGCGACGACCATCGCAAGTACCGGCATGACCGGCACCATGAAGCGGAACTCCATGAAGTCGCCGCCGACGACACAGATGTAGAGGAACCAGACCGGCAGCACCGCCAAGATCTGCGGAACGCCCGGTACGGCGAACAGTTCCTTGCGGTACTTGATAAAACGACCGATCAGCAGGAAGGACGCGTACAGGAAGAAGAACGCAGCGAGATAGAAGAGTCCGTATAGAGGCGGGATGATCGGGCTACCCGCCGACTTTGCGTAGAACGTATTCGGCAGAAGGTTGCCGTAGTACCAGAGTTTCCAGGCGAGCCACGGCCCGATCAGCGCCAGAGCCGGCAGACCGATCTGCAGCGTGGACGTCACGAGAATCCGCACCCGGCCATCTGGAGAATCACCTGTCGCCCCGTCAGGTTCGGGCACCCGGCGCCACGTCGCCACCAGATGGGCGGTCACCCATACGGCAATCAGAACGGCCGAATCCATTCGGGTCAGTACGGCAAGGCCAGCGCACAGCCCGGCAGAGATCCTTCTGGCAGCGACGCCTCTGGCTCCCACCTCGGTGACGGGCAGGAGCAGAGACGCGACCGAAACGACCAGCATCGTCTGCATCATCGTCTCGAGCCCACCTGTCGCGTAGGTGAGGAAGGTCATGTTTCCCAGCAGGGCGAGGGCGACCAGGAAGGCGAAGGCCTCGCTTCCGAAAACTCGACGGGCGAGGCGATAGGAAATCGCCACGGTCCCCACCATGAACGCGATGCCGATGACCTGGGAGAACACCGGCGTCGACCAGGAGAATTTCTCGGGGATCACATGCAGGACGGTCCAGAGGAAGTTCGTGTATCCCTCGACGCGCTCGCCCGGATTGAACACGAGGCCGTTTCCCCGTGCCAGATTTCTCGCATAGCGATAGGTGATGAAGGCATCATCCTGGACAAAACGGACTATCCACGCGGCAGCGACAGCCAGGACGTACAGGCCCAATTCGGCTACACGCCAATGGCCACTCAACCGCTGGTCGAGCCACCCGCTCAGTCTCCGCTCACCTACCGGCCCGCCGCCGGCTCCCCGCATAGTTTTCCCCTGTCATGTGACTATCCCACCGGCCCGCCGCCGCTGCACCGCTCTTGTTCAGGTCGCTGCGCTCAGCGACAGACTCCATCGGCCCGTGCAGCATCCGCAGATGCCCTCGCAACCGCAATGACAACCTCTGGGTCGAAGACCGAGGGGATGATGTTCAGAGGGTTCAATTCATCGGGACGGACCGTCGCAGCAATGGCCTTGGCCGCGGCGACCTTCATGTTCTCCGTGATCCGCTTTGCGCCAGCGTCGAGTGCCCCCCGGAAAATCCCGGGGAAGGCGAGGACATTGTTGATCTGATTGGGAAAGTCCGAGCGACCAGTTGCGATGACGGCAGCTATGTCCTGAATGAGTTCAGGTCGGATCTCTGGATTCGGGTTGGCCATGGCGAACACGATCGGGTCCTTGGCCATCGATGCGACGTCTTCCCGCGTCAGCAGGTCCGGACCGGAAAGCCCGACGAATACATCCGCTCCGGCGATGACCGCCGAGATCGAGCCGCTTAGCTTTTCAGGGTTGGTGTTCTCGGCGAACCACTGCTTGGACTTGTTCAGACCCTCACGCCCGGTGTGCACCGCGCCTTGACGGTCGACCCCGATTACGTTGCGGGCTCCGGCGTTCATCAGGATCTTCGACACGGCGACGCCCGCGGCGCCGACTCCGGCGACGACGATCTTGACCTCACTAATTGGCTTGTCGACGATCAGCAAGGCGTTCTCGAGCGCAGCGAGGGTCACGATCGCCGTACCGTGCTGGTCGTCGTGGAACACGGGGATGTCCATCAGTTCGACCAGGCGCTCCTCTATGTCGAATGCGCCGGGAGCTGCGATGTCTTCGAGGTTGATCCCGCCGAACGTGGGGGCCAGGCGCAGGACGGTCTCGACAATCTCGTCGGGGTCCTTGGTCGCCAGGCAGATCGGAAACGCGTCGACCCCGGCGAAATGCTTGAAGAGAAGAGCCTTGCCCTCCATCACCGGCATCGCTGCCTCGGGGCCGATGTCGCCGAGTCCGAGGACGGCAGTACCGTCGGAGACGATTGCGACCGTGTTGCGCTTGATCGTCAATTCGTGCGCCGAAGCCGGGTTCTTGTTGATCTCCATGCAGACACGCGCAACACCCGGGGTGTACGCCATCGACAGGTCTTCGATATCGCGCACCGGCGCCAGGCTGAGGACCTCGATCTTGCCGCCCTGATGCATGTGGAAGGTCCGGTCCTCGAACTCCAGGATCTCGATTCCTTCGATGCCCTCAACGGCTGCTCGCACCTGGTCCTGATGAGCCTCGCTGCGGCAATTGACCACGACGTCCTCATCCAGGGTCGCCGTCTTCACCTCGAAACCACGCAGGCCCGAGATGTTTCCGCCTACGTCACCGATCGCCTCTGCAAGGCGGCCGAGCATGCCCGGCTCATTGACCATGCGAACACGGATGCGGACAGAGAAGGCAGGAGTTGGAGTGTCGGCCATAACGGGGTCAAGGCTAACGCCCCATCAGGCGCATCACGCATTCGCGAATTCGATGGTCGGAACACGACCGAGACCAGGACCGTCAGTCGCTGAAGTGGACCACTCCGTGGCCTTCGACGACCTCACCAACTGCGCGGGCCCGGTGGCCTGCGGTGCGTAGAACGTCGATCGCCCGGTGGGCGGATTCGGCCGGCACGACGGCGACCATTCCGATGCCCAGGTTGAAGACCTTGCGCATCTCCTCTGTGCTCACCGACCCGATCCGCTGCAGCTCGGTGAAGATCCTCGGCCACTCCCACGTGGCCGGATCGACGATCGCGTCGGTCTTCTTGCCGAGCACCCGGTTCAGGTTTCCGGGAAAGCCTCCACCGGTTATGTGGGCCACGGCGTGGACATCAACCTGCTCGATCAGCGAACGGATCGCCGGTGCGTAGATGACCGATGGAACCAACAGCTCTTGGCCGACGGTCGGGGCGTGTGCGTCGTCCCACGCCCGGTCGTTGACTCCTCGCCCTGCAACCTCGAACATCAGACGGCGTGCGAGCGAATAGCCGTTGGAACGGATACCGGGCGATGGCAGACCGATGAGCACATCGCCGGGGGACACCCGCTCCCCGGTGATCATCCGTGCCCGGTCGACGACTCCGACGGCAAAGCCCACCAGATCGAATTCTCCGGGTTCCATCACCCCCGGATGCTCGGCCATTTCGCCGCCGACCAATGCGCAGCCCGCCTGGCGGCACCCTTCGGCGACGCCTGCGACCAGCTGGCGGACATGGCCGGGATCAAGGCGGCCGACCGATATGTAGTCGAGGAAGAACAACGGCTCGGCGCCCTGGCACACGAGGTCGTCGACGCACATCGCCACCAGGTCTATCCCGATCGTGTCGAAACGTCCGGCTGCTTTGGCGACGAGGGACTTCGTGCCGACTCCGTCGGTGGACGAGACCAGTATCGGCTCTTCGTATTTCGCCTTGTCAAAACGGAACAGCCCGCCGAAGCCACCGATATCACCGATGACCTCGGGTCGGAAGGTGGATCGGACGTCTGCCTTGATGGCCTCGACTGCTTCCTCACCGGCGGCTATCGAGACGCCTGCTGCCTCGTAGGTCTCACCCATCGTTCGAGCCATTCCCTTCGACTGCCTGACCGCTCCCGACCGAAGCTCCGCCACCCTGTCGCGAGTCTCCGGGTTTGATGGACCCGGAGCGAAGATCGGCGGACCCTATCGGTCCGGAGCTGAGAGCGTGCTCCATGTGGTCCGTTTTCGACGTCGGGATCTCGACCCGGACTGGAACGGGATAGTCGCCGGTCAGACATGCGTTGCAGAAACCGGCTCCGGGTGCGCCGATCGCCGAGACCAGGCCGTCGAGCGTGAGGTACGCGAGCGTGTCCACCCCGAGGTAGGCGCGGATCTCGTCGACCTCCATGTTGGCCGCCAGAAGGTCGCCACGGCTGCCGGTGTCCATGCCGTAGAAGCACGGCCAGCGATAGGGAGGCGAGGAGATCCGCAGATGGACCTCCTTGGCGCCGGCCTCACGTAGCATCGCCACCATTGCGCGGGTAGTTGTACCGCGGACGATTGAGTCATCAACCACTACCAGCCGCTGACCCGCGATGTTCTCCTTGAGCGGGTTCAGCTTCATGCGTACGCCCAGGGCCCTCATCTCTTGGGACGGGGCGATGAAGGTACGACCTATGTAGCGATTCTTGATCAGTCCGTGTCCGAACGGAATTCCCGATCGCCTGGCGAAGCCTTCTGCCGCGGGAATGCCGGACTCCGGCACGCCCATCACCATGTCTGCGTCAACGGGGACCTGTTCGGCGAGCTGTTCGCCCATCCGCACACGCGCCTGGTGGACGTTCTTGCCGTACAGCTGCGAGTCGGGCCGTGCGAAGTAGACGAACTCGAAGATGCACAGCTTCGGATCGATGCCCTCGTCGTCGAAGGGTCGGAGCGTCCTGACTCCGTTGGCGTCGATGACCACCATTTCGCCGGGCTCGAGTTCGCGGACGAAGTGTGCGCCGACAATGTCGAGCGCCGGCGTCTCTGATGCCATGACCCAGCCGCTGTCCAGCTTGCCCAGGCAAAGCGGACGGAACCCGTGGGGATCTCTGACGCCGACCACGTGGTTGCGGTCCAGTAGAACCAGTGAGAACGCGCCTTCGAACTGGGGCAGCACCTCGAGTAGCGCACGTTCGAGGGTCTCCTCGTTCTCGTCCACACCGATGCGGTCACACGCCTGGACGATCAGCTCGGCCATGGCATCGGTGTCGCTTCCGACCGTGCCGTCGAGCATGCCGGCGCGCTCGGCCAGTTCGGCTGTGTTGACCAGATTGCCGTTGTGGGCGAGCGCGAACTGGGTCGTGTGGGTACCGCGATAGATCGGCTGGGAGTTCTTCCACATGCTCGACCCAGTCGTGGAGTACCGGGTGTGACCGATCGCGAGGTCACCATCGAGCGCAGCAAGCGTACGGTCGTTGAAGACGTTGGACACCAGCCCCATGTCCTTGACCACAGTCAGGTGATCTCCGTCGGAGGTCGCAATTCCCGCCGATTCCTGGCCACGGTGCTGCAACGCGTAGATGCCCAGGTAGGTCAGATGGGCGACCTTCGCCTCGGGTGCGAAGACGGCGAAGACACCGCACTCCTCACCGGGTGTCTCATCGGTCAATCCAACCAGGGGTGGCTCCGACTCTGCTTCGGGGATCTGCTCAGCTGGCAAGTGGACCGGGCCGGGCTGTGGGGTCACTTCAACATGGTGGCACACGAGGCCTCGGGAGTTCGAAAGTCCCCCGGGGAATGCTGTCACACCAAGCATGCTCTCAGCCCCACGAGAGGAGGTGGGGATCCAGCAGCCAGGGTTCTCGGGGCAATGAGTCGACATCGAAATTGGCGAGGACTTCAGCGATCGTGGTTCGTCCACCCGGATCGAAGCACAGCGGATCGAGCGAGTGGGCCAACAGCGCGAGCACCTGCTCGACGTCGGCGCCCCGGTCCAACTGCTCACGCAACCCCACCGCGCCGTGGCGCTTGGAGAGTCTGTCCCCGTCAGGTCCGAGTACAAGTGGTACGTGTACGTACTCAGGGGTCGGAAGTCCTAGAAGGCCCTGGAGATATACCTGCCGGTGGGTGGTCCCAAGCAGGTCGTCACCCCTGACGACCTGGTCGACGCCTGCGGCCGCATCGTCGACGACCACTGCCAGGTTGTATGCCACGATTCCGTCGGCACGACAGAGCACGAAGTCGTCGACGGTCGCTGTGGTAGTGCCGTTCAGACGATCGTCGAAGGCCACGACCGCCGAATGGGCTCTGATCCTGGTGGCGGCCCTTCCGACGGAACGCAGGCGGTCTCGACGCTGACCCTCGGTGAGTTTCGCGCAGGTACCCGGGTAAAGCCCGGTCGGATCCGGGCCGTGGGGGGCGAGGGTCGCCTCGCGGATCTCGCGGCGCGAGCAGAAGCACGGGTAGGTCACTCCCATTTGCTCGAGTTCCGCCAACACTTGACGATGCTTCTCTGCCCGCTCGGACTGGCGCGTCACCGGCCCGTCGTGGTCGATTCCGAGAACTCGCAGGTCATCGAGCTGCTCGGCCTCGGCGACTGGCGCTGCGCCGGTGGTCAGGTCCTCCATGCGGATCAGGAATTGTCCGCCGGCACTGCGTGCGCAGCACCAGGCGACCAGCGCGGTCCGAAGATTCCCCAGGTGCAGGCTCCCCGAGGGGCTGGGAGCGAAGCGACCGATCGTCACGGTCAGATTCTGCCAGCGGATTGCGACGCTGCGGGGTTCAGCGGCCGAACGTCCCTGCCAGGTATCCGCCCCGCGGCGGGTCTAGCGCGATCAGCTGGTCGAAGTAGCCGATCCCGATGCTCGAACTGGTGCTCAGGACCGGTTGCGCCGTGGCGGCGTAGCAGAGGCGTTCCTCGCCCCGGGCCGAGTCCAGGCAACCTGGCAGCCGGTACTTAACCGGATTGCTCCAAGGGCCTGCTTCCGACTCCGCGCTCCGGACGAAAACTTCGTTCGTCAGTCCGGGCCACGGGCTGTAGGTCATGAGGAACTTGTCGGACTGCTGATCCCGATGGACCGAGAATGCCGCGACCGGCATCTGCTTGTCGCCAGGCTGGCCACCCACGTCGGGCATTCCGGGAACCACCATCGAAGCTGCCAGACCCATCTGATCACTCCAGGTCGCATCGGCGCTCCAGAACGTCCAGGCATTTCGGTTGGCAACGTCCTGGGGAAGAACGCGAGCCAGGTAACAGCCGGAATAGCCGGGATCATTCGGCCAATGCGGTAGTCCGTCGTCGGCGGGCCGGGCGCACTTGTAGGCCTTGACGTACTCGCCATCAAAATGGGCGGCCGTGCCGTACTCGTCCCCTGCGCCGAAGAGGTTCTGATTCCTCACCGTTCCCACGATCGGCTGGTTGCTGGGCGAAAGACTCGGGTCGTAGATCCAATCCACGATGGAGACACCGCGACTCTGCATTTCCCATTCGCCTCCCATGCAGACGTTGCCCATGAAGGCAACGACCCGATCCTTGCCCCCCATCGGAACCGTCACCGCCGACATCGGCCACATGGCCGACTTCCAGCCAGCGGGGCACGCCTTGGTGAACGGGGCGATGGGATAGACGAACTGATGTGGTTGGTCCCCCGGAGCAACTCCATCGGTGGTCGCGGTCGGGTTGGTCTTCGGCGCCCATGCGGCCGTGTTGTTTATGAAGTACTTGATGGTTCCATCCGGGTTCCAGCCGGAGGTATCCCCGAAGAGCCAGAGCACGGAACCGTCACTGAGGATCGTGCTGACGCCGGCGTCCCGGTCGGTCGTCTCCAGAGGGTGGCCGGACGTCGGGCCCACAATCTTGACGGATTGGAGGTCGGCGCCTGCACCGACTGGGGTTACCGATTCGGTGATGACTGTCTTGCACCCGAGGTTCGCGTTCTTGCCTCTACCGACTCCCACGGCGGTCACACAGACAGTCCGCGAACCCGTCTTGATCGGAATGTCGACCAGGAACCCGTGGTCCCCTGCGATTCCTACGACCTTGTTCACGTCGGGTCGAGGCCGATTTGCAGCGACCTGGACCGACGATCCGCCATCGACTGAGTACCGGATGTTTACCGGATCGGTTGTCTCGGGGTCGAGTGCCCAACCGCTGATCCTGATCCGCTGCGGATTGAGCGCGCTGATGGAGTCGAAACGTCCTGTCGCGTCGTCGGATCGGAGTTTGACCTGGCGACAACCCAGGATCCGGTCTTCTTTGCCGGCTCCCACGTTCTCGACCCACAGGCAGACTTCGCCCAGCTTGGCGTCCTTGCCGCTGGACGGGGTCGTGATGTCGAAGCCGTGGTTGGCACCGTACTTCGGGTAGGCCTTTGCGACGTCGACCCGCGGAAGGTTCGCCAGGTGCTTGGTCCCGGCGCTCAGGTGGCTCATGGTCACGTAGACCGAGTTGGCGGTGTTCGGATCGATCGCCCACCCGGTGATCCGGATCGCGGTTCCGGACGCAACCGCCGAATCGATACTCCCGATCGGTGCATTCCCGGTTGGATCCGGGTCATTGGGACCCAGGCAGCCCGACACGAGGAACCCGGCGGCCACCAGTAGCAGAGCAAAGGATGCGAGCTTCAGCGTCGACCCCGGCCGGCCGATGACGGTCAAACCCGTGGGCGATTGCAACTGGATGGACCTCCTTGTCGGGTTGAAGTAGTTCTCAACTCAGTAATCTTCTGGGCAGTAATACGCCACGCAACTTTAGGATGGATGATCCGGCCCTTCCCTTGGGCCGGCCGACGACTCAGTGGGCCGAGTCCTGAACCGTCCCAGACCCGAGCGCGTCGGGAAGCGTGCCCGTCCACTGTCCTTGGGCGACACCCAGCGAGATGTCCAGCTGACCCTGGACGGTCAGCCGATCGCCGCCGGCCCGGCCCAGGCTCTCCCATTCGACTCCGCTGGCGTCGAGGAGTTCTGCAACCGCTGCGCGGTTCGCCTCGGAAACACTGATGACCGCCCTGCCTGCCGACTCCGAGAACAACTGGCCGTGCGAGTCGATTCCGTTGACCACGAAACCCACCGACGACGCCACTGCCATCTCCCCCAGAGCGAGCGCGACACCTCCGGTCGAGACATCGTGGACTCCATCTAGCAATCCGTCGTGGACCAGCTTGCGCAGCACCGAGGCCGCAGCGGCGACTTTGTCCAGGTCAACGGCGGGAAGAGTTCCCCTGCCTCGGTGACCGTGGAGCGCTGCCCACTGCGAGCCGGCCAGTTCAGGGTCCGTTTCTCCGATGAGGATCAGTTCGGATCCGTCTACCAACCCCACACCGGGAGGCTTGCGGAGTTCGTCGATCAGCCCGAGAACGCCGAGGACCGGCGTCGGGTCGATGTCTCGACCGCGGCTTTCGTTGTAGAGGCTGACGTTCCCACCGATGCAGGGAACGCCAAATGCGTCCAGCGCCTCTGAAATCCCGTCGATGGATTCCGAGAGTTGCCACATGACTTCCGGGTGCTCCGGGTTGCCGAAGTTCAGGCAGTTGACCAGAGCGATCGGGTGGGCGCCGACGGCGGCGAGATTCATGACCGACTCTGCGACCGTCATGGCGGACCCGACGCGTGGATCGACCGCGCACCAAAGATGGTTTCCGTCGGTCGTGACCGCCAGACCCTTGCCGGTGTCAAGGTTCGTCCTCGGATCCTTCAGGCGCAGAACTGCGGCGTCGCCACCGGGCGCGACCACGGTATTGAGGAACAGCATGTGGTCGTACTGGGAGTAGACCCACGAGAAGTCGCTCAGCATGCCCATCAGGTCGGCACCGGCGTCAACCGGGGCTGGCAACGAAGACGCTGAGTCGGCCCGACGCTCTGCCAGATCGGCCGGAGGTCGGAGGTCCCTGTCGTAGAGCGGAGCATCTTCCTCCAGCGCTTTGGCAGGCACGTCGCAGAGAACTTCGCCGCTGTCGTTGAGGACCCGCAGGCAACCGGAGTCGGTCACGGTACCGATGACGCTGGCGCTGACCTCCCATTCGGCCGCGATCTTGAGCACGGCGTCGAGGTTCGAAGGCTCGACGATCGCGAGCATGCGCTCCTGGGACTCCGAAGTCATCACCTCGAAGGGCTCCATGTTCGCCTCACGCAGGTGGACGCTGTCGACGTTGACGTCCATCCCGGCGCCACCCTTGGCGGCGGTCTCTGCGGTTGCGCAGGTGATACCCGCTCCGCCGAGGTCCTGGACTCCGGTTGCCAGGTTTTTCTCGAGCAGTTCCAGACACGCCTCGATCAGGCGCTTCTCCTCGTACGGATCGCCGACCTGCACGCTCGGGCGCTTCTCGGCGTCCGACTCCTCGTCGGAGAATCCGGCCGAGGCCAGAACCGAGACGCCACCGATTCCGTCGCGGCCCGTGGTCGAACCGAGGAGCACTGCAAGATTGCCGACCCCTTCGGCACGCCCCAGGACCAGTCGCTCCGCCGGCATGACGCCCAGGGCCAGCACGTTGACGAGTGGATTGTCGGCGTAGCACTCGTCGAAGACCGTTTCGCCGCCGATGGTGGGAACACCGACGGAGTTTCCGTAGCCGGAGATTCCCGACACGACTCCCTCGGCGATCCAACGCGAACGCGCATCGTCGAGGGGTCCGAATCTGAGTGGATCCATTAGCGCAATGGGTCGGGCTCCCATCGAGAAGATGTCCCGGAGGATGCCTCCCGCTCCGGTTGCCGCCCCCTGGTCGGGCTCGATCGCCGAGGGGTGGTTGTGGCTCTCGATACGGATCGCGACTGCGATTCCGTCTCCTACGTCGACTACGCCAGCGCCTTCACCCGGCCCGACCAGCACCCAGGGCGCCTTGGTAGGAAATCTACGCAGGTGGATTCTCGAGCTCTTGTACGAGCAGTGCTCGGACCACATGACCGAGAACATCGCCAATTCCAAGTGATTCGGACGTCTGCCGAGGATTTCCACGATGGTCTCGAACTCGTCGTCGGTGAGTCCCAGCGCCAGGTGTGTGGTCTCGTCGGTCGATTCGGCGGCCATTTACTCGAAGCTACCTCACGACCATCAGTTCGGGAGAACGCACAGAGTTCCCAGCGTGGTCGTCGATCCCATGTAGGGCACCCTCGACAGCTATCAATGAAGACCTAGAGCGAGTTCCTGTCGACTGCCGGAACAGGAACAAAGGGAACCCTGCCATGGCACCACAAGAAGCAGGCAATCAGGTCAAGTAGAAGTCGATTTGGCTGAATATTGGTCAGCTTATGGCCGCTTCTACTTGTTTGAATGGCCCTGCTTACGTTTTAAGCCTTTGTGACAAATCAGATATATAGTCACCTTCTATGGCAGAAACAGACACAACGAAGCGTCAACCGACACCGGAACATATCGAGGCGATGGGACGTGGTCGCAAGGCCGCAGCAGCGGTTGGCGCCTATCTGGAGGCGCTGGAGAAGAACAAGCCACAGCGTGGCCGTAGGGTCCCTGTCGAGCAGCTCCGGGCGCGTCTTGAAGAAGCAAGGGTAATGACCGAGTCTGCGACTGGCATTCCCAAGTTGAACGCCGCCCAGGCCGTGATGGACCTTGAAAAGCGCATTGCAGAGTCAAACGCCCCCAAACAGGACCTTTCGCAGCTTGAGGACGGCTTCGTCGAATGGGCATCGACATACGCCGAGTCCAAGGGGATCAGCTATGACGCCTTCCGTAAGGTGGGTGTCGCCCCCGCGGTACTGCGTAAAGCCGGTATCAGCCGCTAGTTCGGCGGCCGAAAGACCACTGGACCGGTATCTGGTCGACCAGCGGCACAGCCAGCGACTGAACTCCCGTCCGCAGGTCTCCTGATAGTAGGTTCCCGTCCGCTTTCTGCGGGTGGGAACCTCTCAGGGGACGATTGGCACCGAGTTCCACAGATCGGCCCGCTGGTTACCTGCAAGCCTCGATTGGCTCCCCATTGGGGGCAGGAGGTAAGCGAGTTTGGCCAGCGCCAGCGACCCCTAGGCAGGCTGACGGATTAGGCCGGCTGACGGATTCCGGCGGTCGCCAGGAAAGACTGCATCATGGCGATGCCGTCAGTGGAGTCGAGCAACTCGTGGCTCGCGCGTTCGGGGTGTGGCATAAGCCCAACAACATTGCGGCCTTCATTGCATATTCCTGCAATGTCGTCGGTCGAGCCATTGGGATTGTCCCGGTAGCGCAATACGACCCGATCTTCCGAACGCAGTTCAGACAATGTTTCATCCGAGCAGGTGTAGTTGCCTTCGAAGTGGTTAATTGGTATTCGAACCGATGAACCGACTTCGAGCCGGGAAGTAATAGGGGAGTTACTGCTCTCGACCTTGAGTTCGGCCATCTCGCACTTGAACTTCAGGCCAGCATTCTTCTGCAGGGCGCCGGGTAACATATGTGCTTCGGTCAGAATCTGAAATCCGTTGCAAATCCCCAGCACCGGTCCACCGTCATCGGCAAAAGCCCGAATTGCATTCATTATCGGAGAAAACCGAGCGATCGCGCCGGGTCTCAGGTAATCCCCGTGTGCAAATCCACCAGCGATGATCACAGCGTCTGCGGACCCGAGAGTTACCTGATCGTGAAAGACGACCTCAGCTTCTCCGCCGAGTCCATTGATGACTTCTGCCACATCAAATTCGCAGTTGGTACCCGGAAATCGAATCACCGCAATCTTTTGTGCCATATCAGCCCGCAACTTCCGATGCGACTGGTTCAGATATGGCGATACTCGAGTCCTCAATCACGGGATTGGTGAGGAATCTGTCGCACATGTCCTGGACCAAAGCCCTGGCGGCGACTTCGTCGGCAGCTTGCACTGCAAAGCGAATGCTCTTGCCAACGGTCACGTCGCTCACGCCAGCGAATCCGAGAGCCGGCAGTGCCTTCTCAATGGTCGCACCCTGCGGATCGGCAATTCCCGGGCGGAGTCGGACCTCAACCACCACGTCGAACGTCATGTCGAGAGTCTCCCACACCCTGCAGGCCGAGAATTAACCCCGCAGGGTCGGTCAGGCCCCTGCCCAATGGGTCAGGCTCCGGGCCAATCCGCGAGCGACAGGCCACAGATCCGTTCGTACGCCTGGCGGTACCTGCCGGAGGTGGCGGCGACTACGTCGACGGGCAACGGTGGCGCCGGCGGACGCTTGTCCCACAGCAGTGATTCGAGAAAGTCCCGGACCGGCTGCTTGTCGAATCCCTGGGGAGTTGAACCCGGATGCCACTGTTCCGCCAACCAGAATCTGGACGAGTCAGGGGTCAGGGCCTCATCGGCAAGGATGAGCGTGCGCTCAGCCGGATCCCCATCGACCTCGCCGATCAGTCCGAGTTCGAACTTCGTGTCAGCCAGGAGAAATCCCGACGCCTCCGCCCGGGCCGAGGCCCGCTCGAACATGGCAATGCTCACCGAGCGGACCTGCTCGGCCATTTCACCGCCTATCAACTCAACCGCACGGTCGAAGCTGATGTTCTCGTCGTGGTCTCCCACGGCTGCCTTCGTCGAAGGCGTAAACATCGGCTTCGAAAGGCGATCCGCTTCGTGGAGCCCGGCCTGGACCGACATGCCGTGGATGGTTCCCGAATGCCGGTATTCCTTCCATGCAGAACCCGCGACGTGACCCCGGACGATGCACTCGATGGGCAGCATCTGCACCCGGCGACACAGCATGATTCGTCCCGCCAGTTCCGGACGTCTCGCTGGTTCGGGCAGCGAGTCCAACGATGTCGAGATGAGGTGATTCCCGATGATGTCGGTGAGTTCCTCGAACCAGAATACAGACATGGCGGTAAGAACCCGCCCCTTGTCCGGCACCGATTCAGCCATGACCACGTCGAAAGCGGACAGCCTGTCCGATGCGACCATGAGCAGGCGGTCATCGCCGGCGTCGAACAGGTCACGAACCTTGCCGCTGTGGACGTGTGGGAGTCCAAGGTCGGGTACTTGGGACAAAGTGCTCACAGGATCTCCTCGCCTTCATAGGCCAGCGCTTCGGGATATCGGGCAACAAGACTTTCGACCCTCGCGACGAATTCGGCGGTCTGACCAACCGCGTTGCCGACGAACTGCAGAGGATCGCCGGTTGCGGACTCCAACTGGGCGCTATCCAGTCCGAGCCTCGGGTCGGCGGCGAGCCTGGCGATCAGGTCGTTGCCTTCGGTGCCCCTTTCGCGCATCTCCAACGCCACGGCCACAGCGTGCTCCTTGATCACCTCGTGGGCGGTTTCTCGCCCCACCCCGGCACGCACTGCGGCCATCAGAACCTTGGTCGTGGCCAGGAACGGCAGATAGCGACGGAGTTCCCGCTCGATCACCGCCGGATAGGCGCCGAAGCCGCCCAGCACGTCCAGCAGCGTCTGAAATGCGCCGTCGGCTGCAAAGAACGCGTCAGGAAGCAATACCCGCCTGACGACCGAGCACGAAACGTCGCCTTCATTCCATTGTTCGCCCGCCATTCCGGCGGCCATGGTCAGGTGCCCGTTGAGGATCACCCTGAAGCCGTTGATCCGCTCGCAGCTGCGTGCGTTCATCTTGTGGGGCATGGCCGATGATCCGACCTGGCCCTCTCTGAAACCCTCGGTGACCAGCTCGTTGCCGGCCATCAGCCGAAGGGTGGTCGCAAGCGACGAAGGACCCGACACCAGTTGCACCACCGCCGCGACGACATCGAGGTCGAGAGATCGCGGGTAGACCTGGCCGACGTTGACGAGCGTGCGGTCGAACCCAAGATGGTGGGCGACCGACTCCTCGAGCTGGGCCATGCGTTCGGGGTCGTCGTCGAGCAGGTCCATCTGGTCCTGTTGGGTGCCCATCGGGCCCTTCAGCCCCCGGAGCGGATAGCGCTCAAGCAGATCCTCGAGGCGACGGACGGCGACGAGCAGTTCGTCGCCGGCGTTGGCGAAACGCTTGCCCAGGGTGGTCGCCTGCGCCGCGACGTTGTGGCTCCGTCCGACGATCACCGTGCGTTCGTGGTCGGCAGCCAGGGCCGCCAGGCGGGCGAGTGCAGCAACTGCCTGGGTCCTGAGAATCTCAAGACCCTGGCGAACCTGGAGCTGTTCGACGTTCTCGGTAAGATCCCGCGAAGTCATTCCCTTGTGGGCATGCTCCTCACCCGCCAGCGCGGAGAACTCCTCGAGGCGGGCCTTGACGTCGTGACGCGTGATCCGCTCACGCTCCCGGATGGACTCCAGGTCGACCTTGTCGACCACCGACTCATATGCAGATATCGACCCGGCGGGGATGTCGATGCCCATCTCGCGCTGGGCCTTCATTACCGCTATCCAGAGCCTCCGCTCTAGCACGATCTTGTGCTCCGCCGACCAGAGATGGGTCATGTCGTCACTCGCGTAGCGACTGGCGAGGATGTTAGGTACGAGTGTCACCGCAACAGTCTCCCCCAGCCGACTCGCTTGCCTCCACACCGAAGATCAGCCATTGGTCACTGCCACCCGACCGGCGTGGATCGTCTCAAGTGTCGGCTGTCGTGTGTCGATACTTCGAAGACAGCCTCTGGCCGCCCCGGATCCGTCGGCGGGTCAGCCGCTGATGCAAACGGAAGCAACCGAATATGCCGAGCGAAAGCCGACGATGAGCAACTCATGTGTCAAGCACCCGATGACCTTCGGGACACAAATCTGCGGAGAGTGCGGCCACCACTTCTGTGAAGAGTGCGTCGTGTTTCCGTTCGGTCTGAAGAAGCCACCGGTGTGCATTTCCTGTGCCCTGGAGCTTGGAGGCGTCAGCTCGCGGCCGAGTGGTCGCCCGAAGCTCTCTCGACAATCCATTCGTGAGCGGCGTTCCGCCCAGCGCAAGGCCCAGAAGGCGGCGCACGCGGAGCAGGTCAGCAACTCGTCCGGCGGGTCAACCGGTCGCTCGGGCGATGGGCAGGCGGGGGGCGACAGCGGGTCGACCGACGGAGCCCCACCCGTCACCGCGCCAGACTGGATCGACGACTCCGAAAGTATCGAGGCAGTGCCCGGGGGCTGGTCCCAGACCTTCCGGTAGCCGAGCGGGGCCGGGAGGTTATCTGTCGCCCGAGACGCGTCGCCAGAGTCGCGTCGGAGCGTTTGTAAGGGCCGCGAAAAGGGGGCCCAGTAGCGCCGGCACCCAGACGACCTGGGAGGACCTTCGCCGAGACAGCGCCTTGACTATCGCACCTGCCACGGCCTTCGGCTTTGTGGCGAACGGCGCCGGATCCAGGCCCTCGGTCATCCGTGATTCGACGAAACCCGGCCGGATGACAAGCACGCGCACCCCTGTGCCGACGAGGGAGTCCCCCAATCCCCGGGCGAATGCGTCGAGGCCGCCCTTGGAGGAGCCATAGACGAAGTTGGATTTCCGCGGTCGGGCGGCTGCGACCGATGAGATGACGACGATGGTTGCCGGGGCACCGACCGCAGGATCTGATCGTCGCTGTTCAACCATTTTTTCGGCCAAGACCGCGAGGGCCGCAGCTGGTCCTGAGAAGTTGGTCCGCACCATCTGATCGATCGCCTCGGGTGCCATCCCAAGTCCGGCGTGGTGGCCGAGCATTCCGACTGCGCAAACGACCAGATCGATCGTGCCCAGGACCTCGACCGCCCGGTCCGCCAGGGCGGTGTGGGAACCGATGTCCAAGGCGTCCCAGGCCTCGATGGTGCTCGAGACGCCTTCCGTCGCGGCCTGCTCGGTGAGAGCTTCGGGGTCGCGGACTGCGAGCATGACCTTCTGGAGGCCGTTGTCTGCAAGTTCGGAGATGATCGCGGTTGCGATGTCGCTGCTTCCGCCCAGCACCAGAGCTGTGCGACACGCTCCCGGCGCCAAACCGACGTCTGGGGTTTCAGCCGACCCGCTCATGCGGTGCCGGGTCGGCTGTCAGAACCAGCTCGGTCCTGACGTGCGGGCCCCTCTTCGGATCCGGGCTCGACTCCCGGCTGGTCGAATTCGGCGCGCACTTCGGCGTCCTGGTTGACGGCGTGGCTCTCGAGATCTTCTTGATCCTGACGCAGCAGGCGGGCGAGTCGCTCGTCGGAAACGGCGAGAATTCGTACTGCCATCAGGCCGGCATTCCTGGCTCCGCCGATGCTCATCGTCGCGACCGGCACCCCTCCTGGCATCTGGACGATCGAGTGGAGCGAGTCGACCCCACCGAGGTTGCGGGTGGCTATCGGAACGCCGATGACGGGAAGGGTTGTGAGCGATGCGACCATCCCAGGAAGATGAGCCGCTCCGCCGGCACCCGCGATCAGCACGCTCAAGCCGCGGCCAGCGGCGGACCGGGCGTACTCGACCATACGGAGAGGGCTGCGATGGGCCGATATCACCCGGACCTCGTGGTCGACACCGAAGCGCTCGAGTTCGGCTGACGCATCTCTCATCGTGGGCAGGTCCGAGGAACTGCCCATGATGATTCCAACGGTGATCTTCGGTGTCACTTGTCGTCCCATCCTTGTTTCAGCCAGCACCGATTCAGACTGCGCCGACGGTGCCCTCGACGAGGCTAACGGCCCGACTCGCCTGTGATCGGCATGACTCCATGTCAGCGCCCAGCACGGTCACGTGGCCGAGCTTGCGGTCAGGCCGGGGACTCTTCCCGTACAGATGCAGATGCCCCTGGGGAACTTCGGCGAACATCGCGGCCTGGTTGCAGCGGGGATCGTCAGCTCCTCCAACGACGTTGCGCATGACGACGCTCGGAGCGAGTTGGTCCGTCGGTCCGAGTGGCCAGTCGAGAACGGCCCTCAGGTGCTGTTCGAACTGCGACGTAACGCAACCTTCTATGGTCAGGTGGCCCGAGTTGTGGACCCGTGGCGCGACCTCGTTGATGAGCAACTCGCCGTCGGATACGAACAGCTCGACCGCGAACACGCCGACGGATCCCACCGACTCGGCAATCGAGTGTCCGATCTGGATGGCCTGGCTCGCCAGATCCCGGTCGATCGGCGCCGTCAGGAGCACCTCGTCGCACATCCCGTCGACCTGCACAGTTTCTACGACGGGCCATATCGCGATCTCGCCACTCGGGTTGCGCGCAACCAGGACCGCAATCTCCAGGTCGAGTTGCAGCAACGGTTCGAGGACCAGCGGTGCGCCGTGGTAGTCGGCGAGGAACCCAGGGATGTCTTCACGACCCAGCTTCCAGACCCCTCTGCCGTCGTAGCCGCCGCGGCTGGCCTTGGCGATGATCTGGCCCTCACCGCCGCCGTTGACTTCCAAGAACTCGAGTGCCGCGGCAATTGCCGGCGTCCGATCGACATCGTCGGGAACGTCGATTACTTCGAAGGGCGGGACGGGAAACCCGGCTGCCGAGAAGGTCCGACGCTGATGGGCCTTGTCCGCCAGGCCCAACGTGGCGACGTTGGGACGGACCGCGGCGATTCCATCCGCCTCGATCTTCGCCAGCGCGTCGAGGCTTACGTTCTCGTGGTCGAACGTGATCACGTCGACGGTGCGGGCAAATTCGATCAGGGCTTCATGGTCATCGGGCGCGCCCCGCACCACGTCCACCACCACTTCCGGCGCCCCTTCGTCGGACCCACCGGCCAGGACACGCAGTCCGACTCCGAGCGGGCTTGCGGCCTCGGCCAACATCCGCGCCAATTGACCTCCGCCGACGATTCCGACCACTGGTGGGTTCATGAATCCTTGCCCACTCCCGCTGCGATATCTGTACGGGTGTACATCCCCGGCCACGAAATGCGCTCCACAGCTCGGTAGGCAAGCTGTCGCGCCTCGGCGACGGTTGCTCCCGACGCAGTTACGTTCAGGACCCGACCACCAGCGGTACGCAGGCCGGAATTGCCGGGGTCGCTGGCGGAACTGACTCCGGCGCAATACACCGTCACGCCATCCAGAGCCTCGGCTTCCTTGATCCCTTCGATTACGTCGCCGGTGCGGGGCGACGCCGGATACCCCTCCGACGCGCAGACGACGGTCACCACGGCATCCGGGGCGAACTCGGGCTGGTCACGGATGTCACCTGCGGCCGCCTGGGCCAGGAGTTCGGCAAGATCGGAGGTGATCCGGGGAAGCACGACCTGGGTTTCCGGGTCGCCGAAGCGGACGTTGTACTCGATCAGCTTCGGTCCGTCGGATGTCAGCATGAGCCCGGCGTAGAGGACACCGCGATAGTCGATTCCACGGGAGTTCAACTCCGCCAGGGTCGGCTCGATGAAGCGGGTCATGACCTCGTTCATCAGGTCATCGTCAACCATCGGAACCGGCGAGTAGGCACCCATGCCACCCGTGTTGGGGCCCTCGTCGGCATCACCGATCCGCTTGTAGTCCTGGGCGGGTGAGAGCAGTACGGCCTTCTTGCCGTCACACACGGCCAGGACGCTGAGTTCCGGTCCGACCAGACCCTCCTCGATCACGACCGTGCGACCGGCGTCACCGAATGCTTGACCCGACAAGTAGTCGCCGACCGCGTTGCGGGCCTCGGTCAGGGAGTCGGTAACCGTGACGCCCTTCCCAGCTGCCAGGCCGTCGGTCTTGATCACGAACGGCGGGACCATCCCCGCCAGAAACTCGAGCGCGTCGTCGGCATCATCAAAGGTGCCGTGCCGCGCGGTCGGCACGCCTGCCGCCGCAACGACCTCCTTCATCCACGCCTTGGACCCTTCGAGACGTGCTCCGTCGGCACCGGGGCCGAACACAAGTCGCCCGGCCGCCCGGAGCCTGTCCGCCAGCCCGTCGACGAGCGGGGCTTCGGGTCCGATGACATAAAGATCGGCATCGATCTCATCGGGTTCCACCGAAGTGGAATTCGGGATTCCGGCGTTGCCCGGGGTGACTACCACCTCGGCTGTTCTGGACAGAGCGGTCGCCAGCGCGTGCTCGCGACCGCCCGACCCGACGACGCACAGCTTCACGTGGCGTCTCCTGCTCAGGACGGGGCGTCGACGTGCTCGACGACCTCGAACGACAACAACTCGGTGTCGGTTGACACCGGAGTCTTGGCCTCGCCAGATTCGCGGGCGTGCATCTTCGCAGCGTTGCGACCCGTCTGCCAGGTCGTGAATGCCTCTTCGGATTCCCACCAGGTCACTACGAAATAGCTGTCACCGTTGGTCGGTCGAAGCAGTTCGAAGCCCTTGAAACCCTCGGCTTCTTCTACTCCCCCGGGCCGCTGCGCAAAGCGCTCCTCGAGCTTTGGACCGGCACCTTCCGGAACCTTGATGGCATTGATCTTGACCACAGTCATGATGACTCCGATATCTACTCGTTGAACCGGACGTACTGGTCGCGCCCGGGTCCGGTTCCGACCACCCCGATCGGAACGCCGACCTGTTCCTGGAGGAACTCGACATACGCGACCGCGTTGGGCGGCAGGTCGCTCTTTTCGCGAGCGCCGGTCAGATCAGTCTTCCACCCCGGCATGACTTCATAAATCGGTGTGGCCTTGAACAGGTCCGACTGGTGATACGGCAGGTGGTCGTGACGCACCCCGTCGACGTCGTAGGCGACGCAGACCTTGAGAGAGTCGAACGAATCGAAGATATCCAGCTTCGTTATGGCCAACTCCGTGAGGGAGTTGAGCCTGACCGCGTGACGCAACATCACCGCGTCGAACCAGCCCGGACGCCGACGGCGCTTGGTGTTGACCCCGTACTCGTGACCGAGGTCCACGATCCTGTCACCGGTCTCGTCGAACAGCTCGGTAGGCATCGGCCCCGAACCGACCCGGGTCACATACGCCTTGGCGATGCCGATCACCCGGTCGATATGGCGCGGTCCGACTCCGGCGCCGACGCACGCGCCCCCCGAGATCGGGTTGGACGAGGTCACAAAGGGATAGGTGCCGTGGTCCAGGTCCAGGAAGGTCGCCTGCGCGCCTTCAAGAAGGACGTTCTCGCCTCGCTCGAGGGCTTCGTGAATCAGGGTGACGGTGTCGGCGATGTAGGGGGTGACCCGAGGTGCCACCTCGGCCAGGTACCTGTCGGCCATCTCGTCGGCGTCGAAGCCGAGTCGGTTGTAGACCTTGGCAAGCACCAGGTTCTTCTCGGCGAGGACTGCGGTGAGCTTCTCGCGGAAGATGTCGGGGTCCAGCAGGTCCTGCACCCGCAATCCGACCCGTGACGCCTTGTCCGCATAAGCCGGACCGATGCCCCGCTTGGTGGTACCGAGCTTGTTCTTGCCCAGGTGCCGTTCGATCAGGCGATCAAGTTCCTGGTGGTACGGCATGATCAGGTGGGCGTTGCCCGAGACGCGTAGCTTGGAACAGTCGACGCCACGCGACTCCAGACCGTCGATCTCGGCCAGCATCACAACCGGGTCGACGACGACCCCGTTGCCGATGACGGGCACGATGTGGTCATAGAGCACACCCGACGGGATCAACTGCAGTGCGAATGACTCGCCGTTTACGACCAGCGTGTGGCCGGCGTTGTGACCGCCCTGGTAGCGCACCACCAGTTGCATCTCCCGAGCTACGAGGTCGGTGAGTTTCCCCTTGCCCTCATCACCCCATTGAGTGCCCACCACAACTGTTGCCGACACGCTCATCTCCTCGGTCCATCCCCATATCGGGGCCGGTCCACCGTACTCGGCGCGCCCGGAGGTTGTGAACCGGATCTGTTCACGGTTACCGTCACCCCATGCCCGACACCGGACTGCTGGGGACCTTGCGCGCCGATTGGGCGGCGAACAGCGGTAACCCCAAGGGTCGGATCGTGGTGACCGCGTTCCGTCTGGCGCACGCAGCCCGCGGCGACGGCGCCACCCCGATCTGGGCCAAGCCCGTCCTATTGATCTACAAGGTCGCGATTGACTGGGTGATGGGGATCGAAATTCCGCCGGCTGTCGAGGCGGGACCGGGACTCAGCGTCTGGCACGGCACGGGGCTGGTGGTCCATCCGAACACGGTCATCGGTTCGAACGTGATGCTCCGCCACGGCGTGACTCTTGGGGCGGTCGGAGATTCCGACGACACCGAGAACGCTCAGGCGCCCGTGATCGGGGATGGCGTGAGCGTCGGCTCCGGAGCCATCGTCATCGGCCCGCGTGACATCGGGACAGGGGCGGTCATCGGCGCTGGCGCTGTCGTAGTCAGCGACATACCCGCGGGCGCGACTGCGGTCGGAAACCCTGCGCGGATCCTGGCCGGGGCCTGAGCGTGACAACTGCACGAGCCGGCATGTCATCCGGCGCGACGGAGCGAACCAACTACAGCGGAATCCGAGTCGTCGTCGTAGCCCATGGCCCTCCGCTGAAGGGCGGCATCACCACGGTTGCCATGGACCTGGTCGAAGACACCGCCCTGAACGCCGAGTTCGAAATGGTGTTCTTGAACACCGCCCAGAACGACGACCAGCGCGGCAAGTTCTCATTCGAGAACGTGACCCGCGCGTTCAATGACGCCTGGGGCACGTTCCGATTGGCGCGACGCGGTTCGGTCGTCCATTCCCACGCAGTTCAGGACCCCTGGCTCGTCGCGTGGCGACAGGTTTCGATCGCCCTAGCCGCCAGGCTCAGGGGCGCGAGGGTGCTGTTGCACAACCACAATCAAGCCCCGTACATGGAAGCACCGGGCAAGTACCGGGTCAGCCGCCTGAACCGCTGGGCGTTCAGCGCACTGGATAAACTTGTCGATGCAAATATTCTCATCGCAGCGGCCGGAGCGCCGAATATCCGCCAGTACATGCCCACGGTCGACCTTCCGGTGGTGGCCAATTCGGTAGTGGTCGAAGAAATGGCCCAGACCTCAGCAGTGCATGAACCCCCGGTAATCCTGTTCATCGGAGAGATACTCGAGCGCAAGGGAATCAGGATCCTCCTGGATGCCCTCGACCTTCTCGACGAGCGGGGAGTCGGCAGATACGAACTCCGCATCGTCGGCGACAACCGACCCGGTCTGGACCCGCTGAAAGACGAAATGGTCGCACTCATCGTCGCCCGAGGCCGTGGCGCGTCCATGACCGGACCGCTCGATCGGGCCGAGGTCTACCGACACCTTTCCGA
>JBATWQ010000301.1:0-9472 GCA_049672765.1 Microthrixaceae bacterium | reverse complement strand
GGTGGGATTCGAACCCACGGTGAGTTTCCCCACACACGCTTTCCAAGCGTGCCGATTCGGCCGCTCTCGCACCCCTCCGGGTACCTAGGTTGTCGATCCACACCCGCAGGAGGCGGCCGGGCGATCTGCGGCACTCCTCAGACTCCGCTGAGAGCTGCTGCCTTCCGGCCCTGACCCGATTCACGGGCTGCGATTGCACAGGACCCGGCCGCCACCTGAAAACACGAGTGAGAGTTCAGACTATCCTCTCCGCTCGGAGACGTGCGAGAGCGGCCGAATCGGCACGCTTGGAAAGCGTGTGTGGGGCAACTCACCGTGGGTTCGAATCCCACCGTCTCCGCCAAATCCCAGTGGGAACCTGAGGTCCGGACCCGGCGGTCCGGGCCTCAGACTTTTGAAGACGACTGAGGTTCTCTTCGCCCACTGCCCAGCGGGTCCCCGATAGCCAACGGACCTGCCACCACCGACGGATTAGTGAGTCTGCAGCAGCTACTCAAACCCTCAGATATTGGTCTGCTCGGTGGGGACCTTGCTCGGATCCGGAAGCTCACCCGATGCGGCGGCCCCGGCCGCCAAGTCTTGAGTGGCACCGACCCCAACCACCCCGGTTGAGCCGATGACGTCGCTCATCCCGAGCGTGTACGAGGTCATCGACAGCGACCCGTAGGCATACCCGTCGACGAATGCCGCGCAACCCTCATTGTCCGCTGCAGCCAACCCAGCCAGGTAGAGCAACGGGATGAAGTGATCCGGTGTCGGGACCGCCGCCCCGAAATCGGGGTGCGCAGCCAGACCCAGAACATCGCTCGGTGAATTCACCATTGCGTCGCGCGCAGCCTCGTCGAATCGCTGGGCCCAGTCGGTCCCCTTTTCGGGGTGACCCCACTCGATTCGCCGAAGGTTGTGGACGACGTTTCCGCTTCCAAGAACCAGCACTCCGGAATCGCGCAGCGCTGAGAGCTTGGCCCCCATTTCCAGGTGGAACTCGAATGGCTTGGTGGCGTTTATTGACAGCTGCACGACCGGGATGTCCGCCGCCGGGAACATGTGGGCGAGCACCGACCAGGTTCCGTGATCGATGCCCCAGCTGTCGTGGTCCAAACCAACCCAGTCGGGCTTCGCCAGTTCGGCGACCTGCTCTGCCAATTCGGGTAGGCCTGGCGCGGGATAGTCAAAGGCGAAGAGCTCGTCGGGGAACCCGTAGAAATCATGGATGACCCGCGGCGTGGCCATCGCCGTCACGGCACTCGAACCAATGAACCAGTGGGCCGACACCGCAAGGATGGCTTTCGGACGCGCCAGCGTCGCACCCAGTTCGCGCCACGCAGTCGTGTAACGGTTTGCCTCAAGGGTGTTCATCGGGCTGCCGTGGCCGACGAACACCGCGGGCATCCGCTCCGAAGCGGTCGATGACGGTTCAGTGGTCATAGAGCGACTCTATGCCGGGTAGATCTTGTTGCTCGGGCACGCTGGTGGACGCGAATCGTCCTGAAGCGGGTTTCCGAAGCAACCAGCACCGCTTCGGGTCCGCATCTGCGCGACCGAACCGGCTTAGGAGCGACATGAACGACACCGAACTCGACGACAACCAGCTCACCGAGATACTCGAGGAGGCACGCACAATTGCGGTTTACGGCGCTTCGACCAACCCTGACAAGGCGGCTCATCAGGTCCCGGCAGCCCTGATCCGGGCGGGATACACGGTCATTCCGGTTCACCGGACTGCGACCGAGATACTCGGTCAGAAGGCCTACCCGACGCTTGGGGACATTCCGGTGCCGGTCGACATCGTCGACGTTTTCCGTCCGAGTGCCGAGGTGGCGGGCGTGGTCGAGAAGGCTCTGGCAATCGGAGCACCGACCATATGGGTACAGCAGGGAATCACCTCGGACGAAGGACGACGGCTCGCCAATCAGGCTGGAGTCAACTACGTCGAGGACAACTGTCTGGGCGCCACGGTGCAGCGCAAAGGCATCACGGTGGCCTGATCCGGCGTGGCCGACCGATCGCACGGCCCCCTCGTCGCTCCGTAGCCCAATTGCTCCGCCGGGAAGCGATCTCGGTAAGGATCGTCACGTGACCGAGGTTCAGATTTCACTCAATCGTTCTCCGCTTCGAACTTCTGAGCGCGAGGCGATCATCGGGAGTCCGGTCTTCGGCCAAGCATTCACCGACCACATGGTGACGATGAACTTCGCTGACGGCAGCTGGGGTCCGCTCCGGCTCTCGCCGTTCGGCCCGTTGTCTCTCAGCCCTGCGACCCTCGCCCTGCACTATGGACAGTCGATCTTCGAGGCACTCAAGGCCTATCGATTCGCCGATGGAACAGCTTCGATGTTCCGACCTTCCCGCAACGCGGCTCGGATGGCCGAAAGTGCCGCCCGCATTGCCATGCCGCAACTGCCGATCGGTGTATTCGAGCTTGCGTGTGCACTCCTGGTGGAAGCCGACCGCGACTGGATCCCCGCAGCTGACGGCGCCGCGCTCTATGTGCGGCCCTTCATGTTTGCTTCTGAACCGCACTTGTCGGTGAGGCCGGCGGCCGAGTACATCTTCGCCGTCATCGCCTGTCCGGATGCGGCATATTTTGACTCCGGTGCACCGGCGATAACCGTCGCGGTCGAATCGCGCGACGTCCGCGCCACAGCCGGCGGCACGGGGGCGGCAAAATTTGCGGGCAACTATGCCGCGGGTTTTGCCGCCCACGGTCGAGCGGGTGACGCCGGATATGACCAGGTCATGTGGTTGGATGCCGCCGAGCACCGGTGGGTTGAGGAACTCAACGCGATGAACGTCATGTTCGTCTGGAGCCGGTCGGGACGCACCGTGCTGAGCACACCACCTTTGACCGGAACGATTCTCGGTGGCGTAACCAGAGAGTCACTACTGCGGTTGGCGGTCCACAAAACCTCGGGGGACGCGGTCGTTGATGAAGTTGTCGAGGAACCCGTTTCGATCGAGATGGTCCGAGCAGGGTTGGCCAGTGGCGACCTTGTCGAGATGTTCGCGTGCGGAACCGCTGCCGTGATCGCCCCCATCGGCGGCCTCGTTGTCGACGGGGAAGTGCTTCGCATCGGCTCGGACGGCCCCGGACCTGTGACGATGAAACTTCGTCAGTTGCTACTCGACATCCAGCACGGTCGCGTCGCCGATGTCCACAATTGGATGAGCAGAGTCGATGACGTGCTGACCGCCGCAGGGATCGAGACCGAATCGCTCCGCACCGACCCCTGACCGCAGGCCAGCCGGTAGTTTCGGGGAATGCGACCGAGCCACCCAGTACTTGAAGCTGACAGCCGTCACGAGGGCTGGATGGACCTGGCTCTCGAACAGGCCGCTCTCGCTCTGGGACACGGCGACGTGCCAATTGGTGCTGTCGTCGTGCAAATGGTCGAAGGATCGGAACCAGCGGTGATCGCTGCTCGTCACAACGAGCGGGAACTCACTGGCGACCCTACCGCCCACGCTGAGATTCTCGCCCTGCGGGATGCGGCAGAGAAACTCGGACGTTGGCGACTCGACGACTGCCAGGTCATGGTCACCCTCGAACCTTGTCCCATGTGCGCCGGTGCGATGTGGGCATCGCGGCTGTCCGGCCTGGTCTTCGGCGCGGATGACCCGAAGGCAGGAGCAACTGGTTCGCTGTACAACCTCGCCCAGGACCCAAGGTTGAATCACGAGTTCGCAGTCCGTGCCGGTGTCCGACGTGAGGCGTGCGCGGACATACTCGTGTCGTTCTTCGCCGGCCGCCGCTGAGGCTTCTGGCGGGTCTCGGTCGCACGCTCAAAATGCAGTCGGGCGTTGGAAACGATGTCGATTGTCGCGACATCTCAGATCTGCCCGATTCCCTCTTCGCTCCGCGACCGGCCAGCCGCTAAGTTCACCGGCGGAGAGTTGCCAGAGCGGACGAATGGGACGGTCTCGAAAACCGTTGAGGTGCAAGCCTCCGAGGGTTCGAATCCCTCACTCTCCGCCAAATGTGTCAGGTTCGAACCCCGGTCAGTAATGGCCGGGGTTCTTTCTGTTTGTTGGCCACAGTGACGACTATCGAAACGCCCTCGCTGATCGGCCTGTCCGGCTCGGCTGGAGAGTTCTCGGTCGACGACGGTGTTGAGTGATGGCTGGTGGAAGGCAGCGAGTTCGATCAGTGTGGCGAACTCTGGATTAAGCACGCTGACTGCGACGACAGGTGTCTGGTCGTCGACGTCGAGGTAGAGCCGTTCGAACATGACTTGGTTGAGGGTTTGGCGTTGTTCGTCTACGCATCGCTGATAGAGCTCGTCTGCTGGGACTGTTGCAGGGTGTGTGTAACCGGGGTGGTTCTGATGGTCCGCGGTGTGGAGCCGTGGGCCCGAAAGGATCATTGTTATGACTTCTGCATTTTCTGACTCGACCGGGGTCGAGGTATCGAGACCGGCGCCGACAGAGTTGTTGTTGCCGCCTGACGCGCTGGTCACAGCGGCTGCTGAGCGGCTCGTGGAGGAGGCCAAAGCGTCGGGTGTCGCATTGACCGGCGACGGAGGTCTCCTCACAGGCCTGGTCCGCCAAGTACTCCAGGGTGCCCTGGAGGCTGAGATCACTGACCATCTCGGTTACGAACCTCATTCTGTTGAAGGTAGAGGGTCTGGGAACTCGCGTAACGGCTATTACCCCAAGACGGTGCGCACCGAGATCGGCGACGTGGAGCTGAAAGTCCCAAGAGACCGCAACGGGAGTTTCGTGCCGGTCGCGGTGCCGGTCGGTCAACGGCGCCTTTCAGGGCTGGATCAGATGGTGATCTCGTTGTACGCGAAAGGGCTCACAACCGGTGACATCGCAGCGTACCTCGAAGACGTCTATGACCAGTCGGTCGACCGCTCCACTATCTCCCGGATAACCGACGCGATCGTTTCGGACATGGAAGCCTGGCAGTCCCGCCCGCTCGACTCGATCTACCCGGTGTTGTTCGTGGACGGGATCCGGATCAAGATCCGCGACGGAACCGTGTCGAACCGGGTCGTCTACGTGGTCATGGGTATCAACATGGACGGCGAACGCGACGTCCTCGGGCTGTGGGTCGGCCCGACCGGCGGGGAGTCAGCCAAGTTCTGGCTGGGTGTGATGACCGAGCTACGCAACCGTGGCATCGCGGATGTGTTGATGTTGTGCTGCGATGGACTCAAGGGCCTCCCAGACTCAGCGAAAGCCTCGTGGCCTCTCGTTGATGTCCAACTCTGTGTCGTGCATCTCGTGCGCAACAGCCTGCGCTATGCCAGCAAGAAGCATTGGGGTCAGATCACATCGGAGCTCCGCGAGATCTACACCGCCCCTTCGATCGGTGCAGCCGAAGTGTCTTTCGACGCGTTCGCCGAGAAATGGGAACCCATCTATCCAGCGATGGTGAAAACGTGGCGAGACACCTGGGACGACTTCGAAGCATTCCTGCAGTTCCCCATCGATCTCCGCAAAATCGTGTACACAACAAACGCGATCGAGTCGCTCAACAGCCGGTTCCGCAAAGCAGCCGTTCGGCGAGGGCACTTCCCCACCGACCAAGCCGCCCTCAAAGTGCTGTACCTGGTGTCAATCGAAAGACGGAAAAACCGGGCGAACCCTACCGGCCGGATCAACGGCTGGAAGGCCATCCTGAACACCCTTACCATCCACTACAACGACCGCATCACCGCGGCCACCAACTGAAATGACCACCCCGGTTACACACACAACGCAACAGTCCCCTGCCTGTGCCAGGGCCGTCGACACGAGCTGGCGGCGGTTGGGGTAAGTCCTCAGATGAGTCTGCTCAGCCCGATACGTGGTCCGTCCAGGCGTTGCCGTCCCACCAACGAAGCCCGCTTCCACCGGCTGGGTTCGGATACCAACCAGGTTGTGGACCATCAGATACCACTGGTGTGGGCGGCTCGGCGGTCGAATCAGCTCCGGGAGTAGACCAACCCTGGCCGTGAGGAGTCCCAGTACCCGAGGTGCCCTCCGAGTCAGACGTGCCCGACCAGTCAGATGCGCCCGAAATTCCCGGCGTGCCCGATATGCCCGGCAGCGTCGGCAGATGCGGCGCGGGTGTTGCCGACGGCGACGCCTGTGGAATCGCTGATCCCGTCGGCTGTGCAATGCCCGGCAACGATGGCAACTGCGGTGTCGATGACTGCCCGTAGGGGCTCCCGCCGACACCGGCGTTCGGATTGAATCCACCGGGAGGCTGGACTCCGCCTCCACCGAAGCCACCGCCGAATCCACCGCCAGGTCCGGGACCACCGACCTGCGGAAGCCCGCCCCCACCGCCGTAGCCGCCATAGCCGGCCGGACCCACACCGGGCCCGCCGCCGTAGTACCCGCCGTAAGTGGGGGTTCCGTACTGCGACGAGCCGAACGCCAGCATCGGCACGAAGATCGGGGAGAGGAATACCAGCCCGAGTCCGTAGCCGATGTCCTTGCCGAACGCCTTGGCCAGATCGAGCCACACAATGATTGAGACAACCGACCCGACACATGGGATACACATCAACACCCACCACCAGCCAGGCCGTCCAGCGATCCGGGCAAGCGTGTACATATTGAGGATCGGGATGATTGAATGCCAGCCCGGGTAGTCCGCCTTGGTGAAAATCCGCCACATGGCGGCCACGTAGAAGACCATCACGGCCAGCATGATGACGAGAAATATCCAGAACCCTGCGCCGAGCGCGACGTCTGCCTGGTAGTCGGTGGTGTACTGCTGCATCAGGGTGGCCAACATGGCTGGCAGAGTACCCATTTGTCACCGCATCAGGCGGGATGGACACGGCGTAGGCAGGGGGCCAACCCGCCGGGGCTAACTCCTGGTGACAGGGACCTTCTCGCTCACCGCCTCGTTACGCACCGGAACACGGACTTCGAGAATCCCATCCCTGTAGTTGGCGGTGACATCCTGGCTGGTAACTCCGGCGGGAAGTGAAACCCGCCGAGTGAACTCGCCGTAGCTGAACTCCGAACGGTAGAAGCCGTTCTCGTCGGTCGACTCGTGCTCCTCTCTGCGTTCGACACGTATGTCCATGTTTCCGTTCGAGAGGGTGATCTCAATGTCGTTCTCGGGGTCCACCCCGGGCATCTCGGCCTTGATGACCAGAGCACCGTTCTCGCGGTACTCCTCGATCTTCATCCGATCGTCCTCGTCGGATCCTTCGAGGACATTCAGGTCCGGGTATCCCAACCCGTTGAGGGCCGGCCAGTCCTCGAACTGCGACCCGAGTAGCCGCGGGAAGCCCCGAAACGGCCAGTCGTCGCCGGAAGATGGACGTTCATGACGCGTAACAGCCATCAGAAAACTCCTTGGACCTCAGCGGTTTGCAGACTCTGGCCGGGCCCTCGGGCCAACACCCAGAATTACCTATAGAACGGTACGACCGAGGTGCAGGCACTTCAACGCGGACCATCCGATTCGAGGCGCGGCGATGGACTTCCTCAGCACCTGATTCCGAACGAGAATGCGACGACATGAGTGAAATCCAGAACCACTGCTGCGCTCCGCGGTCGGAGCGCCAATCCCAGCCGGGTTCCGGGGATCAGGCGGTCGCGGGTTCTGCAGACGGATTCCGCGGGGGCCTGGTGAAACTCGAGGGCGGAACCTTCAAAATGGGTTCAGGGCCAGGCGAGGGCTACCCCGACGACGGAGAGGAACCGGTTCACGAGGTCAGGCTCGCGCCGTTCTCCATCGCGTCCCGGACCGTAACAAACGCTGACTTCCAAGAGTTCGCGAAAGCAACCGGCTATGTGACCCTTGCCGAAAGCGACGGCTGGTCCTTCGTGTTCGGTGGGCTACTGCCCGACGACTTCCCTCCGACGCGGGCCGTTGCCGCCACCCCGTGGTGGCGCCAGGTCTTCGGCGCAGATTGGCGACACCCCGAAGGCCCCGGATCAGACGTGGCGCAGCGCTCGGATCATCCGGTCGTACACGTCACTTGGGACGACGCCCGGGCCTACTGCGCCTGGAGCCACACGAGGCTGCCCACCGAGGCCGAATGGGAATACGCCGCTCGGGGAGGATTGGAACGGCGCCGCTTCCCCTGGGGTGACGAACTCGAACCCGCAGGAGTTCACAGGATGAACGTCTTCCAGGGAACGTTCCCGAACGACAACACCGCCGACGATGGGTGGGCCGGAACCTGTCCAGCTGAGGCTTTCGAGCCCAACGGCTTCGGCCTTCACAACATGACCGGGAACGTCTGGGAATGGTGTTCGGACTGGTTCGCCCGGGACACCTACACCGCGACAGACCGGGTCGAGCCGGTGGGTCCCGAGCACGGGACAGACCGGGTCATGCGGGGCGGTTCCTACCTCTGTCACCACTCCTACTGCACCCGCTACCGGGTCGCCGCCCGAAGCTCCAACACTCCCGATAGTTGCGCTGGCAACATTGGTTTCCGTGTCGCCCGGGACGTGCCGGGGAACGCCACACCAGCTTGAGGCTTAGCGGGTCCACCTAATCTGACGGCATGGCATCCGACTCCTCATCCGACACCGGCGGATCAGCCAGCGGCTCGACCCAGCCACGGGGAGCGGCCGATCGGGTTGCCCAGGTTCATGGGCAGGCACGCCCCACCTTCGTGCTTGCCGCCGTGTTCGCGATAGCAGCACCGATCACAGCGGTAATTCCCCACGACACCGGAATGTGGTTGCCGTTGCACCTGTTTCTGGTCGGCTCGGTTCTCGGCGCGATCGTCGCAGCCACCCAGCTTCTCGCAGTCACCTGGTCGGCCTCGCCCGCCCCGGCGCAGTGGCTGGCCAGCACCCAGCGGGTCCTGCTGTTCGGCGGTGCCCTCGCAATCGTGTTCGGGCGTGAGTTCAATACCGATGCCTTGACGGGCATCGGGGGCGCAGCGGTGGTCGGCGCCCTTGCCCTGTTGATCGTCAGCCTCGTGCAGATCCGCAACAGCGCCGTTACAGACCGCTACCGCCCGGCGATCCACGGATATTGCGCCGCCGCTGGCTTCGGGATCATCGGCAGTTCGCTCGGAACCGCCATGGCCTCGGGAGCGTTCTCGGGATCATCGATCAACGTCAGGGGAATTCACATCGCGGCCAACGCGCTGGGGCTCGTCGGTACCGTCATCGCAGCAACCCTCCCCTACTTCGTCGCCACCCAGGCGCGGATGAAGATGTCCAGGGCCGCCACCCCGGCCAGGGTCCACATGGTCATAGGGGCAGTCACGGCATCGACCCTGGTCACAATGCTCGGTTGGGTCCTCGACGTCCGGGCAGTCGCTGCGATCGGGCTCTGGGCCTACGCGGCGTCGATACTGGCAATCACGTGGCTCATGCCCCACGTGGGCCCCAAGCAGATCGACTGGGCGGGTCCACGCCTGGTTCAACTCGCTGCCGGTTTTGCCTGGTGGGTTGTCGCGGTAGTTGTGTTGGGAACGAACGCAATGTTCGGCGAACCCTCGCTCAACTCGGGCTTGCGGGTGCTCGTCGTCGGCGCGTACGCACAGATCCTGTT